>CALDUK010000028.1 GCA_937924905.1 uncultured Paracoccaceae bacterium | reverse complement strand
GGTTTCGGTCTGATCGAGGCCTGGGAGATCGTGCGCCGGACCCGGGGCGGGCGCATGGTCAGCGTTCAGGTGACGCTGAGCGAGTGGCTGTTTCAGGCGGTGCTGTCGCGCAGCGTGCTGACCTTGAGCCGGGATTATTTCAACCTGCGCAAGCCCCTGGAACGCCGGCTTTACGAACTGGCGCGCAAACATTGCGGCAAACAGCCGATGTGGCGGGTGTCGGTCGAGGTTCTTTTGAAGAAGTCCGGGTCCACCAGCCCGCGCCGCGTGTTTCGCGCGATGCTGCGCGAGGTGATCGCGAGGGACACTTTACCCGATTACCGGCTGGAGGAAGAGCCGGGTGATATGATCGCGGTCACGCCGCGCCATGGAGTGATCGAGGCGGAGGGGCTGCATCTGCGCCCCGAGACGCTGGAGGCCGCGCGGGCGCTGATGCCGGGCGCGGATGTCTATGCGCTGGAGGCCGAATGGCGCGCCTTTGCCAGCCGCAAGCCCCCCCGTCACCCGGATGCCGCATTTCTGGGTTGGTTGCGGCAAAGACGGGAAAGACCTTGAATTTTGGCCAATGCAGCGGATGCTGAGGCAGTTCTGAAAATATAGCGCATGTGATACAGGATTGTTGAGAAGCGGCACACAATGGTGCCGTGCTGACACGCCCGCCTTGCCGCACAGTGGTTGATGATTTAGGGAACCTGGTCCATGGCCCCAGCCGCACTGATACTCTGGCCCCTTATTTCGCTGGGCTTTTTCGCGGCTCTTGGCGGGCCGCGCGGCCTGATCTGGTCGGTCGTGATCGGCTATCTGTTCCTGCCCGAGAATTTCTTTGCGGTGAACCTGCCGCTGGCGGATTATGACAAGCCCTTTGCCATCTCGTTTGCCGCCGCTTTGGGGGCTGTGCTGTTCCGCGAGAAGCCGGGCCCGGATTTGAAAGTTGTCCGAACGCCTTTGCCCGCCTGCATGTTCATGCTGCTGGCGATGTTTCTGTTCGTCACGCCGATTGGCACGTTTCTGACCAATCCCGAAACGCTGGTGAACGGCCCCACCATCCGCCCCGGCCTGTCGCCCCGCGATGCGCTGGCCGATATGGTCAAAGCCGGGATTGCGATTGTCCCGCTGGTGCTGGCCTGGTGGATGCTGCGCCGGCCCGAGCATCACCGCGAATTGCTGATGGCCATTCTGATGATGGGGCTGGTCTATACGTTCTTCACGCTGTTCGAGCGCCGGATGGCGCCACAGCTGAACATGTGGGTCTATGGTTATTTCCCCCATGCCTGGCTGCAGCATATTCGCGGCGGTGGGTATCGCCCGCTGGTCTTCTTGCGCCACGGGCTTTGGCTGGGCTTTTTCCTGTTCACCGTGTTGCTGGCGGCAATCGCGCTGAGCCGGGACCCCGAGGTGCGCAGCCGGGCGTTGATGCCTTTCGCCGCCATGTGGGTGATGCTGGTGCTGCTGCTGAGCCGCAACCTGGGAGCCAGCATGCTGGCCTTGGTGTTCGCGCCACTTCTGGCGCTGACAACCTTCAAGCTGCAGGGCCGGATCGCCAGCGTGTTGGCGATTGTCATTCTGACCTATCCCGCGCTGCACGAGGCGATGGAACAGCCGATGGACCGGTTCCTGGATTTCGTAAGCGATCTGTCGGCCGAGCGCGCGCAATCCTTTGAGACCCGGCTGAACAACGAAACCCAGCTTTTGGACCGTGCCAATGAAAAACCCATCTTTGGCTGGGGCGGTTGGGGGCGGATGCGCATTGTCGATGAAACCGGCCGCGATGTGTCACTGGTCGACGGGGCGTGGATTGTGTTCAAGGGCAATTCGGGTTGGGTGGGCTATCTGGCCTATTTCGGCCTGCTGACCTTTCCGGTGTTCTTTGCGGCCCGCGCCGCCCGGCGCAAGAAGATCACACCCGCCATTGGCGCGATGATGGCGATGATGGCGGGGAACTATCTGTACATCATTCCCAATTCGACGATCAATCCGATCGCCTATCTGATGCTGGGCGCGATGGCGGCGTTTGCGCATTATGATCCGGTTCAGGTGGCCGAGACCGAAGAACGCCCCGAAAAACCAGACCGGACAACCCGCTATAGCCGGTTTGCGCCGGGTGGATCACTGGCGCGCGAGAGCGCGGAGGCTCAGGGATCAAGCCCCCACAGGCGCGCTGTATCGACCCCGTATTCGTCGCGCAGCCGCCGCAAATCAGGGGCGTAATACGTCTCTAGATAAGTGGTTTCGGCGTCATTCAGCTTGAAACGTCCATCGGTGACGATCTTCTGGCGCGCGGCCCCGCGAATGCGGTCGCGCAGGCCCTGCGGCAGCAGCGTCTTGCCAAGCGCGATAAGCGGGCCGATGCGCACAAGCTTTTCCCAAAGCGGGTGGGTCCGGGTGCGGTCTTCGGCCTGGTTTGAGGCTTTCAGCTCGTCTTTCTGGGCCGGCACGTCGAGGTCGAGGAAGTCATAGACCGCCTGCATGGTGCCTTTGGGGTCGTCTTTCAGCCCCTCAAGCGTCAGCACATGCAGATTTCCGGCAGCCCGCGCTTCGGGATAGGCATCGAGCTGCATCGCATATTGCGACACCGCCAGATTGAGCGCGGACAGCCCGTGATCCAGCCCGTGTTCGCCCTTGGGGGTGATTTCGCGTCCCAGTTCCATCCGCGCGCCCTGCACATGGCGGGCATGGCTTTCCAGCCGTCTGAGCGGATGGCGCATGATATAAAGCAGTTTGACCGAAACATCCGGGTTTTCGGTCATCCGTTTCCAGACATCGGGCGCAAAGGGCATCTTGGTGTAATCGGTGCTGCCTTCCAGCCGGTATCGGTGCTGTGCGGGATCGAAATCGAACAAAGTGTCGAACCAGGAAAACCCTTGTGACCAGACATGTTCGAACGCGAAGAAGCCTGGCTCTTTCGGTTCGGCGGGTGCGATGGCGGGGTGATCGGCCAGCATGTCGAACAGGGTTGTGGTGCCGGACTTCATGGCCCCGATGATGATGATGTAATTTCTAGAGGTCATGTCAGCCTGCGGGAATGAAGCGGAGAAGGGGGGTGTCGACCGCGCGCAGCACGTCCATCAGACGGGCTTCGGCGGCGGCATCAGATTCGTCGGGCATGATTTGCGTGGTCAGGCGCACCAAAGCGCCATCGGTGCGACCGGTGCGTATGCCATCGGCAAGAAGCCAGTATTTCGCGGCAAGATCCCAGGCGATTTTCCGGCCCTTTTGGTCGAACCAGTAAAACACCATCATCCGGGTTTCGCCCTTCTGGATAATCGCGCGATTGATGTTAAACGGCATCTCGGCGCCCATGGTCTGGGTCAGATCCGAGCGTTCAAGCCAGGCGATTTCCCAGCCGCCGCCGGGCAGGCAGATCTCGGGGCTGTGGACGCCGCCCTTGGACTGGTCGGCATACCAGGCCGAGAAAAACTCGACCGATGTGGCCGCGCCCGGTTTGACCAGATTGATCGAATGATAGTCATCCGCGGCCAGCGTTTGTTCGACACTGGCTGAAAGCTGGCGCGGCACGCCGTCCTGGCGCCAGTCCCCCAAAGTGCGGGGGAAAAGCGCGAAACTGTCCCGCGGCGGGGTCGAGACGCCGCGCTCGGGCACCGCTTGCCAGGCAAGGGTCGCGGCCAGCATCAGGCCGGCCACGCTGATCAGCGCCGGGCTGGCTTCGGTCAGGCGCAGGCGTCCGGCCTGTGTGCCAAGCCCGTCGGTGTCGAGATCCAGCGCTTCGGCCAGCCCCATTTTGCGGTTGTTGAAAACCAGCATCAGACGGGCCAGCGCAAAGAGAATGAGGATACAGGCCAGGAAGATCACCCAGCCTTCGAAGAAATGGGTGAAGCCTTCAAGCCAGTCGAGGCCCCAATATTGCACGATGACGCCCGCCACCGCGATCCGGACCGAGTTCATAAAGACAGTGATGGGGGCCGCCGAGATCAACAGCACCGCCTTGTGCCACATCGGCCCTTTGTAAAGGACGGCGAAAATATAGCTGAAGGACAGGATGGGGAAGAGGTATCTCAACCCCGAGCAGGCCTCGGCCACATGCAGTTTGGTGATGCCGAGATCAATGATGTTTCCGTCCAGAAACACTGGAATAGAGAGTAATCTGAGGAAATAGACCCCCAGTTCCGACGAGACGAATTGCAGCCAGGTGGTCATCTTGTAATAGATCACGCCCGGCAGGGGCAGCATATAGACCAGATGCAGAACAGGCGGCCAGAAATGCTTGCCGGTTGCCCAGCCGAAGCTGACCAGCAGGATGCCCCCGACCCACAGGATGGTCGCATAGGCCACAAGATCCGAGATATTCGCGAGCCGGCCAAGGGCGGCCAGGCACAAGGCAACGACAATCACCATCACCCCCGCCCAGCGGTCGCGTTTCGGACCGGGTTCGGGGGGATATTCCTTGAGCTGGCGCAGGAACAGAAGGCCCGACAGAATGGGGATCAGCGGCCCATGGCTGTATTCCGGCAATTGCCAGGCTTCGAACAGCGCGTCGAGCCCGGGAGCAAAAAACACAATGGCCCCCAACAGCGCGACAACCAGCCAGAACAGGCCGGGTGTCAGCCAACTGGTGATCCTGTTCATACTGGGGGAAGACGCGTCTGCCATACCTTGGATCCGAACTTGCACAAACTGGCGTTGCTATAACAATTCAAACATCGTCCGCCCAGTGTGTTGGACTGACATGTCCGTGTTCTGAAGGACACGCAGGACGATGCTGTGGCAAATTTGCGGCATTTCAGCATGGCCGGAGCAAGTTTTGATGTCTATGACAATCCAGGTACCGAGTACCCCAAGTAACAGGCAGGCAGATGATGATCTGGAGTGAAACACCAGCAGGACAGGATCTGGTAACCGTGACGGTTCCATCCCATGCTGCGCTATTCGAAGATATCCGCCGACGCTTTGATACGCGTCAGGGGTTTTCGGTGGCGACGCTTAACCTGGATCATGTGGTGAAGCTGAAGCGCGATCCTGCGTTTCGCAGCGCCTATGCCGCCCACACCCATATTACCGCTGACGGAAACCCGATTGTCTGGCTGTCAAAGCTGGCCGGCCAGGGCGATGTGACGCTGATGCCTGGCTCGGAGCTGATTGAACCTTTGGCGGCCATGGCGGCCGAGCAATCGGTGCCCGTGGGGCTGTTTGGTGCGACCGAGGCGTCGCTGGAGGCCGCAGCCGAGGCGTTGCAGGCGCGCTATCCTGCGTTGGACGTTGTGATCACATTGGCGCCGCCCATGGGGTTTGATCCGGATGGGCCCATGGCCGATGACGCGATTGCCAAGATCAAGGCATCGGGCGCGCGGCTGGTTTTTCTGGCCCTTGGCGCGCCGAAACAGGAACGCTTTGCCGCCCGCGCGCAGGAAACCCTGACAGAAACCGGCTTTTTGTCGATTGGCGCCGGCCTTGATTTTATTTCCGGCGCGCAGGTGCGGGCCCCCAGATGGGTGCGTGCGGTTGCGGCAGAATGGCTTTGGCGGATGCTGTCCAGCCCAAAGCGGCTGGCGCAGAGATACTGGGAATGCATCCTTGCGATGCCGGGTCTGACGCTGAAAGCGCTTTCGGCGCGGCGGAGGGCTTTGTAATGCGCGTTGCTGTGATCACAGTCAATTACAACACGCCCGAGATGAGCATCGCAGCCGTCGAAAGCGTACTGGCGCGGTCCCATGGCGGGCATGACGTCGAGATGCATCTGGTTGATAATGCCTCGCCCGGGGACGATGCCGCGCAATTCACCGAAGCCCATGCTGCGCGCGGTTGGGGCGACCGGGTCACACTGTGGCTGGAAGACACCAATCACGGCTTTGGACGCGGCAATAACGTGGTGCTGAATGCGTTGCTGGGCCGCGAGACACCGCCTGATTACGTGTTTCTCCTGAACCCAGATGCCCAGCTGGACAACGAAGCCATCGCGATTTTGGTCGATACACTGGAAGCCCATCCCAAAGCGGGTGCGGTCGGCGCGGGCATCAAGCAACCGCCCGAAAACGAGCTTGTCGTGGCCTGTTTCCGGTATCCGACAGCTTTGGGCGAATTCGAGCGCATTCTGGGGTTTGGGCCGGTCTCGCGGCTGGTGCCCAATCAGGGTCTGCCGCCCGACACACCGCCCGGTCCTGTCGATTGGGTCGCGGGCTGTTCGGTGATGTTCCGCTTTTACGCCATCGCGCAAGCCGAGTTCTTCGATCCCGGTTTCTTTCTCTATTACGAGGAAGTTGACCTGATGCGCCGTCTCGACAAGCTGGGATGGGAAACCCGTTATCAACCCGAAGCACTGGTGGTCCATGATGCCGGTTCGGCAACGCAGGTGCAGTCCCATGCCGAGGACCGCCGCCGCCGCCCGGCTTTCGTCTATCGGGCGTGGCGGTTGTACTTCACCAAGAACCACGGGCGCGCCTATACCGTTCTGGCCGCGCTTGGCATGATGGTGGGGGCTGGGGCCGGTCGGGCTCTGGCAATCCTCCGCCGCCGACCTTCAACACGACAACCTCTCTATTTCTTCTCGGATCAATACCGCTATGTATTGGGTCCAGTGTTGGGGTTGAAACACGATCCGGACTTCGGTCGTGAATAGCGAAGGAGTTTCAGCTATCAACGCCCCTGCAAATCTCTTTGTTTCGAAACACCAAGGTGGGTTCGCCGATATGAACCCACGCGATATCGGCTATTGGGCTTTGATCGCCGAAGATTTCGAAACCCATGACCGCAACTTTTTCGCACAAGGGTTCTGGGCCCTGTTCTGGCATCGTTTTGGCAATTGGCGCATGAGCCTGAAGGCCAAGGTGCTGCGCGCACCGATGACGCTGGTGTACCGGGTGATGTATAAACTGACGCAATGGCTTTGCGGGATTGATCTGCCGTTTTCGGTGGTGGTCGGCCGCCGGGTCAAGCTTGAGCATTTCGGTGGCATGATCCTGGTGGCGGATCAGATCGGCAATGATGTGATCATTCGCCAGAACATCACCCTGGGCAATCCCGGTGACACGCGGCAAGAGCAACGCCCGATCATCGAAGACGGGGCCAGCCTGGGGGCGGGGGCGGTGATCATCGGGGCGGTCACTGTGGGCCGGGATGCCGTCGTGGGCGCGAATGCCGTGGTCAACAAGGATGTCCCTGCAGGGGCGATTGTGGGCGGGGTTCCTGCCAAGATCATCCGGATGCGGGACGACAAACATGTCTGACAAGGTCGCGGTCGTTGCGATCGGCCGGAATGAAGGAGACCGGCTGGTGCGGGCTTTGGCAGCACTTGCGGCGCAAAATCTGTCACCGATTGTTTATGTGGATTCAAATTCGACCGATACCTCGGTTGAAGAGGCGCGCAAGATTGGCGCCCATGTGATCGAATTGGATATGTCGGTGCCGTTCACCGCCGCGCGGGCACGGAATGCCGGTTGGCAGGCGGCGCTTGAGATTGCGCCTGACACCGAATTTATCCAGTTTCTTGATGGCGATTGCGAGCTGGTCGACGGCTGGATTGACGCCGCCCTTGCCGCTTTTGCCGCAGAACCCGATCTGGCCGTGGCCTGCGGGCGGCGGCGCGAACGGTTTCCCGATGCCTCGCGCTGGAACCGGATGATCGACCGGGAATGGAACAGCCCTATTGGCGAAGCGATTGCCTGTGGGGGGGATGCCCTGATGCGGCGCGCAGCCGTCGAAGCCGTGGGCGGGTACCGCGAGGATCTGATCGCGGGCGAAGAACCCGAGATGTGTTTTCGGATGCGCGAAAAAGGGTGGCGGATCCGCCGGATCGATGCCGAGATGACATTGCATGACGCCGATCTGACCGAGTTTGGGCAATGGTGGAAGCGGGCGACGCGCGCCGGCCATGCCTTTGCCGAGGGCGCTTTTATCCACGGCAAATCTCCTGAACGCTTCTGGGTGCGCCAAGCCCGGCGCAGTTTGACTTGGGGGGCTTTGATCCCGATTGTTGCGATCCTGGCTGCACTTGTGATCACGTCCTGGGCGCTTTTGTTGTTGCTGATCTATCCTGTGCAGGTGCTGCGGCTGCGGTTTCAGCAGGGTCAGCCCTGGGAAGAAGCGATCTTTCTGACGCTGGCGAAATTCGCTGAAGCCAAGGGTGCGTTCCGGTTTCATCACCGTCGCCTGACCGGCCAGCGCAAGACACTGATCGAGTATAAATAGGCTCTGATAAAGGGGATTTCGCCTAAAGCGGCGCGGCGCCCGGGAACAGAGGTCGTATCGCATCCCAATGCAGCCAAAGGGCAAGCGCCGAGATCGCAGCACTTGCGGTCAGCGTGATGATGTCATGGACATGATCCAGCCCGCCAAAAGGCCGGGCCAACAGGATCAGGGCCGGATGGGTCAAAAAGATAGCGCCCGCCATCGCCAGAGGTGCCCCGGCAATGCCGATGGCATTGACCAGCCAGATCAAAAGCCCGGTCTGCACAAGCGCCACCCCGATCTGATAGGCTGCAAAGCGGCCTGCGAACCCGGCGGCGGTGGCCAGACGCGGATAGCTCATCACAATCATGCGCGGCAGGATACAGACGCCAAGCAGCACCAGAATGGGGCCCGCCCCTTCATAGCGCGGATCATAGAGAAGTTTGATCAGCGGATCACCGATCAGCGCAAGGATGCCGCCAAGGCTGAGCGCCCCGATGCTGAGCATCCAGCGGGCGCGGGCGACGGCTTTCCAGTTTTCCGCGCTCTCGCTTGGGGGGCGTTGAGCGTAAAGCGGGAAGACGATCCGCTGGTTGATATTGCCCGAGAGATCAATCACGGCCTGCATGAAGACCAGTGCGACGGTAAAGATCGCCAACACGTCCAGCGTGACCACCTTGCCCAGAACCGCCTTGTCGCCATGCATGATAAAGAAGCCCGCGACGGTGGCGAGGAAGATGTATTTGCCGAAATTGAAGATCTCGAAGACAGCGGCGCGTTCCAGCCCAAGCTTGATCTTCGGTCCCGGCAGGAAGAGATGCGAAAACACCATGAAAATGGCCGGGTGCAGAAGGCCGCCGATCACCAGCGCCCAGACAGACCGCATGTACCAGGCCAGCACCACCATGGTCCCGATGGAAATGGCCTGGGCGATGACCTGCAGCATCGTAAAGCGCCCAAGCTGCAGGTGCCGGTTGGCGGTCAGCTGTGAGATCGAGGTGAAGCCTGCAAAGATAAGCTGCAACCCCGCCAGCATGATCAGACCGGCCAGAAGCGGTTCGTCATAGAAAGACGCGGCCAGAGGCGCGAGCAAGAGGACAAAGCCATAAAGAAAGACACCGCGCACCGCCTGAACCGTAAAGGCTGTGCCCAGAAAGACCGGGTCGTCGCCGCGCGGGCTGCGGATCACCACCGACCCCATACCGATATCGGAAAACAGGTTGATGCCCGAGACCACCACATGGACAAGCGCCATCAGACCGAAGGCTTCGGGAAACAGAAGCCGCGTCAGGATCAGGTTCGAGCCAAGCCGCATCACGTTTTGCAGCCCGAACAGCAGGATGGTGAAAGCCGTGCCGCGCATCGCGCGGGCGCGCAGGTGATCGCCCTGGAACCGGCCTGTGATGCGATCGATCATCTGCAGGGCCGCCCGGGCGTGCCATGATCAGTACCGACAGGGCCACACCAGAGGCTTAAGGGCCTCGGCCCGCCATAGGCGGTCTTGCACATGGACGCTCTCCAAACTCACGTAACCAGACCGGCCTAGCGGCAAGCGGTCAGGGCGTCCAGTTCGGAAAGAAGCGTATGGCGACAAGCCTTCAACCAGTTGTGTCCATGCCGCAGGCAGGGTTCAAGGTGGTTGCCTTCGGCCCATTCGTTCCAGGCATTGATGAACAGCAGGTTTTCGGTCGAAGAGGGCGGCTGGAAGGCGTGCGCCTTGGCGGCCAGCCAGTCGCCAAAAAGCCGGGGGGAACTGCCCCGGAAGATCATCCCCTTGCCGGGTGGGCGGCGGGCTGAATTGTCCCAGGACGGGCAGACCCCGGGAAAACAGGTGTAATCGGGCGCGTCCTGACAGATATCGAAGGCGGTGAAAGCGGCCATGTCGTAATGGCGGTCAAACGTGCGCCAGCGTTGCGCCGCCTGCCAGCGCCGGCGCAACCCGTTTTTCACCCGGCGGCCAAGATGCGATTTCAGATCGGGCCGGGTTTCAAGCCAGGCGCGGAAATTCCGCGAAAACGGCTGAAATTCAAGCGCGGCATCGAAGCCAAGCGCGGCGGGCGGGCGCGTGTCGGTATCAAGATAGCGTTCGACCCGGATCAGATAAGGCTGGGTCCCAATCGCGCGCTGGACTTCGTCGCGGAACGTATCGCACCAGCGGCGGGGACAGGGCAGATCATCGGCATTATAGACCGCGAAGGCCGGGCGCGCATCAACCCGGATATAGCGCGGATCGGCGAATGCAGGGGCCAGGTGGCGGGCGTGGGCGCGTGTATCGGCCTCGGTATAGGTCTGTTCAAGCAACAGTTCGCGGTCGCCGCCATCCCAGGCGCGGGTCCAGTTTTCATTGGCCCAAGCCAGCATGAAGGGAAAATCCGGCTCGCCCAGACGCAGGATGTCGTCCACCGGCTTGTGCAGCACGCGTTTGCCCCCGAACCAATAGTGGTAATAGCAAAAGCCCGACAATCCCGCCTGCCGGGCCAGCGCAGCTTGTGCTGCCCGCGTTTCGGCCAGCCGCAGGTCATAAAAGCCCAAATCTGCCGGCAGATGCGGTTGGGCATGGCCGCGAAAGCGGGGCCGCGCCCGGACGACATTGCGCCATTCGGTAAAGCCCGGCCCCCAGAAGCCGTCATTTTCCGGCACGGGATGAAACTGGGGCAGGTGAAAAGCAATGGCGCGGAGGCCGGCGGGGGGGGGAGGCGCATCAAACATGGTCCGCCTCATCGCGTGCGCAGAGTTAATGCCGCGTTAAGCTGGCCGGGCAGGGCGCGCATTAACCGGTGGCTAACCATGCTGGGGCAAAGCTGTGCCCATGCCGTCATTAAGTCTGCCTGACAAACTGATCTGGTTCGCCCATTGCCCCAAAGCGGGGGGCACGTCGATTGAACAGGCAATGGTCGCCCGGTTTGGTCAGGCGGTGGGGCATGTGCATTGGGGCTGGGATTTGTGGTGGCGCCGTGGTGGCTGGCGGGTGGCCGATCCGCCAAATTCGCCGCAGCATCTGATCTGGCAGGATGCATTGGCCGCTTTGCCGCGCGCGCCCGACACTGTCTTTGCCATGGTGCGCGAACCAAGCGCCCGCATGGCCAGCGAGCATCGCTGGCAGCGGCGTGGACGGCGCGGGACGCGGGCAGGCAAGGTCTTGGCTTTTTTACCCTTTTCGCTTTGGCTGCGGCTGATGTTGGCGGTGGCACGGCGCAACCCTTATGCGTTCGATAACCATTTCCGACCGCAATCGGCCTTTGTGCCAGAGGGCGCGGTAATCTTTCAGCTGGAAGACGGGATGGGACCTGTCTGCGACTGGCTGGACCGGATCACCGGGGCGGATAAGGGCCCGCCCATCCCACATGCCATTCCGTCAGGGGTCGCCAGCGGGCTTCACCCGTCAGATGCCGCGCTGATCGCCCGGGCCTTTGCCGAGGATTACCAGCGTTTCGGTTATCCGCCCCCACCCCCCGAAACACGCCGCCCGGACCCTTTGGCCTGGCTTGCCGCCTGTCTGGCCGGGCCGGTCGCGCGTCTGGACCGCTGGGGCCGTCTTTAGCACCGCACGGTGACTTAGCTGCATCGAAAGAAACTCGCGGGACCATCCCGGGCAAATCCCAGATGCCCAAAGGAGCGTTCGAATGGCCTTGATCACAGATGCGACGACCGGCTGGTCCACCCCCATCACCCTGAGCACGGACGAGGTCTGGCAGACCCGGAAGGGCAGTGTTTTCGTGACCACCTCAGCCTCGCCTGCGGCCGAAGACGGCATTGCGCTTCAGGAAAACCATGCCGTGCGCTTCACGGCCGGCCTGAGCGTTCAGTACCGCAAGGAGGGTGTCACCGAGGCACTGATCGCGCGCGAGGCTGTCTGATGCGAGATATCCTTGATCCTGCCAACACCTGGATGGGCAGCCCCCCCGGCGGGTTTTCGTCCTTTACCAACAAGGCGCCTGTCGCGCTGGACGATGATCTGACGATCGCCAAGGACAGCGGGTCTGCATCGGTGGCGGTTCTGGCCAATGACTTTGACCCCGAAGGCCAGGCGATTTCGCTTGTTTCGGCCTCGGCTGCGCTTGGGACGGCTGTGGCCGAAGCGGACGACACTGTGACCTACACCCCCCCGCCGGGCCTGACCGGGTTCGACACTGTGGTCTACGAGGTGGCCGACGATCAGGGGCTGACGCGGCAAGGGCAGATCAATGTCACCATCGTCGAGCCGCAATTGTCGATTGATATCTCGCCGGAAAACACACTGGTGGTGACCGCCGAGACCAGCACGATCGAGATCACGGTCAGCGCGCCTGCCGCTTTTGCAGGCACCTGGACGGTCGATACCGGCGATTTGCTGGGCGGGCCGATCAATCTGGTCCGGCCGACCATCAGCGGCCTGTTCGCAGAAGGCGAGCAACTGACCGCCTCGGGCGGGCTTTGGATTTACGACACAGGTTCAGGCCTGCCGGTGCAGGGCTGGCAATGGCGCCGGGGCGGCGCGGTTATTCCGGGCGCGACCGGCATGACCTATACTGTAACGGCGGCGGATATCGGCGGTGCCGGACTGTCTGTCGGGCAGACCCTGACCGACGGGTTTGGCCAGCGCACGGCGCTGAGCGATACAATCGGCGTGGGCTTTCAGCCCGGCGATGATGCCAAGCTGATCGGCTGGTGGGATGCTGATGATGCCGGTACGCTGACGGAAACCGGCGGCGTGGTGTCATCCTGGGCCAACAAGGCCGGGGGCGATCCGCTGGTTCAGACGCAAAGCGTCCGCCGCCCCGAAACCGGCAGTCGCATGCTGAACGGCCGCAATGTGCTGAATTTCGACAATGATCTGATGGAAATGACGCTGGGTGTGCCCGCCTCGGGCGATATCGCGTTTCACTTCGTGCTCGAGATCGACGCGGTCTCAAGCGAATATGCCGCTATTTTCGGGGTCGATGCCGAGGCCGATTTCCAGATCGACGCCAACCATCCCAGCCAGTTCGACGGGCGGTTGAACCCTGGTCTGATCGGCAGTGGCACGACATTGAGCGGCGGGCCGTTTTCCGGGCCGGTCATCGTCTCGGCGGTGTTTGATCAATCCGGCAGTGGTGAAGCCGAGATCTATGTTTCGGACGGTTTGCGCGCGACCATGACCTATCTGACCCAGATCTCGCCATCTGTGACCTTTCTTGCCATGACGAACCGGTCGAAAAATTCCTGGGTCAGCGGATCGGTGGGCGAGATCATCGTGACCGAAGATGTCGGCAATCGCTCAGACCACCACGCCTATCTTTCGACAAAGTGGGGTCTAAGCTGATGCCTGCTTTTACATTCAACGGTTTCTTGCTAGGATCTTCTGTGTCTGTTTCGGCGTTGCAGTCGGGGCATGACGCGGCCAATTCGATTGCAAGTTGGGGTCAAAGTGGTGCCATGGCCGATATAGATATTCTGATGTCCACCGCCCCGAATGTGGTGGCGCCTGCGCCAATCTGGCTGGAGGCGATTGGCATTTCCGGTTTTGATGTCAGCGGTGGCCCGGGGCCGGGCGAGACCTATGATCCCAGTTTTCACGAGATCACCTTTGTCTGGACCATCGATGGGGCGCCCTTGCCACCCTATGCGGCGCCCGAGAACATGGTGCAGGGCTGGAACAACGCCAATGTCGCTTACGGCAAGCGCGTCGGGTTCTGTCTGACCGAGCCCGGCACCTATACGGTCAATCTTTGGGCTGTGGATTCCAATGGCACCACCGGCGTGGCATCGACCACGGTGACAGTTGCCAGCGCAGACAGTCACTATTCCCAGTCAAATACGGTTGTTTTCGCCGCGGACGGCGATTTCACCGGCGCGCCCAACGGGGTGCTTGTCTCGGATCTGGCAAGCCTGAGAAACACGCTTGAAGCCCGGTCCAATCCGACCCGGCTGTCGTTCAAGGGTGGCGAGGATATCTCGAATTTCTCGCTTCGGATCCACAACGGGCGTCTGACCCATGTTGATACATGGGACGGCACCCCGGTCACCTTGCGCGCCGCTGCCGACAGCGAGATTGCGATGCTAAGCTGGACCGGCGACGGCGAGACGCAGATCACGATGCAAAATCTGTCTTTCGTCGGCAATTGGGATGCAACGCAGGAACTGGGCGTGACCAATGGCGGGTTTGCCTGGAACCTGATGAAAACCGATGCCCCGGCGATCTGTGTGCATAAATGCAGTGTCTCGGGTGGGTATGCGATGAACCCAAGCCAGGGACATGCGCGCACGGGCGATGCAAAGATCATGTTCGCCGATTGTGTCAGCACCAACTGGCGTGGCTATGGCATCTATTGTCAGAACGTGCGGGGCGGCAAGCTTTACGTCCTGGGCTGTCGTCTGGCCCAGCATCCGGATGCTTTGAACGGTGGGCGCAAGGAGCCTGCATTCTACAATATCAATTCCGGCTTCCGCGACGAAGATTGCCGCGACATCTATATGTCCTGCACGGATGTGTTCAACATCACCGGCTGGTCGGGCCAGTATCTGAACCAGAACCCCAGCCTGCGCTTTGGTGGCAACGGGGCGGTGAACACCTCGGTCGTGGTGGACCGGGTGGTCTGCGAAGGCGGGTACAACGTGATCCGCATCACCGGCGAAAGCCCCGAGAAAACCGACCATCCGGGCAATATCCTGCTGGACCGGGCCTTGCTGGTCGGGACGGCGCGCACCTTTGGGGCGCTTGTGCGGGTGCATCGGGGCGGTTTCACAGCGCGGAATTGCATTGGTTATATGCCGGATGTGCCGATTTGGGGGCCCAACACGCCGACCAGCATGTTTGCCTTTGAAACCGATGTGCCCGGGCCCGGCAACACGAACGCCCCGGTGGCGATCTATAACAACACGCTTTTGTCGATGTTCGCGGATGCGAACATGTCGATGGCCACCCATACCGGCGCCTTCACGGATTACACCGAAGAAAACAACGTCGCCCATGTGCCGCAAAGCAACAACCCGATCGTGGCTCATCAACCGGTCAACACATCGCAGTCAAACCCCATTCCGGGCGTGACGCTGCGCTATCGTGGGGTGCGGTACAATTACGAACACCAGACCGGTACGGTTGGTTCGGTTCCCAATGGCAGCAACTTCACCGTGCCCTATGCCCAGATCGGGCGGCAGGACATGTTCGGCCATGGGCCATCAGGGGCCACGGATCAGGCGTATTGGCAGGCGATCCAAACCATCGATACCCGCCACATGATCCGGGTGAACAATGTGCTGTTCCATGCGGAACTTGGCCATTTCACCGTGGCGTTCGAACCCACCGGTGTGCGGATCAGCAATTTCAGCGGTCAGACCTGGTCTGGCACCTGGTATCTGAGACTTGATCGCGCGTCGATCAGGGAAGACGAATTGCCGGTGATCGAGGCCCATGCCAACCATCCGGGCACTGTGCCCGAACCACGCCCAGGCGGCGGATCATCCGCCATCGATACAGCCGTGCAGGGATATCGGGCCTATCACGATTTCTACCGCACAGCGCGCGGGACCGCGCGGTCCCGCGGGGCCATCGAGGTCTAGCGGCGCTTAAACCGAATGGGCGGCTTGAAAGACCGGGGCCTGCTGGGCCTCGGTTTCGGCCATGGCTTTTGCGCGCCCCTTGAACAGGATGCGGCGCTGATAGGCCCGGATAAAGCGGCGCAGTTCCGGGTCATCAAGCTGGCGTTCGCGCTTTAGCATCGCGCCAAAGAACCCCTGAAGCATGGAAAGCCCCCCCAGAAGGTAGGGCGGTTCCATCGCGCGGAACGCTGCTGTGGCCATGAAATAGAGCGGGTCACTGCCCATGAAATACTGGCCGAACCCGTGCCGGCGTTTGCCGGTAAAGATCGAGACCTGGCTCGACCCCATGGGGCGCAGATGTTCAAAGCGCAGATCGGGCTCATCCCAGCTGAGGGCTTTCCAGCCCAGCTGACGCGCCTTGTGGCAGTCAATCGCATCCCACATGACTTCGCGCACAACGCCGTCGATGGCCTCAAAACAGGTGCGCCGCCACAGCTTGGTCATGCCGACCGACATATCATCGCTGCGCCGTTCCGAGACCAGTTCATTGCCACGGGTGATGTAAGGTTTGCCCGAACAGGTGCCGATCCGGGGATCGGCAACCATGCGGTCGATCAGGATCTCGTAATAGCGCGGCGGCAGATCCAGATCGAGATCAAGCTTTGAGATCACGTCATAGCTTTCAAGATCGGGTACCGTCTCTAAACCGGCATAAAACGCTTCGATCACGCCCGGTCCGACGGCCCGGTGCCCCCGGTCAGGCTTTGGAACCACCCGGATCCAGTCATGCTTGCCGGCGTATTCGGCCAGGATGGCAGGGGTTTCATCGGTCGATCCGTCATCAACGATCACCCAAAGCGCAGGCGTCAGGGTCTGCGCCACCATGGAATCAAGTGTGCGACGCATATACTCGGCTTCATTGCGACAAGGAGACACGACGAGATAGCGACGATCCATAGGTACACTCACAAACACTGGCAGAATAACGTCACCATACGCCGCAACGCGGCAAATCACCAAGTCCTGCGTTGTCGGCAAGGCACATCTCGGCACAAGTGACGCAGGGATGCATCATGTTTTCTTGGCCTCATGCTGCACCTGCGCTATGTCCCCTCAGGTGTAATTTATCAGGTGACGAGACCCATGGCCGATTCTCCCGTTATTCCCTTCGATGTCGACGCACTGACGCTTGAGACAAAAACCGCCAAGGAAATTGGTGCGAAATTTGCCGACAGCTATCAGGGGCGTGACCCTTATGATCACATCTGTATCGACAACTTCCTGCCGATGCCGATCATCGAACGGGTGCGGGCCGATCTGGACAGTCTGCCATCGGCAGAAGACAGTTTCGATGCTGCGGAAGAAAAGCTGAAATCGCAGTATAATCCCGACCGTTTGCCGGATTACTCGCGCCACCTGTTTCAGTCGTTCAATTCCCGACCGTTCATTCTGTTTCTGGAAGAAATGACCGGGATCAAGGGGCTGATCCCCGATCCGTATTACATCGGCGCCGGCATCCATAAGACGCTGAATGGCGGCTATCTGAACATCCACGCCGATTTCAACGTCCACAAGCAGATGCGGCTGGAACGCCGGTTGAATGTGCTGATCTACCTGAACCCGCCCTGGAAAGAAGAATGGGGCGGATCGTTCGAGGTCTGGAACAAACCGATGGAAAAGAAGGTCGCCAGCTTCACGCCGACCGAAAACCGCATGTGCTGCTTCTCGACCGGATCGGACACCTGGCATGGCAACCCCGAACCGGTGAACCATCCCGACGGGCTGCCGCGGATGTCGATTGCGCTGTATTACTATACGGCGACATGGGACGATTCACGGCCCGAGCATTCGACGCTGTTCAAGCCGCGCCCGGGATCGAACGATTACCGCGCCACCACGGCCGACAAGATGGGGCATTATGCCAAGGAATTGTTGCCGCCCGTGGTCTATCGCAAATCGCGCAATGTGATGCGCCGCCTCGGGCTTTAGGCCCGGCGGCACATCCCGTCAGTACAGACCGCGAATACCGGTCGCCGTCGTGCCCGTCAGCCACACCCGTGTGACCTGAATGGGAAAGGCGGCGCCGGGATGCACGGTCACATCCGACACCGAGCCATCCACGCTTGTGACCCGCACCGTGCCGGGCGTGGCCACGTTCAGCGCGGTGGTGACCTGACCCAGATCGATTGTGTCGCTTGGCGTGATATCGAACACGGATACCGCCGGATCGGTCGGCCGGCGATGACGGGTTCCAAAGGCATTGGACATAAGGTTCTCCTTGCAGAAAATGCACGTCTCGCGCTGATTAGGCGCGCGATCCCTTCCATAGGATCAACAGGGCGTGCGGGCGGGTGCGCAAAACCGCAACGCATGACACCCCGCTTAACCCCCCGGTAACCAAGACGCGCGACAACCCAAGCCAGGGTGAGAGGTCAACGGAGGTCCGATGACCGCTCACGTTTTTGCACGCCCCGTCTCTGCCAATGACACCCCGTCTGATCTGACATTGGGCTTTCTGACACCGCACAATCCCTATGACCGGCGCAATTTCTCGGGCACGCCCTATTTTGCTGCCAAGGCGCTTTTGGCGCGCGATACACTGACGACGCGCGTTCTTGGACATCAGCCCACAGGGCGGGTCGACCGGCTTCTCAGACGCAAGGCGCCTGTTTTCGATGTCGCAGGCCTTGAGACCGGCGGGCTGGATGCGGTGGTGGGGCTGGTCGCCAGCCCCGAACTGGATCAGCTGTCGGCCCTTCGCCCGGACCTGCCAATCCTGCATGTCACCGATGCCACCCCCGCCTTTCTGCGCGAGGCCTATGGCTGGACGGTGCCTGCGGCAGCCGATGCGGTTGAGACCCGGCTGGCAGAAACGGCCGATCTTCTGGTCTATTCCTCGGATCAGATCGCAGCGCGGGCGGCAGCCGATCTGGGCCGCGCCGGGCTGTGTCCCGCAACCGTGCCATTCGGGGTGAATTTCGACCACCTGCCGGAAACGCGGTCTGAAAAACCGTCTCTGTCAAAGCTCAATCTGCTTTTTGTCGGGGTCGACTGGGCCCGCAAAGGCGGGGATATCGCGGTCGAGGCGCTGCGCCAATTGCGGGCCTCGGGGCGCGATGCGACGCTGACCATCGTCGGGCGCTGTCCGGAAGAACACCAAAACGCCCCGGGCATCCGCTATGTGGGGTTTCTGAACAAAAACCGTCGGCGCGATGCGGCCCGGCTGGCCCGGCTGTATCGCACCGCGCATCTTTTGGTGCTGCCGTCGCGGGCCGATTGTTCGCCCATGGTCGTGGCCGAAGCGATGGCCCATGGCACCCCGGTTCTGGCGGCAGACACCGGCGGCATCGCATCGCTGATCGGCACGGGCGGCGCGGGCCGGATTTTGCCGCAACTGACCCCGCCCAAAACCTGGGCCACAGCGATCACCAAATTGACCGAAGACCGCGACGCCCACGCCTTTATGTCGGATGCGGGATTTGACCGCGCGCGCCTAAGCCTGTCCTGGGGCAATTGGGCGGCACAGATTGAAACCCTGGCCCGTCAGGCGGTGCAGGCCCGCCAGGCCGGACGCGGCCTGAAAGTCGCAGCAAGCGCCTGATCTCGCCAGGTGTGTTGGCGGTGCCCTACCGGCTCGTCTATGGTCGGCCCCATTGGTAAACAGGGGTCTATTTCATGGTGGCCGACACAACTCTGCCCGAGACAGCAGGGACATCCGGTGCCGACACGCATATTACGCTGGTCGTCGATCTCGACGGCACACTCAGCCGCACCGATACATTGCACGAGGCCCTTCTGGGCCTGGTCACGCATCAGCCCGCGCAATTGCGCAAGCTGCCGGGCTGGCTGTCCGAAGGACGGGCGGGCCTGAAAGCCCGGCTGGCCGACAAGACTGTTCTTGATCCGAACACGCTGCCCCTGAATGACGCGGTGATCGAGATGGTGCGCGCCGCCCGCGCCGCCGGACGCCGTACCGCACTGGTTTCGGCCGCGGATCACCGACAGGTCACCGCCGTTGCTGAAACGACCGGGCTGTTTGACGAAGCCTATGGATCGGCCGAAGGGCAAAATCTGAAAGGCGCGGCCAAGGCGGCCTTTCTGACCGAACATTTCGGTGCGAAAATGTTTGACTATATCGGGGATTCCAAAGCGGATTTGCCGGTCTGGGCAGCGGCGCGCAAGGCCATCACCGTGCAGACCAATACGGGCCTGCGCCACGCCGCCGCGCGCGCCAATCCAAACATTGCCCATATCGATCCGCCCACCGGCAAGGCGCGCGCGATGCTAAAGGCGCTGCGCCCCCATCAATGGTCAAAGAACATCCTTTTGTTCCTGCCGGTGCTGGCCGCCCATGATCTCTCGAAGCTCGGGATGGTGGTGCTGGGCTTTTTTGCGTTCTGCATGACCGCCTCGGCCGTCTATGTGATCAACGATCTTGTCGATCTAAGCGCCGACCGCGCCCATCCCCGCAAATGCAAACGCCCCTTTGCAGCCGGCGATCTGACCGCGACGACAGGGGTTGGATTGGCCGCCGTCCTGTTGCTGGCCGCACTTGTCCTGGGGCTTGCCACGGGCAGCCTGCATTTCATCGCGGTGATGATCATCTATCTGACGGCCACATTCGCCTATTCGCTCTGGCTCAAGCGCAAGCTTATTGTCGATGTGCTGATGCTGGCCGCGCTTTATACGGTGCGGATCATCGCAGGCGGTGCGGCCTCTGCAACCGAGCTGTCGCCCTGGATGCTGGGCTTTTCGATGTTTGTCTTTCTTGGCCTTGCCGCCGTCAAACGCCAGGCCGAGCTGACCGATCAGCTGCGCTCTAGCAGGGAATCGAAAGGTCGCGCCTATGAGGTCGATGACCTGCCGATCCTGCGCGGCATGGCGATTGCCGCAGGCCATGCCGCGGTTCTGGTTCTGGCGCTTTACATCAGTTCAGACGACATCCAGCAGCTCTATGACCGGCCCGAGTTTCTTTGGCTGATCTGCCCGATGCTGCTGTACTGGATGCTGCGCATGATCATGGCGACCCATCGCGGCGAAATGGATGACGACCCGATCATCTATGCCACCACCGACCGCACAAGCCAGTTGATCATCATCCTGTCGGTTCTGGTCGGGATCGCCGCCATCTGACAGGCGGAAACGTCACGACCGGTCGTAGATGTCTTCGTAACGAATGATGTCGTCTTCGCCCAGATAGGCGCCGGTCTGTACTTCGATCAGATACATCGGCACCTTGCCCGGATTGGCCATGCGGTGCTTTTCGCCAAGCGGGATATAGACGCCCTGGTTTTCCGTCACCAAACGGATCTCGTCGCCAATCGTCACCTCGGCCGTACCTGCCACAACGATCCAGTGTTCGGACCGGTGACGATGCGATTGCAACGACAGCACGCCGCCCGGTTTGACCATGATCCGCTTCACCTGAAAGCGCTGATCCAGACAAAGCGTTTCATACCAGCCCCAGGGGCGGTGAAAGCGTGGATAGTCTTCGGCCTGACCGCGCCCGGCGGATTTCAGTGTCTCGACCACGCCTTTCACATCCTGACTGCGGGATTTATCCGCAACCAGCACGGCATCGCGCATCGCGACCGCGACAATATCTTTCAGCCCCAGCCCCACCAATGTCATATTGGGGTCTTCCGAGCGCAGGAATGCGCCTTCGCAGTCAATCATTGTGACATCGCCCGAAGCGGCATTGCCTTGCGCATCGGGTTTGGAAACTTCCCAAAGTGCGGACCACGACCCCAGATCGGACCAGCCGCAATCCAGCGGCACGGCCACAACCCAGCTTGCGTGTTCCATAATCGCGTAATCCACCGAAATGGCGCGCGCTTCGGCAAAGGCTTCGGCATCCAGCCGGGTGAAATCCAGATCGCCCTTGGCCACTTCGACCGCGCGCCGGACCGGCGCGACCAGATCGGGCGCATGGGTCTCAAAGGCCGCGATGAAATCCTTGACCCGGCCCATGAACAGCCCGGAATTCCAAAGGTAATGCCCGGCCTCCAGAAATTCTTTCGCGGTGTCGAGATCAGGCTTTTCGGTGAACTTCGTCACCGTGGTCACGCCCTCGGGGCGGCCAGCCAGTTGCAGATACCCATAGCCCGTCTCGGGCCGGTCGGGCGTAATGCCAAAAGTCACCAGCGCGCCGTCTTCGGCCGCTTTGCGCCCCATATCGATGGCGGCATGAAAGGCACCGGGATCCGTCATGACATGGTCCGACGGGGCCACCAGCATCAGATCATCCGGTGTGCTTTCCAGCATCAAGGCGGCGGCCAGAATGGCAGGCGCGGTATCGCGGCCCACAGGTTCGACCACAACGCGCGCATCCGACAGCCCGGTCTGGGCGGCCTGCTCGACGGCGAGAAAGCGAAAATCTTCGCCCGTCATGATCAAAGGCGCCGCAAAACCCGGGCCGGTAAACCGGTTCAAAGTCCCTTGATAGAGACTTGTTTCCCCCAGAAGAGGCACGAATTGTTTCGGAAATGCCTTACGGGAAGATGGCCAAAGCCGGGTGCCCGAACCACCACAAAGAATAACCGGATGAAGTGTTTTCATTGCCTACGCCTGCGCTACTCATACCCTGCGCCCTCACACGCGGACCTCACAATGCATGCCAGATAAATCCATGCAAGAGAGGGCGCGAGATGAAGACCCGAGCGTGACTTCGATGTCTCTGTCCCAGAAGGGGGGTCTGACGCCCGACCGTGCGGGGCGGGCGCCGCGGCATACATGTCAGCCAGCGCGCTTCAGCGACCGGGCTTTCATATACTGTGTCAGCACATGGATCAGGCTCATATGCAGGTCTTCGACGATGCCGTAATTGTCGACCGCGATATGAACCGATGTCTTGGCGACCTCGTTCAGCTTGCCACCTTTGAAACCAACAAAGGCAACCGTCTCGGCGCCCTGGGCATTCGCGTATTCCACAGCCTTGACCACATTGGGCGAATTGCCCGAAGACGACACCACCAGAAACGCATCACCTGGTTTCAGATAGTATTTCAGCTGCTCGGAAATGCCGTCCTCATAGGACACATCATTGCCAAGCGCGGTCAGGATGGCGTCATTCGCCATCAGCGAAATCGTGCGAAACGGCGGCTGGCCTTCGACATAGGTGCCTTTGGCCGTGTCGCAGACGATATGATCCGCCATCGAGGCCGAACCGCCATTGCCTGCGATCCAAAGTGTCCCCCCGGCCGCGATCACGCGATCAAAGACGGCAAGCACCTCTTCCAGCGGGGCCTTGTCGAAACTCAGAACAGCCTCGGCAAAGCGCTGATAATAGTCGGTCGCAAATTCATTGAAGTCGGTCATGGCGATACTCTCACATGTACATATGCGTTGTTCTGTCTCCGATGGACCCCGCCACTGTCAACGAACACCACAAAATTACCTCATTTCGGGCTCAGGGAACGACGCTTTTGAGGCACACATGAACACCGAGATGCTGCAGCGCCGCGCATATCCCTTTGACCCGCAATTGCGGGCTGTTAGGCAAGCCGCCGTATCAGTAAGCAGGTTCATGGTCAGGTAAAATGATCCACTACATGACAACAATCGGGGTGGGCGATGCCTGGGTCGCAAACGAATTGCGCGTCGTGGCAAAGCATGATGTGCCATTCCGGCTGCACGCGCTGACCAAACCCGAAAAGACCTATTTTTCTTCGCCGGATATTGCCGCGATGAATGACGCGACAAACGTGCTGTACCCGATCTCGAAGGGCACCGCGCTGGCTGCAATGCTGGCCGCGCCCGGCCGGTTCGGGGGCCGGTTCTGGGGCGCGCTCTGGAATGCGCTGACAGGCCCCAGGGAATCGCTGCGCATCCGCGCCGTCGGGCTTTGGCATCTGGCAGTTGCCTGCCATTGGGCCCATGCGATGCGCGATGAAACAGTCAGCCATATCCACAGCCAATGGATCCATTCCGCCGGCACGGTGGCAATGTATGGGGCCTGGTTGTTGGGCAAACCGTTTTCCTTCACCGGCCATGCCGCGGATCTGTTTCGCAACCGTCAGGCGCTGAGCGACAAGATCAAGCGCGCCGAATTCATCGGCTGCATTTCCGAATTTCACCGCGATTTCTTTCTGAAAGAAGGCGCGCGCCCCGAACAATTGCGCATTATCTATTGCGGGCTGGATCTGTCGCTCTTTTCCGTGAAACCGCCCCGGCAACGCGCCAAGGGCGCCCCTTATCACATTCTCTCTGCTGGCCGCCTCGTCGACAAAAAGGGCTTTGATGTCTTCATCCATGCGATTGGCATTCTGAAAGACCGGGGGCTCAATATCCGCGCCACGCTGGAAGGCTCGGGGCCATTGGAAGCCAAGCTGCGCGACCAGATCGCGGATGCAGGGCTGAATGACACGGTCCATATGACCGGCACCGCCATCAAACAGGAAGATATCCCGGCCTTCATGGAAGGCGGCGACGTGTTCACGCTGCATTGCGTCTGGGCCGCTGACAATGATGTCGATGGCTTGCCGCAAATGCTGATGGAAGCCATGGCTTGCGGGCGCCCGTCTGTTTCCACCCGGATCGTCGGCATCCCCGATCTTGTGATCCATGAAAAAACCGGGCTTCTCGTCGAACCCGATGACAATGCCGAAGCGCTGGCCGATGCGCTGCAACGCTTGCTGGAAAACCCCGATTTCGCCGCCGAACTGGTCGCCGGAGCCGAGGCTCATCTTCACCAAAATTTTGACCTAAAAAGCTGCTTAGAGCCGCTTTTGACAGAATACCGCGCCCGATTGGAGGCCTGAACACATGATCATCACCCAGACACCTTTTCGCGTCAGCTTTGCCGGTGGCGGCACCGACCTGCCCGCGTTTTATGAAAACGAACCCGGCGCTGTCCTGTCGGTTGGCGTGAACCATCACATGTATATCACGGTCAGCCCCCGCTTCGAGGACACCACGCGGATCGCCTATTCCAAGGTCGAAATCGCGCCCAATGTCGATGCCATCGAACATACCATCGTGCGTGAAGCGCTGCGGCTGACAGGCCTCGCCGATCAGGGGCTTGAAATCACCACCGTGGGCGATGTGCCTGCCGGCACCGGCATGGGGTCGTCATCCAGCTTTGCGGTCGGGCTTCTGAACGCGCTTTATGCCTATAAGGGCCATGTCACCAGCCCCTCCAAGCTGGGTCAGGAAGCCTGCGATATCGAGATTGATATCCTTGGCAAACCCATCGGGCGGCAGGACCAATATGCGGCGGCCTACGGCGGCGTGAATTACATCCAGTTCAATCCCGATCACACGGTCGATGTCGAACCCGTGGCCACCGCGCCTGACTTTCTGAAGGCGCTCGAAGACCACATCATCCTGCTTTACACCGAACAGCGTCGCGACGCCGATGTGATCCTGAAAAAGCAATCCGAAGGCTCGGCCGACAAAATGACCGTCTTGCGCCAAATGCGCGATCTGGCTGGCGAGATGCGCCTGACCATGGGCAATGGCGGCGATCTGGAAGGCTTTGGCGCGCTTCTGCACCAGGGCTGGGAACTGAAACGCTCGCTGGGCTTCGGCATCACCAATCAGGGTGTCGATGACTGGTACACCGCCGCCCGCGCCAACGGGGCGATGGGGGGCAAGCTTCTGGGCGCAGGTGGCGGCGGCTTTTTGATGATCATGGCACCGCCTGAAAAACATGACGCCATCCGCGCGGCCTGCGGCAACCCCAAGGAACTGCCGTTTTCCATCGACCGGCGCGGGTCCCGGGTGATCTTTATCTCGGACCGGTACACGTTCTGATGACAGCCAAAGCGCTTCTTCTGGCAGGCGGTCTGGGCACACGGCTCAGGCCGATCACGCTGACCACGCCCAAATGCCTGGTGCCCGTCGGCGGCCGCCCAATGCTGGACTATTGGTTCGACGCGCTTGAACGCGCCAATGTCCGGGACATTCTGCTGAACAACCACCACCTGCCCGATCAGGTGCGCGCGCATATCGAAAAGACCAATGCGACCCGCGATTTGAATGTGGTCGAAGCCTATGAACCCGACCTTCTGGGCTCGGCCGGCACCGTCCATGCCAACCGGGCCTGGGCCGACGACGCAAGCGAGATCATCGTCATCTATGCCGATAATCTTTCTGATGTGGACCTTGGCGCGATGCTGACCTTTCACCGCGCCCATGACGACCCGATGACCATGCTGCTGTTCCGCACCGCCTATCCCAGCCAATGCGGGATCGCGACGCTGGACGGCGACCGGATTGTCGAGTTTGTCGAAAAGCCCGAAACACCGGCAAGTGACCTTGCCAATGCCGGGATCTATGTGCTGGACGCCGACGCGTTTCGCGAAATTGCCGACAAGAATGTCTTTGATTTCGGCTTTGATGTGATCCCGGATTTTGTCGGGCGCATGCGCGGGTTTGAACACGCAGGCTATCACCGCGATATCGGCAATAAAGAGGCGCTCGATCAGGCCAATATCGACGCCGAAAGGCTGTTTTCATGAAGAACAGAGCCGCTTTTCTGGACCGCGACGGCACCATCATCGACCTGGTGCATCACCTGACCGATCCGGGTGATGTGCGCCTGATCGACGGGGCAGGGGCGGCGATCCGGCGTCTGCGCGCGGCAGGTTGGAAAGTGATTGTGATCACAAACCAATCCGTCATTGGCCGTGGCAAGTTGACAGAAGACGGGCTGGCCAAAGTACATGCGGTCATGGATGCACAGCTGGCCGAACATGAGACCCAGACCGATGGGCTCTATTTCTGTCCGCTGGCCCCCACTCAGAAGGATCAGCGCGTGATCGAGGACGCAATGCGCAAACCGGGGCCCGGCATGCTTTTGCAGGCCGCGCGCGACCATGACATCGACCTCAGCCGATCCTGGATGGTGGGCGACAGCCTGTCTGATGTGCTCGCAGGGCGCAACGCAGGCTGCAAAAGCCTGGTTGTGCGCACCGGCTATGGGGACAAAGTGACAACCGATTTCGACGCCGAAGCCCCGACATTGGCCGAGGCTGCAAATATTATCCTGAACGAAGGTAAATCCTCATGAAAATCCTGATCACCGGCGGTGCCGGATATGTGGGCAGCGCCGCGCTGCGCTATGTGGCCAAACAAGGCCATGACGTCCTGGCTTATGACAATCTGGTCGAAGGCCACCCCAAGGCTGTGGGCGACAACCCCCTTGTGATGGGCGATATCGCCGACACCGAAAAGCTGACCGAGACGCTGAAAGAATTTGAAGCGGATGCGGTCATGCATTTCGCGGCCGCCACCAACGTGGGCGAAAGCGTCGAGAACCCCGAATACCACTATCGCAACAATGTGGGCGGCACGCTCAGCCTTCTGGTCGCCATGCGCGAGGCGGGCGTCAAGCGGATGCTGTTTTCCTCGACCTCGTCGACCTATGGGCTGACCGACAAGGTGCCGATGGACGAAGACACGCCACAACAACCGATGAACCCCTATGCGTGTTCAAAGATGGCGGTCGAATGGATGATCCATGATTTCGCCCATGCCTATGGCTTTGGCTATACGCTCTTGCGGTATTTCAACGCCTGCGGTGCCGACCCCAGCGGTGAATTCGGCGAATATCACGACCCCGAAACCCATATCATCCCGCGCATTCTGGAAGTGGTGCTTGGCATGCGGGATGCGTTCGAGGTTTACGGCACCGATTACCCGACCCGCGACGGCACCTGTTTGCGCGATTATGTCCATATCGACGATCTGGCCCAGGCGCATTTGCAAGCCATCGAAGCAACGACCGAGACGACGCGGGATGCGTTCAACATCGGCTCGGGCACGGGTTATACCGTGAAAGAGGTGATCGAGGCCTGCGAACGGGTCACAGGTGAAAAGGTCGCCTGGAAAGAAGGCCCGCGCCGCCCGGGCGACCCGACCGCGCTTGTCTGCGACCCCAAAAAACTGCGGACCGAACTTGGCTGGACGCCCGAATACAACACCATCGAAGGCATCATCGAGACCGCCTGGGAATGGCACCGGAAATATCCCGAAGGCTATCCCGGCCCCCGCCGCGTTTCGGACCAAGATATGTGACCGGTAAATGACACAATATGTTGGCAATAGTGATCTCTCTATTGCCAACATAGATTGAATATCGGATCATCTGTCCCGGGGTCGGTAATTGGTATGAAATGCAATTTTGAGCGCGTCCGTCACGGGTGCCTTTTTGAAAATACATTTACATCTGAGGCCAGGGGATGGGCCAAATGTTTTCACCATCCTGGGCAAACGGAACCGCGTTCATGCAATCTGGTATGAAGCTTTTTATCCTGTCAGATGACTTCAGCGGCGATGGTCCGGTCTGGATGAATATCTTCTGGCCGCATTACACGGCCTATGCCGCCTCGGCCCCAACCGTCCTGATGAGCACGCCCTATCAGCAACCCGCCCCGGGTCGGCTGGGCTTTTATCTTCAGAACCGGCGCGAAAAACAGGGCCATGGCGACCGGCTTTGCGACCAGGTGCGCCGGGAAAAAGACCCCGACGGTCCCAATATCCTGATCGTCTGGGCACTGAACATCCGCGACATCGTGCGCGCGCGCCTGCTGGAACCCGTCTGGGACCAGTTCGATCACACCGTTCTCTGGGTGCTGGACACGATCAACCCCGAATATATCCGGCTGGAAGATCTGGACCGCTTCGATCAGATCGCCAGCATCTGCGCCGATATGGGCGCAGATTTCGAGACCCGGACGGGCAAGACCGTGCTCTATATGCCGCCCCACACAGATGTCCTGCAATTCGGCACCCATGATGCCTTTCGCCCGCTTGATCTGATGGTGATCGGCCGGCGCGAGGAAAAGCTCTACAACCCGATCCATCTGCATTTCAATCAGCGCTCTGTGAAACGCATCTCGGCCGATCTGCGCACCCGAACAAAGAACTTTTCAGCCACGCCCCGCGAAGAATGCCAGATCCTGATGAACGCCTATGCCCGCTCTAAAATTGCCTTTTGTTTCGAAGCCAGCAATTCGCATCCCCGGTTTCGTGGCTATTCGCCCCTGACCGAACGCTGGGCCCATGCCTGGGCGTCGGGCTGCACGGTTGTCGGTCGCAAACCCACAGGCCGGGGGGCCGATGCGCAGATGGACTGGCCCGAAGCAACGCTTGAACTGCCCGAGACGCCGGACGACAGCATTGCCTATCTCGAAACCCTGCTGGAAGACACCGAAGGGCTGGAACGCCGCCGGATCAGAAATGTCGCCGAGGCCGCCAAACGACACGACACGCGCCACCGGTTCCAACAGCTTCTCACAGCGCTGGACATCGCAGCGCCTGAAAAACTGGAACAAGGCTTGAACCAGCTTGAGCAGATGTCCGATAAACTATTTGAACACGTAGCCTGACGAGAGAAAAATTATGAGCCTGAGCGATTGCCGGTTTATTCAAATGCCAAAAGTCAGCGATGTCCGTGGCAACCTGACTTATATTGAAAGCAACAACCAAATTCCCTTCGACATCCGGCGGGTTTACTACATCTACGATGTGCCGGGCGGCTCGGAACGCGGCTCGCATGCCCATCGCAGCCTGCACCAGTTCGTCGTTGCCATGTCGGGCAGTTTTGACGTGGTGCTGCATGACGGCGAAACGGAAAAGCGCTTTCACCTCAACCGATCCTATTCAGGGCTGTATGTCTGCCCGATGATGTGGCGCACGCTGGACAATTTCTCGTCCGGTTCGGTCTGCATGGTGCTGGCGTCCGAATTTTATGCCGAAAGCGACTATATCCGCGATTGGGACAAGTTCGTCGATCTGGCAAACTGACGGCTGCCGATGGTCCCGTTCCTTGATCTTCAACGCAGCTTTGACGCGCTTCGCCCCGAAATAGAGGCCGCTGTCGCAACCAGCCTTGCCTCGGGGCGCTATATCGGCGGGCCCGAGGTCACCGGTTTCGAAGACGCTTTCGCGCGCTATACCGGCGCGGCGCACTGCATTGGGGTCGGCAACGGGCTTGATGCCATCCGCCTGGTGCTGGACGCTCTGGGCATCGGGGCAGGGGACGAGGTTCTGGTTCCGTCAAACACCTATATCGCCACCTGGCTGGCCGTCAGCCAATGCGGCGCCACACCGGTGCCGGTCGAACCCGATCCCGTCACCCATAATGTCACCGCCGCAGGGCTGGAGGCCGCGCTGACACCGCGCACACGCGCCTTGATCCCGGTGCATCTCTATGGCTGCCCGGCCCCGATTGACGACATCGTCGCGCTGGCCGGGGCCAAGGGGCTTTTCGTCATCGAAGACGCCGCCCAGGCCCATGGCGCGCGCTGGAAAGGTGACCGGATCGGCCACCACGGCCATGCCGCCACCTGGAGCTTTTACCCCGGCAAGAACCTGGGCGCCTTTGGCGATGGCGGGGCGGTCACGACCGATGATCCGGACCTGGCCGCGCGCATCCGGCTTTTGGGGAATTACGGGTCGCACGAACGCTATGTGCATGATGTTCAGGGGGTGAACAGCCGGCTTGATCCGGTGCAGGCAGCGATCCTGTCGGTCAAGCTGGCCCATCTTGATGCCTGGAACGCCCGGCGCGGCGACATCGCAGCGCGCTATACGGACGCTTTTGCCGAGACCGGCCTGACCTTGCCCGCCCCCCCCAAGGTCGCTGACCCGGTCTGGCATCTTTATGTCTTGCGCCATTCTGATCGTCGCCACCTGCAGGACTGGTTAAGCCAGCAGGGCATCCAGACGCTTATTCACTATCCCTGCCCACCCCATAAGCAGGCCGCCTATGCGACAGGGGCGGTTCTGCCGATTGCCGAAACCCTGGCGGACCAGGTGCTGAGCCTGCCGATCGGGCCGCAAATGACCGACAGCGAAGTCACCCGGGTGATCGAGGCGGTCACGGCCTATCCGGGCGTCTGATCATCCAAACGTCTGGAAACACTTTGTTTCAGGCGAGATATCGTGAAAATGGCGGTATTTGCGTTGGTCCTTATGGGCGGAGAGTGTTAACATAACTCCCACAATCATCCATTTTTTTGTTGTAAAGAGTCATGTATATAAAGTTTGGGGTACAGCCGAGAACGGCCATTTTGGCGGTTGGTTTTTCGGCACTGATCGTCGCGATGGGCTTTCTGGCCATTCGCATTCGCCGGGGCATCGGTGATTTCCAGCTCACGCATTACTACTTCAACTACAGCGACGAATTTCTACGTCGCGGGTTGATCGGAGAAGTGCTGCGCCAGCTTGGGCTGACCTTGTCGAATATCAATGTCTCCGTGCTCTACAGTTCGGCCGTCGTGCTGTTTCTGGCCTTGCTGGTGCTGGGGTGCGCGCGGCTCTTTTCGCAACTGCCCATACGCACCGGGGTGCTGTTTGTGGTGTTCATGCTGGCCTGCCCGGGGCTGACGCTGCATTACGCCTATTCGTCCTATGGCTATCTCGATATTTTCAAGCTTCTGCTCACCTTGCTTGGGCTGGTGGTCATCTATCGCCGGGACTTCACCGTGGCGCTGGCGGTCACCTGCATTCTGTCCATCTCGTCGATGCTGGTCCACGAAGCCGGGCTGATGATCACAGCCCCTGTCCTGATCGCCGCCTTGATGGTCAAGTTTCACGACCGGTTCACCCTGCCAAAAGCCGCCGGCCTGTTCGCGGTTTTCGTGGCCATTGCCATGGTCATCTGGCTGCGCGGCAGCGCGGACACCATGTCATTTGAAGACCATGTCAACGCGCTCAGCACCGTCGCCGCCCCCCATGACAGCGAAATCAGCGACGCCGCCGTCGTCGTCCTGCACCGGACGCTTGGCGATAATGTCGGTCTGCTTCTGCCGCAGTCACCCTGGTGGTATGCCTGGCAGCAGATCAAATTCCTGCTTCTGGGGGCGCCGTATCTCTTTATCTTCGTGACCTCGCTGATGATGGTGCGATCATATCTTGCCACCTCAGGCCGTCAGATGGCCGCGCTGGCAATGGCGGCGGCGGCCTTTGCGCCCGTCCTGCTGTACCCGATCGGGCATGACTATTTCCGCTGGTGGTCCGCCGCGATGGCCAATTACTTTATGCTGATGCTGTTCTTTTGCAGCCTCAACCCAAGGTTTCTGGACCATCTGAAAAGCTTCATGGACCGCAACAAACACGTCATGTGGCTGGGCATTTTCATCGGGATCACCATGGGCGGGATCGGCGGCTTGCTGTCCTTCTCGGTCCATACAGCCCCCGCTTTCATGGCGCTGCGCGCGGTCTTCTAAGGCAGGTCGCTTTATAGCGTTTCGCGGTCAATCCGAACTATCCGATATCACCCAATGGGTTGAACCCTATGATGTCAGGCAGCGTTGGGTGTTACAGGTATAACGCGCATTGCTTCAGGGCAGTCTGTCAGTTCTGCGCAGGGGCCACGCCGGTTCTTGGATAGGTGGTGACCACCTCCCAGACAATGTCCTGCATCAGGCGCGCGGCCTCGGCATCGGGGCCCGGCACCGGCACGCCGTCCGGATCGGTCAAGTCATGCGGCAGCCCCACCGGAGACTTGCCATAGAGCACCGCATAATGGGTCAGCGCCATCAGATAGGCGCCCTTGGCATTGAAATGGATCTGATCGGCAAACAGATCATCGGCCCCGGCGACATTGCCAACACCGCCCTGGGCCTCGACCGCGCGCAGGAACCGCGCCATCACCTGACCGCCGGGGATGATGTAAACCGGGCGGTCCAGCTTGTCTGTGGCCAGCGCCCGGTCAACGATCTCGCGTTCCCAATAGCGCGACAGATCCTGATCAATCCGGGCCAGCCAGCCATCCTCGATGTCCCGGCGCGGCCAGGTTTCGTAGAAATAGAGACGAATATCGGGGTTCGCGGCAATCGCCTTTTCGGCCCAAAGCGCCATGTAATACCAGCTGTGGTGATACTGGATGGAATCCGTGATCTCGACCTTTTCCGTCATCACCAGCGCATCATAAGCCCCGCTGTCCACCGCCGCATGGGCCTCGCGGAACCGGGGGTGATCATTCTCGCGCTCGGCCCCATCCAGCGTCTCGTCGCCCCAATGGGCCTGCAACTCAGCCCCCCAGCCAAGCTGGCTGTCATAGCCATGCCCGTCGCCTGCCAGTTCCGCCAGAATGGCCGGCAGACCGCGCCCGATCAGGGAATGGCCCATGAAATAGACCGAAAGCGGGGCATCAGGGGGCGGCAGGGGGGTGGCATAAAGCGCATCAATCTGCGCCTGATCCACCGGGTCAGGCGCATCGGGCAGATCAAGTGGCCCGGTTCCACATCGCGTCAGCCCACAGGCCGACAGGAACAACAGGCACAAAACGGAAAGTCTGGACATACCCCAACGCATGGGGGGGTATCTAGAATGAACCAGGGGCACGGCCAATAAGAAAAGCGCAGCAGGTTGCCCGTGCTGCGCTTCCAGAACGTGTTGAGATCAGGCTCAGGCCTTGGCGCGACGGCGCATCAGGCCCATAACCCCGAGACCACCCAAAAGCAGGGGCAAACCCGCCGGCAGAGGCACTTCGCTGACCGAAAGCGGCGTCAGATCACCAGCCACCGCGAATTCATCCAGATCGGACACAAAGCGCATGCGGCCTTCAAAGCCGCCGGCATCCAGATCCGAAAAATCAATGGTCATGTCGGTGAAAAGATCATTGCCGACCATGTGATCGCGGACCAGAACCTGGTTTGCGAACGTCACACCGATATCGCCATCCTGATCGCCTTCGATCACACGCATGGCCACACCACGGCTGGTGCCGGGCGTGTCGATATGATCGTCACCCACCGAATAGATGTCGAACATCGCGCCAAGACCCAGTGTCGACATTGAAATTGAGCTGACAGACCGCGTGGCTTCCAGTGTGAATTCCCACCAGCCCAGCGACAGATCGAACCCGTCGCTTGTGGCCGCGCCATGCGAATTGGACGGCGTTCCGCTTGCGGTCAGCGCCCGTTCCCAGGTCAGGCTTTCCGCCCCACCATCTGTGTATGTGACGTCAACCGACATACCTGCCAGCGAAGCACCGCTGACCGAAGACGACCCAATCCCGTTTTCGGTGACATACACCTGCCCGGGATCCGCGCTGACATTGACTGTTGATGCTGCTGCGCCTGAAGCGAAAGCACATATGACAAAGGCTGTCGCCTTTGCGACGCCGAAATAATTGGTCACTGGTTAACCCTTCCCAAAGTGATCCTACAACCCCACTGACGGTTTATGCCACAGTTTCACCATAAACCCAAGTAAATTGCCCAAAATTGATGCATTACTGGCGATATGCGACGAAATTGCCGCGCTGACGCAGCGATCTTTTCCGATTTAGGGACAATTCGGGCAAGGCGCGTGGCGCGACTTGCCCGTTTTCAGCGCCTCAGCGCCCCGGACACCGCCGGGATCACACCTTAATCAGCCCCATGCTTTCCAGCTTGAGCAAGACCTGATGCGCGCAATTGTCGACATCGACATTTTCGGTTTCAACCCGCAATTCCGGATCCTGAGGCACATCATAGGGGTCGGAAATCCCGGTGAATTCCTTGATCTTGCCTTCGCGCGCCAGCTTATACAGCCCCTTGCGGTCGCGGCGTTCACATTCCTCGATCGAGGTCGCCACATGGACTTCGACAAAGGCCCCGTATTGCTGGATCTCTTCACGCACCGCGCGGCGGGTCGTGGCATAAGGCGCAATCGGCGCACAAATGGCGATGCCGCCGTTCTTGGTGATCTCGGCCGCCACATAGCCGATGCGGCGAATGTTCAGATCACGGTGCTCTTTCGAAAAGCCCAGTTCCGACGACAGGTTCTTGCGCACGATATCGCCGTCAAGCAATGTCACCGGACGCCCGCCCATTTCCATCAGCTTGACCATCAACGCATTGGCGATGGTCGATTTGCCGGACCCGGAAAACCCGGTGAAAAAGACAGTGAACCCCTGCTGCGCGCGCGGTGGCTTGGTCTTGCGCAATTCGGTCACCACTTCGGGGAATGAGAACCATTCAGGAATTTCCAGCCCTTCGGCCAGGCGACGCCGCAGCTCGGTGCCGGAAATATTGAGGATGGTCACATCGTCCTTGTCGGCAATCTCGTCGGCCGGTTCATACTGGGCGCGGTCCTGCACATAGACCATATGTTTGAAATCGACCATCTCGATGCCCATTTCCGCCTGATGTTCGCGGAAGAGATCCTGCGCATCATAGGCCCCATAGAAATCTTCGCCCGCCGAGTTCTGGCCAGGGCCCGCATGGTCGCGGCCCACGATCATATGCGTGCAGCCGTGGTTTTTGCGGATCAGACCGTGCCAGACCGCCTCGCGGGGGCCAGCCATACGCATCGCCAGGTTCAAAAGGCTCATCGATGTGGTCGCCGCCGGGTATTTGCCCAAGACCGCCTCATAGCAGCGCACGCGGGTAAAGTGATCGACATCGCCCGGCTTGGTCATGCCGACGACGGGGTGGATCAGCAGGTTGGCCTGCGCTTCCTTGGCCGCCCGGAAGGTCAGTTCCTGATGCGCCCGGTGCAGCGGGTTGCGGGTCTGGAAGGCCACAACCTTGCGCCAGCCCAGCTTGCGGAAATAGGCGCGCAATTCATTCGGCGTGTCGCGGCGCGCCTTGAAATCGTAATGCACAGGCGGCTGGATGCCGGTGATCGGCCCGCCCAGATAGATCTTGCCGGCCTGATTGTGCAGATAGTTCACCGCCGGATGCGCATCATCATCGGCCCCGAACACCTTTTCCGCCTCGCGCGCCTTGTCGGGCGCCCAGCGGTCGGTGACGGTCATCGTCGCCAGGATCACCCCTTCCTGGTCGCGCAGCGCGATATCCTGACCCAGGGCGATGCTGTCGGCAAAATCCTCGGACACATCCAGGGTGATCGGCATCGGCCAAAGCGTGCCATCGGCCAGACGCATATTGTCAACGACACCGTCATAGTCGGCCTCGTTCAGAAAGCCTTTCAGCGGCGCAAAGCCACCGTTCATCAACAGTTCCAGATCGCAGATCTGGCGCGGCTGCAAATCCCAGCTTTGCAACTCGGCCGCCTCGACCTTCATTTTCTGAGCGCTTTCATACGAGACATAAAGCTCGGGGATCGGGGTATGGTTCTGAGTTTGCATGATATTGGTCCTGGTCGGTGACATAAGATTACTGGACACACCGGTCAGTTCCGCATGCAACGCGTCATATTCGGCGCGTTTGCGGGCCAGAAACCGGTCGGTCAGGCTGTTCTTGAGGGCCGCACCCTGTGCGGTGATGACATAGGCAAAGCGTTGGCGCTTGTCGGGGCCAGCGCGCTGACTAATTGCGATCAGTTTTGCGTCGGCCGCCGATTTGAGCTGTGCATTGAGATGGCCAAGCGACACATCCAAAGCGGCCGCCGTCGCACGTTGCGACGCATCCGGCGCGCGGTCCAACTGCCGAAGCAGACGAAAGAGCTGGTCTTCTTCATCCGTGATCGGACGGGCAGGCTGGACGGACATACGCTTGCGACTCATTACTGTTCACGGATGAACACATATAGATTGCCCCGCAAATGGAAAGCCGTTTCTTTCCGAAATGCTGCGAATGCGAAAAATGTGTCCGCCAGGTGACACAGCCGCTGGACCAAACCGGCAACAGGTGGGCCCAAGTTATCCCGCGCCCGCTTGTTGGACGTCTCTTCCCCGGTGTAAAGCAACGCGCGAACCAATGGGCGGATGCGCCCATCGAAGACCTGTACCAGTAAAAGTAGATAAGTAAGGATATTCTCCCCATGCGCATTGCTATGATCGGCACCGGTTATGTCGGGCTTGTTTCTGGCGTCTGTTTCTCGGATTTCGGACATGACGTCGTTTGCGTCGACAAAGACGCCAGCAAGATCGCCAAGCTGGAAGCCGGCGAGATCCCGATCTTCGAACCGGGGCTGGATACGCTTCTGGCCAAGAATGTCGAAGCCGGTCGCTTGTCTTTCACACTGGATCTGGCCGAGGCGCTTGAGGGATGCGGGGCTGTCTTTATCGCGGTCGGCACACCGACGCGGCGCGGCGATGGCCATGCCGATCTGAAATATGTCGAAGCGGCCGCGCGGGAAATCGCGACCACCGCAACCGGCCCGATCACCATCGTGACCAAATCCACCGTGCCCGTCGGCACCAACCGCAAGGTCGGCGAATGGGTGCGCGACGCGAACCCCGATCTTGATTTCGACATCGCCTCGAACCCCGAGTTTCTGCGCGAAGGGGCGGCCATCGACGACTTCATGCGCCCCGACCGCGTGGTCGTCGGCGTCGAAAGCAACCGCGCCGCCAAGACGATGGCCGATATCTATCGCCCGCTGTTTCTGCGCGACTTCCCGATCGTCACCACCGATCTGGAAAGCGCCGAGATGATCAAATACGCCGCCAACGCATTTCTGGCGACCAAGATCACTTTCATCAATGAAATCGCCGCGCTTTGCGAAAAGACCGGGGCGGATGTGAAAGAAGTGTCCAAAGGCATGGGGCTGGATGGCCGGATCGGCAACAAGTTCCTGCATGCCGGCCCCGGCTATGGCGGCTCGTGCTTTCCCAAAGACACCAGCGCGCTGGCGCGCATCGGGCAGGATTATGCCTCGCCCATGACCATCACCGAAGCGGTGATCGAGGTAAACGACAAGATCAAACGCCGGATGATCGAGAAACTGCGCGATCTTTGCGATGCCAGTTTCAACGGCAAGAAAATCGCGGTGCTGGGGGTGACGTTCAAACCCAACACCGATGACATGCGCGACGCGCCATCGCTGACCATCGTACCGGCACTGGTCGGCGGCGGGGCCGATGTGCATGTGGTCGATCCCGAAGGCCGCCGCGAAGGCGAAGCGCTTCTGCCGCAGGTCACCTGGGACACCGATGTCTATCGGGCGACGCATGACGCCGATCTGGTCGTCATCCTGACCGAATGGAACGAATTCCGCGCCCTCGATCTTGGCCGGGTGGCCAAAGGCATGGCGCATCCGCGCATGGCGGATTTGCGCAACATCTATTCAAGCGAACGCGCCAAGGATGCGGGCTTTGAAGCCTATGTCTCGGTCGGGCGACGCCCGTTCCCCGAAACGCTCGCCTGAAGCGCCCATAAGGAAGATTATGCTAAATACCGCCCGAGCACATCATCCAGCCGGGCGGCAGCAGCCTTGATCGACAAACGTGCGCGATACTGCTCATAGGCCGCATCCGCCATCGCCTGACGTCCGGTGGCATCGGCCAGCAGATCCAAGGCCGCCGTTTCCCAGACTTTGGCGGCATTCGAGACAACCCCGGTTTCGGCGGTGAAGAACCGGCCATGTTCCCCCGCAGCACTGGCGATCACCGGCACGCGCGCATCCAGATAGGCCAGCACCTTGCCAAAGGACTTGCCGCGCGAGAACGGCGTTTCCGGGGCCAGCGGGGCCAGGCCAAGCGCCACATCATCAAAAGACGCCAGATAGTCGCGATAGCGACAGGCGGCGCGCCACTCGACCGTCAGGCCCGGGGCCGCAAAGCTTTGAGCATAGGCCGGGTCATCGCCGGGCTGGCGGTCGTATAGCCGCAAGGTCAGCCCCGCGCGCGCACCAGCCAGCCGGGTGACCAGTGCGCGCACCCTGTCGCCTTCGCGCCGGTAATCCATCGGACGGGTCTGCGCCCAGGCGATCACCGTGGGCCGGTCCGCCTGCCCCGGCCGGGCCCGTCCAAGGACCGGAGTTCCGGTCCAGACCACATGCGCCGCCGGCGCCCCCGCCGCGCGCGCCCAATCCGCTATATAGCGCGACCCCGCAATCACCGCAGTCACCCGGGGCATCGCCGCGCGCACCTGATCGGCCAGATGCGGCAAATGGAAATCGGCATCATCCATATCGTAAAAGACCGGGCAGCCCGAATAGAGTGCGGGGTCATTCAGCGCATGCCGGGCGGTCTGCATCACCAGAATATCGGGGGCGCTACGGGCAATGAAGCGCCGGCGCTGCGCTAGGGTCAGCCGCCAGGGCAGCACCAGCGTGCGCCAGCCATGGGCCCGCAGCTGCCGGGCGATGGCATATATGCGCAAAAGCGATGCCCCATTTGGGCCACGCGCGGGCAGAAACACCGCCAAAGGCCCCCTGCCCGACTGCAAAATCTGCGTCGAATGCACCGGAAGTGCGCGCAAACCCTGCAAAGTGGGGCGTGCGATTCCCTTAAGGCTGTCAGAAATGGGGAGAAACCGAGACGCCAACATCGGCTGGCTATCTCTCAAATATAGTTAATTTGGCATTAAGCCGCCCATTGATCACGCATCACGAACTATTACACCGCCCCATGGGCAAGACTTCGCCACCATTCAGGCAAGAACTTACTGAGCGATAATCCCCCATATTTTCAAGAAAACAAAGGTGTTCTATCAGTCTCACACGAATTGTTTCGGACTTGTACAGATATGCCCATCCTCTGCCAGACGCAGAACACAATATGGTCACAATCCGCTCCTCTGTTGCAGTCCGAATTTGTAAGTATCAGTGCCGCTCGTTTTTTCGTTCACGCCACCGTTGGGACACCGAAATGAACTTTTTTCTCTTCCTCTTAGGACTATTCGGCTTTGGCGGCGTTGGGTCGCCATCACAGGCAGGCTTCACGGTCAACACGCCCCCCACCGGCAAAGGGCGCGTCGCCGATCCCGTTGAAGATGGACGCAACGACGAACCTTTCTCGAAAACGCCATTCACACCGACGGACACCCCGAATGATCAGGGTGCTGGCGACCAGGGCGCCGCGGACGATCAGAACAGCGGCGATCAGGGCGGTGACGACACCGGCAGCCGGCCCGGCATGGGCGCAGGCAACGATGATCAGGGCGGCATGGACATGGGCGGCGGCGACATGGCGCCCGACATGGGCGGAAACGACGGCATGGGCGGTGGTCACGGCGACCACGGCGGCATGGGTGGTATGGGCGGCAACGACCAGCCTGATATCGATATGGGTGGCAATGACGACATGGGTGGAAACGACCATGGCGGTCACGGAAATCATGGCGGCGGCCATGGGGGCCACGGTGGTCACGGCGACCACGTCGTCGATCTGGGCACACCGGCCATCACCCCCCCCGGTCTTGGCGCCAGCCGGGCCGAAATCAACGATTTTCTCAACGCGCTCGCCTCTGCGCCGGAAACCCATGTGCATGGCAACGGCGACAGCCGGATGACCGAACATGACGCGCTGATGGACCTTGTGCCACGCGGTGCGGCCACACATACAGCGATTGCCAATGGCGACTGGGACGATCCGTCGATCTGGTCAAATGGCGAAGTGCCGGGCGACAATGCCCGCGTGCTGATCCCCGAAGGCGTCGAGGTTGATTACAGCACGGTCTCGGATGCCCGCCTGTTTACGGTGCGCGTCGATGGTGCGCTGGACTTTGCGACCAATGAAGACAGCCAGATGATTTTCGACACATTCGTCGTCTCGCCCGGTGGTCACCTGATCATGGGCACCGCCGACAACCCGGTGAACGCGAATGTGGATATTGACCTGATCGTTGCCGACAACGGCCGCATCGACACCAATTGGGACCCGATGCTCTTGTCGCGCGGCCTGATCAGCCATGGCGATATCAGCGTGCATGGCGCGGTGAAGGACAGCCACGAAAAGGTCGCCGATGACCCGATGGCCGGCGACACCTCGCTGCGCTTTGACACCCTGCCCGAAGGCTGGCAGGTCGGCGATACAATCGTCATCGCCGGCACCGAATATGACGGCTATCGCTGGGACAATGACGTCCGCGACCGGGCTTTCAACGAACCCGAAGACGAAGTGCGCGTGATCTCGGCCATCGATGGCAACCGCGTGTTCTTTGAACAACCGCTGGAATATGACCACGACACGCCCCGCGATGATCTGGCCACCAGCGTGGCGAACTATACCCGCAACGTCTCGATCGAAAGCGAAAGCGGCGCCGATGGCGAAGTGTTCGAACGCGGCCATGTCATGCTGATGCATTCCGACGAAATCGATGTCCGCTATATGGAGTTCACCGAACTTGGCCGGACAGACAAGTCGGAAGACAGCTTTGCGGCCGAAGACATCAACAATATGCGCTTCGATTCCAACGTTCAGGGCCGCTATTCGCTGCACCTGCACCGCACAGGCGTCGATGACCCCAATGATCCGGCCATTCTGGAAGGCAATGCCGTCTATGGCTCGCCGGGCTGGGGTGTTGTGCACCACGACTCGAACGCCATCCTGTCGAACAACGCCACCTATGACACTTTTGGCGCAGGTTTCGTCGCCGAGACCGGCAATGAAACCGGCATCTGGCAGGACAATATCGCCATCTTCGCCCAGGGCATCGGATGGGATACGCCGAAAAACACCTCGGAAATCCACGATTCCTTCGATGTGGGCCGGGGCGGCGATGGCTTCTGGTTCCAGGGCCGGATGGTTGCCGCCGTCGACAATGTCGCGGCCAGCGTGAACACCGGGTTCGTCTATTTCCACCGGGATCACACCGGCACGATGGAAGAATTCGACGCCACGCTCTTTGACTTCCCCGATGCGCTGAACGGATCTGACAGCGTAACGCCGGATGACGTGCCGATCATGATCTTCGAGGGCAATGAAACATTCGCCGCCCGCGAAGGCCTGCATGTGGTCAAAGCAAACACCGCACAGGGCCATGATGTCTGGAGCCGGCTTGACGACTTCACCGCCTGGAGCGTGCTGAACGGGGCCGAGCTGGAATATACCTCGCATTACATCCTGTCGGATTTCGATCTGATCGCCCGCGACCCCGAACAGTTCTCGGACCCACGCGATGGCATCACGATTGGCAATAACACGACCGAGATTGTCATCATCGACAGCCGCATCGAAGGCTTCGAGAACGGTATTGATCTGAACAAGGATCTGGCCGGGAACGCGGAAATCCAGTTCAACGAAAACTCGGATATCTATGATTACGCCGTGATCAACCCGACCTTCGTGGATGTCGACAACGACTTCATCAACCGCGACGGGCGCGACACCATTCTGGAAAACGCCCCACGCGGGTCGTATCAGATGGACCTGGATGTCGATCTGCGGGTGAATGCCAACGATTCCGTCTCGATCACCGGCACCAAGACCGATGGGCTTGGGCGCACCGATTTCCCCGGTGGTCTGGATGACTTCACCATCGCCCGCGATGATGTGGCCGGCATCCTGGACACAACCGGCTATTGGACGACCTCGTCTGGTCAGCCCTATACGCTGATCGATGTCTATTTCACCGACCGTCTGACCGGCGATATCTACTATGAAACCCAGCGTCTGGACCTGAACGGCCTGCCTTATGGCAACGATCAGGTGACCGGCGGGTTGTGGGCCAACAACGTCAACAATGGTGTGCAGGACATCACCATGCAGGGCGGCCGGATGATGGCAGGCGACACCGTGATCGGACAACCGGTCGGCGTGGCGTCTCCTACCATCTATTCGATGAGCCCGTCGATCAACGCATTGACCATGCCTGCGTCGCAATCCGAGACCCTGTCTCTGATGCCCGGGCAGGACCATGCGGCGCACAGCCATGGCACTGCGGATCATTCGGACCATGCGATGCACGACAGCATGGATATGCCGATGATGAGCTCGGAAGCGATGATCGCCGAGACCTGGGTGCACAGCCAGGACGCCGAAGACCCGATGAGCCTGTTTGTCGATCACAGCATGGACGGCGCGCATAACCACGCCGACATGGGGATGATGATGGACGGGACCTCATCCGAAGACGGGATGCAGCCCATGCAGTCTGTGTTCGAGGCCGCGGCCCAGACCGGGTTCGAGGACGAAGACACCGAGGCCGATATGTCTGCGCTCAAGCAAGACGCCATGGCCGCCATGCTGGGGGCCGAAACCGACCCCGAAGTCATCGCCGAGTTCAGCGCAAGCGCTCTGGACGGGTTTGCAGGCCAGTCGCCCGACATGGGCGACAGCACCCTGAGCTTCGATATGGCGGATCTCTCTGACGATGCGCGCGCCAGCTTCATGCAGATGAGCACCGAAGACATCGCCACTTTCTTCGAGACCCATAAGCTTGACGATATGGGCGCTCAGGATGCGCGGGTAGTGATTGACTATACCGCCGAAAGCATCCGGCTGGAGATGACCGCAGGCACGGGCAATGTGGCCGTGGAAACCGTCGGTGCGGGTAGCGACATCACATCGGGTCAGGAAGCGCTCTGGGATGCGCTGACGCAGGGCCAGGGCGTTGTCTCGGACCGGGTCTATGACAAGGACACAGACGAAGACGAGCTGCTGGCCGACGTCGCCTAAACCCCCTGAACATACCATAAAAGAACCCCCGGATAGGTGACTATCCGGGGGTTTTTCTTTTCTTGGTGCCTGTGCAAAAAGTTTCGCATGCGAAACTTTTGAGGCTGAACCTCACCCCATACGACGCGCCCGCGCCCAGTCGGCCAGGGCTTCGACGAAGGCGGCATCGACCGCTTTGCCCGACAAAACCGCCCTGCCCGCCTTGACCTCAAGGCGCAGATCGCGCGCCAGGTCCACATGTTTGGGCCCCGAAGCCGCAGGCGCTTTCAACGCGGCCTCAAGCACCTTGCGCTCCGACGCCGCATCGCTGGGCCTTGCATCTGCCAGGGCGCGTTGCAGACGACCGGCCAGACCGGCATCTTCACCCATCGCTTGCACCAGCTTCAGCCCCAGATGTTCAGGGATGGTGGTGGGAAAGCGCAGATCGGCCCCAAGTGTCTCGCAAATCGTCACGAACTTGGTGATTTTTGACCTTTTTGCCTTGGGCGCATGGGCAAATAATGCCTTCACCGCTGCCTTGGGCGAGGCATAGACCCCCTGCCCGGCCGCTGCGACGGCAATCTGGGCGCGTTCATAAAACGACAGATCGGCCCGGATCTCGTTTTCCTCGACCATTGCCTGATACGCGCTCTGGCTGGTTTCGGGCTGGCGCACAAAGGCCAGCACATGCGTTTCACCCAGCCGCGTCAGGGCCTCAAGGCGCCGAAGACCCGAGATCAGCCCATATGCATCATCCGACAGCCGCACGACCTCGATCGGGGTCTGCTGGCCGCGATCCTGGATGGATTGCGCCAAGGCGTCCATATCGTCTTCGTCCAGAACCAGACGGTCGCGGGACATATGATTGATGGCAATCCAGGCGATGGGCAGTTTTTTGACAACGCGCCCTTCTTCTTCGGCCACCGTCATGGCGCGCGCGACCTCTTCCAGAGCGGCGCGCCCGGCCGTGTCGCCGGCGACATCGGCAATGGGCATGCGCGCGCGCGGCGCTTGCGGGGTGGTTTTCGTCTCTAAATAACGGGAAACAGCCTCGGGCGGCAGTTCAAGACGCTTGCGCTTGGCCATGGGTTTCTCCTTATTCTGCCGCTTGGCTTGTGGCCAGTTCATCGCGGCGCCAGGCCCCGATCAGAAGGCGTTTCACAGCGGCCCAGGTTTCATCAAAAGCGGCACGCCCCCGGGCATAGGTTTCACGATTGAAATCGCGGTAATCGGCTTCGTAGATGCCCGCCACCTGTTCGCCCGCCTGGCCCACCAGTGCGGTAAAATCCTGACGATAGGGTGAAAGCACCGTTCCGAGGTAAGCTTGCATTAACGCCCCGAACTCGGCCTGCTGGGCGCCGTCATAGCGGGTGACGATGGCGCGCACCGCGTCCCATTCAAACGACAGGCCCGGGCGTCCAAGGGCGCGGGCCGCGATGTTTTCACCTTCTTCGATGCTGGCGAATGTGGCGTGCAGCATGTCAAAAAACCGGCCTGTGCTTTCAAATTCAAGGAAAGACGCCCCTGTGGGCACCAGAAGAATATCCGCCGCCGCCAGCGCATTGATCGTGAGATAGCCCAGAGCGGGCGGTGTATCGAGGATGACCAGATCGTACTGGTCCAGCACCCCATCGGCCTCTAACCGGTCTGAGAGCGCGTCCCAGAGCTTCCACGAGCGGGCATTCATCCGCCAGACCGGCACCTGAAACTCGGCCCAATAGAGATCAAGCTGGGCGCCGATCAGGTCGATATTCGGCCAATGGGTTTTCTGGGCCAGATCCTGCGCGCGCAGATCCATCGCTTGCAACACCGTGTCTTCCAGGGGCAGGGGCGCTTCGCCCCGGTCGGTGCGGGCCTGATTTTCGCCGCGCAGATGTTCGCCGTAATGGCGCGCCAGCAGCGGAAAAACGGTTTGCCATTCATCGGCCACCTTGCCGCCAAAGATCGAGGTCATCGAGCCTTGGCTGTCGAGATCAATCACCAGCACCTTATAGCCGTCAAGCGCCGCAGACATGGCCAGATGCGCCGCGGTCGAGGTTTTGCCAACCCCGCCTTTGAAATTCGCAACTGCCAGAAGTTTCGCAGCAAGACCTTGCGGCCGGTAGGGCAGGTAGTCGCGGTTCGCGGCCCCTTCGGCGGCGAAGAAGGCGCGCAAGCGCAGCACTTCGTCCAGCGTGAACCATTTGGCCCCGCCATCGGTTTCTGTCAGCCCCTGGGGCAGATCGGGGTTCTGGCGCAGCACGCGGCGGAAATGGGCGGGGGCCACGGGGATCAGGTATTTGGTGATCTCCCATGTTGAAAACCGCCGAAGCGTTTTCTGGCCCTGATCATCCAGACCCCGGCCCGCAAGATCATCGCGGCCCTGGCGACAGGCCTCGGCAATCGTGCCGAACCCGGCGGTGTCCAGAGGATTGCCAAGGGCCGTTAAGGCGGCATCCGGGGAAATTCCGTGGTAGGGGGTGAGGGGGTCGCTGCTCATCGAGCCCTCCTTGATGTGCTATGTTTTTTCCTAAGTAACGGAAAACATGATACACGGAAAGCGAAACCTCACCTCTCTTGGTTTTTCTCAGCAAATCTGCGGGTTTTCGCCAGTGTACCGGGGGGGTTTCGGAGCAAATGCCTTAGGTGGCTAAGTTATTTTGAGTTAGGTTAGTTAAGGTAGGTTGCAGATTTTGTAAGCACCTGAAAACGCATCCTTTTCAAGGCATTTTTACAGGCAGGGTGACTCTGATCCCCCGAAAAAGCGACTCTGAAGCCACGAGCAAGTGACTCTGATCCCCCGTTCCGGGCTGGTCGGGCGCGGCGCTTGTGGATAACTTGGGCGTAATTGAAACAACGATTCCCCAAAAGGGGAGCGTGAGGCGATATGAGCAGGGCAGGGGCGCTTTCCCCACGGGACGATTTCTTCGTCTGCGATTTTTTCGGTGTGGCGCCGAAGCACGATCTGGCATCGATGGAGCATCCTTTGTTTTCGCTCTCGACCCGGCCGGATCGGCGTATTCTGAATTATCAGCACAACGGGGTCGAGGTGACCGTGACGCCCTCGGTGCGGGGGCGGGCGACCATCTTTGATGCCGATGTGCTGATCTTTTGCATCAGCCAGTTGATGGCGGCTTTGAATGCGGGGCGCAGCGTGGCGCGGACGCTGACGCTGACCGCCCATGATTTGTTGCTGGCCACGGGGCGCGAGACCAGCGGTGACAGCTACCGGCGTCTGCGCGATGCGTTCGAGCGTCTGGCGGGTACACGGATTACGACCAACATCGTGACCGGCGAAGACGAGGTGACCACCGGTTTCGGTCTGATCGAGGCCTGGGAGATCGTGCGCCGGACCCGGGGCGGGCGCATGGTCAGCGTTCAGGTGACGCTGAGCGAGTGGCTGTTTCAGGCGGTGCTGTCGCGCAGCGTGCTGACCTTGAGCCGGGATTATTTC
>CALDUK010000027.1 GCA_937924905.1 uncultured Paracoccaceae bacterium | reverse complement strand
CTGCACGCGCCTTGCGAAGGCCATACTGTGAGCGCGTTGCTTTGACAGTTTTGTTGCCGTCCCCGTCAGCGCAATCCGCACCGCATCAGCACGGAATTCGTCCGTTCGTTTCAGTCCCATAGTTCGTCTCCTTTGCTGCAGTAAATGCTATCAAAGGAGCGGCATCAAACCGCGACAGGTCCATTTCGCTACAACATCCCGAAGGGGCTCGTCTCAGCCAACTTCGCTAAAGATGTGATCCCGAAGCGCCGTCCACGCGACCGCGCCTATGCAAACCGCCCCTGGACAATCGAGGAACGAGACGCCGTCTTGGGCAAGGCCAAGCCCCATGTTCGCGTGGCCCTGGCCTTGATGATGAACACCGGCCTTGATCCGTCGGATGCTTTGCGCCTGCGGAAAGATCAGGTCGATGACGGTACAATCTGGGGCGTGCGCGGGAAGACGGGCGAAGAGGTCGCGATTCCGGTCAGTCCGACGCTTCAGGCCGCGCTGGACCGTATGCCCGACCACGACGCCGAGACGGTGCTTTCCAATTCCAGAGGAGAGGCATGGACCTACAACGGCTTCTCAACCGTCTGGCACCGCTTCAAATCCGCCCTTGAGTATGAAGGCCTTATCGAAAAAGGCCTGACCCTCAAGGGCTTGCGGCACACGGTCGCCACGACGTTGCGCGAGGCAGGTCTGGATGAACGCCGCATCGCGGACCTTTTGGGGCAGAAAACCCCGTCCATGGCGCGGCACTATTCGCGGTCCGCGAACCTTGCCGACAAGAACCGCGAGACCATGGCGACATTGGAAGAAGAAAACCGAAGGCGGGCCGAAAGTGTCAAACCTTCGCAGAAAAGCGTCAAACCTGACCGAAACGAGGATCAGTCATGAGCAGAAAACCCAAATATATCAGCTTGTTAAGTGGTGCCCGGGGGCGGAATCGAACCACCGACACGAGGATTTTCAATCCACTGCTCTACCCCTGAGCTACCCGGGCACGGGTCAGCGAGAAAAGCCTCGCTTGGGTCGGTGTGTTCTAGTGGCAGCGCCGGGGGCTGTCCAGAGGGTCAAATCAAAAAATCAGTGATGCGTTTCGGGCGGCGTCTCGGTGGTTTCGTCCAAAATAGCCGGTTCGCCCGGCACAGCATAGGACCCGTTCAGCCAGCGGCCCAGATCGACATCCGCGCATCGTTTCGAACAGAACGGGCGATAGGCCTTCTCGACCGGTTTCTGGCAGACAGGACAGCTCATCTCAGACCTCGTACAGCGGGCGGCGTTCGCGTTTTCGGATCAGTTCCAAATGCCCCAATGGCGTCCAACCGACAAGGCTGGTTTCAATCGGATCCGTGCGGAAGGCGCTGCGAAACACGCTTTCGATTTGTTTGCGTTCCTTTTTGGGCATCGGCGCCAGGTCCAGCACCACCTGCCCGCCCAGACCGCGCAAGCGCAGGGCGCGCGGCAAAGCCCGCAGCGCGTCGATATTCGCTTTCAATCCCGCCGCCGGGCTGGTGTCGCCACCGGTGTTCACATCAACCGCAATCAAGGCGCGCGTCGCTTCCACGACGATAGACCCGCCGCCCGGCAACGGGTCTTCGCCCGATTGCAACGCCTCGATCTGGTCCAGAACGCCTGTGAACTCGAACGCGCCGTCGCCGGTTTCGGTCGCGTCTGGTGCAGGCCAGTCGCGGATCGCCAGCGCCTGCGCATCGGGGCCGTCCAGCAATCGCTCGGGCGCGCCCTCGGGCGGTTCGCTCAAAACCGCCCGCGACGCCGTCAGCATCGCTGCGATATCTGCTTGGATTGCGGTGTCATCTGCGCCTTCCGCTGCCGTGCGCAGCACAAGCCCAACACCGTCAGGCAGGTCACAGCCGGCCAGCAATTCATGCAATTCAGCGCGCCGGTCTTCGTCACGGATGGCCTTTGACAGGTTCCGCCCCTCAGCCCCCGGCGTGACCATGGCAAACCGGCTTTTCAGTACCAGACGCGTTGTGCACGGCGCGGCTTTGCCTGCTTCGGCAAAGGTCGTGGCCTGCACCAGAAAACTGTCGCCGGGGCGAACGCCCTTGGCATGACGCAAAAACAGCGGCCCGTCGGGCGTTTCCAGAACGACGCCACCCTGCCCCTTCATCTGACGGCCCGCCTTGGCCCGATACAGCGCACCGGGCCGGATGCGGTCATCAGCCGGATCGATCAACAGGTCGTCCAGACGTCCATTCACCAGCCGCGCCGCAGCGCGTCGACCGCGCCATGTGTCGAAGACCGCCAAACTGCCCTTCACGCCTGCCCCCTGATCCCGACCGCGGCCAGCAAGCGCGCGGTCTCATGCACAGGCAACCCCATGATGGCAGTGTATGACCCCGATATCCACGGAATGAACGCCCCCGCCGGGCCTTGTATGGCATAGCCGCCTGCCTTGCCTTGCCAATCACCGGTCGCAAGATAGCGGTCTATGTCGTCTTCGCCCAGTTGCGCCAGCCGCACTGCGCTGACCACGTCGCGCGACCGCGCGCCACCGTCGCTGATCACCGTGACCGCTGTGATCACCCGGTGCCGGCGCCCCGACAGCAGGCGCAGAAAACTGCCCGCCTCAGCCGCATCCGCAGGCTTGCCCAAAATGCGACGCCCGACCGCCACGGTCGTATCAGCCGTCAGCACCACCTCGCCCGTTTGACGCAACACAGCGCGCGCTTTATCCGCCGTGACACGGCGACAATAGGCGCGCGGCACCTCGCCCGGCAAAGGCGTCTCGTCAATGTCTGCGGGGCGCACCTCGTCGGGGTCTATCCCGATCTGGCGCAAGATCTCTAACCGGCGCGGACTGGCCGAACCCAGGATCAGGCGCGGGCGCGTGCTCACTTGAAGCGATAGTTGATCCGACCTTTCGTCAGGTCGTAGGGCGTCATTTCCACCTGGACTTTGTCGCCCGCCAGAACGCGGATACGGTTCTTGCGCATCTTGCCTGCCGTATGTGCGATGATCTCATGGCCGTTTTCAAGCTCGACCCGGAATGTCGCATTTGGCAGGAGTTCCTTCACAACACCGGGGAATTCGAGCAATTCTTCCTTGGCCATGGTCTCTCCTTGGTTATCACCCGACTGATCCGGGCGTGCGGAAAATGGGGGCTAACGCCGCGCGGATCAAGGGCAAATCGTCAGCCAAGGCGCGGATTGACCCGGGATATACGTGAAAACAGTCAGTCCCCCTGTAAAAAGCCCCCGGGGCGCCAAGACAGGTCGCACCCGGGGGCCATTGTGACAGGTCAGACGGGAAAGCGGCAAATCCAACGGCCACCCGGGCCAGCGCCCGCCGCTTTCCAAAGACGCGCCTTAGCGCATCGCAGCCAGACGCTTGGCCTGATCAATCCAGCGGTCACGGGTGACCCGGCCCTTGAAGCCTTCCAGATTGTCATCGACCCAGGCCACTTCCGCAGGGGTCCAGGCAGCGATCTGGTCAAAATGGTAAAATCCAAGACTGTGCACCAGATTTTCCATCTGTGGACCAATGCCGCGAATTTCCTGCAATTTGTCAGCGACACCACCACGCGGGCCATCCAGGCCGGCAGGGCGTTGCGCGGCGACGGATGCAGCGGCAACCGGGGCGGCAGCCGCCGCTGTGGTGGCACCTGCACTCGATGCAGCGTCTTTCAGACGGTCTGTCTCACGGCGACAGGCATCCAGCTTGCCACGCAGATCATCGCGTTCCTTTTTCAAAGCGTCCCGCTCGGACCGAATTGCGGTCAAATCGCCAGTGTCCGTGTCGTCGGAATAGCGCCAGATCAACCAGCCCAGCAGAAGCCCAAGCAGAAAGGCAATCAGCAGATAGATGAACATTTGAGTAAGAAGATACGACATGGGTTTTCCTAAGTCTTATGTGTCGGATGGACAGGCGCGATCAGCGCGCCTGCCAGTCAAATGAGATACGGCGGTTCTCGGCACGGCCTTCGGCTGTGTCGTTCGTTGCAATCGGCTGGCTTTCACCATAGCCGACCGCCCGCAAACCGCTGGCCGGAACACCGCGCTCGGTCATGAACGCTGCAACCGCCTGAGCACGCGCTTCGCTCAGGGCCTGGTTGTTTTCATCCGTGCCTTGCGCATCCGTGTGCCCACCGATTTCGACCGTCAGGCCGTCATCGCCTACACAGGCCAAAGCAATGCCCGTCAGACGCTCCAGAAGCGGCACCGACGCGTTTGCGACCTCGGCTGACGCCGTCACAAAGTTGATCCGGCTGCCTTCCAGTACCGCCGAGGCTTCGGCCGCGCATTGATCGGCTGCCAAAGTGGTCGACCCAGACGCGGCGCGAAGCGAAGCAATGATCCCATCGCGTTCGTCCACGGCAGCGCGAAGATCACCCAACTCGCCTTGCTGTGCAGCGCGTGCAGCGGTCAAAGCGGCCACTTCGGCACTCAGCCCATCAGCCAGCCCTGTACGCTCGGACACCTCGCCCTGAAGCGCGGCAATCGTTGCATCACGCTCACCGATTGTGCCTTCCAGACGCGCAACAGTGGCAGACAAATCGCCCCCATCGCCCCGCAAAGCGGCAATCGTTGCGTCACGTTCGGCCACAACGCCTTCCAAATCGGCAACCCGACCGTCCCGTGTCGTGACAAGGCCCTCAAGCTCGGCAATCCGACCGTCACGCGTCGTGACAAGGCCCTCAAGCTCGGCAACCCGACCGTCACGGTTGGACACGTCCCCGGTCAACGCCTCGATCCGGCCAAGATTGGCAGTTTCGCGGGCATTCAGTTCTTCGATCGTCGCATCGCGTTCGCGAATGGTCTGCTGCAACGAGGTCAGATCTGCATCGCCGGTCTGGCGCAAAGCGGCCAGTTCGGTTTCCAATCCGCCAATCGTGTCATCACGTTCGGCAATCTGTCCGCGCAAGCCTTCGACTTCGCTTTGCGATCCAGCCAAGGCGGCTGTCAGACCCGAAAGCTCGGTATCCAGTCCGGTCACCTGGCCCTTCAACGCGGCAATCTCGTCGCCCGACGCGGTCAAAGCCGACTGACGCTCGGCCAGTTCGCCCTCAAACCCGTCGATCTGCGATTGCAGCCCTTCGATCTCTACGCGCTTTGCGTCCAGTTCGGCATCGCGGTCAGCCAGCATGTCGCTTGCCTCGCCCAGTTTGCCGTCCCGTTCGCCAATCGCAGCCTGCAAAGCCGCGATTTCCGCCGCCTGAAGGTCTGGCGAAGATACAAAGCTCTGCCAACCTTCACGGCCCGCAAACGCGGCCTCAACCTCGGCTGCGTCACCCGCAGCCTTGCCCGACAAGGCATAGGTCCCTGCCGCCGCTGTCAAAGCGCCGGTTGTCAGACCCGCAAGGCTGGACACGCCAAACTTCGCTTCGTCCTGCCAATCGGCCTCGGGGCCAGACAGAACCAGCTCGTCAGTTACAGCCCCATCGGTTGCAGCGCCAGCTTCGGCGACCAATGCAGCGCGTACATCTTCGTTCGGAACTGTGCCCCGCAACGTGATGCCATCCACCGATTTGATCGCGTTGATATAGCCACCGCCGACCTGATAGGTCAGACCGTCAATAGGCCCAAGCGCACCATATGTCTTGTCAGCGATGTCCAGATACCGCGTTTCCGCAGCCTCGTCATACACCACGCCCGCAAGCGTGACATGACGTCCATCAACATCAATATCGATACCGTCCACGCCGTCTTCGACCAAAGCATCGGTCACACGTGCGGTGATATCATCCTCAATTTTTTCAGATTTAAACCAAAGTGCCGAGTAAAAAGTCAGTGCTGTCACCAACAAAACAACGGCCATCCACAGATGTCTCATCTGCCCCTCCCTGTAGTCTGACGCTTTGGTGCACCACCGCACACAAGAAGCAAAGGGGGAAAAAAAAGAATTATCGTTCAAACAGGCCTGCTTGACCCCAGCAAGCTCAGTCTTCGACGGCCCCGAAACGTGCGATCATCCGGTCTTTGATCTGATCCCGCGTCTGCCGGTATTGCGCCAATTTCGCATCCCGCGTCTCGCCCATATCGGACGGGTCCATGATCGGCCAATACTCGACCTCCAGGTGGAAATAGCGCGTCAAATCCAACGCCTTGCGCTGCGCACCGGGCGACAGCGCCACAACCAGATCAAAGCCCGACAGGTCATCGCCCCATTCCTGCATCTCGTCGAAGGACCGCGACCGATGCCGCGCCAGTTCAATCCCCATCTCCATGCAAACCGCCACAGAAAACCCATCGATTTCCATATCGTTAAAAACACCGGCAGACTGCACATAGGTGTCATGGCCATAGAACTGTTTCATCATGCCTTCGGCCATCGGCGACCGAATGGCATTGTGATCGCAGCAGAAAAGGACCGATTGGGGAAGGTCCGTCACGCCCTAGGCTCCGAAATGCAAGACACAGATCAAGGTGAAAAGGCGCCGCGCGGTGTCCAAATCCAACGCGATCTTTTCGTCCAGCCGGTCCTGCAAAACCCGCGCCCCTTCATTGTGAATGCCGCGGCGCGCCATATCGATGGCTTCAATCTTGGCCGGTGGCAGGCGTTTGACCGCTTCAAAATAGTTTTCGCAAATCTGAAAGTAGTCTTTCACAACCTGCCGAAACGGCGACAACGACAGTTGTATTTCAGCGGCCAGATCACCGTTTTGCGCTTTGACATCAAAGACCAGCCGATTGTCCCGAATGGCCAGCATCACGTTATACGGCCCCGGGTGCGCGTCCGCGCGCGTGATCGAAAAACTGTTGTCTTCCAACAGATCAAACACCGCCACGCGCCGCTCCTGTTCAATCTCGGGCGTCGGCGGAGGCAAGGCGCTATCGTCGATATTGATTTCTGCAATAGAAGACATAGCCCTTGGCTTAGGAGATTCGGCGCCTCTTGCAAACGGCCAATGGCGCTAAAACCGGCCAAAGCACCCTTGGCCTGCGCGCGATGAACACACAAAGAACTGACGATAATTGGTTGTTTTTAAACAAAAAGGATTTGCAACCGAAACTCTGCGCGGCGCGTGTCAGGCTCAGATCTCAAAAACTTCGACCCGCTGCCCGTTCGCCCGGATGGCCAGCTTACCATCGCACAGCTTCAAAGCATCCTCGCCAAAAGCCGTCCGCCGCCAGCCCCGCAATGCTGCACCGTCCGTCAGCCCGGCGGCAATTTCATCCAATTCAGACGAGGTCGCAATCAGCTTTTGCGCAACGCCCAGTTCTTCGGATTTGGCCTTTAAAAGAACGCGCAGCAAATCTGCCAAAGCCGGGTTCACCTGCAACTTGTCCCGCGACCGGTCGACTGCCGGAAAATCTTCGGGCTCAACCGCCAGCCCTGCGGCAACAGCGGCCAGAATGCCATCGGCAATCTCGCCTTTGCGCGCATCGCGCAACAACAACCGTGACCGCCCAAGATCCTTGACCGACGCGGGCTTGGTCGACGCCAGCTCCAGCAGCGCATCATCCTTCATCACGCGACTGCGCGGAATGTTCTTGGTCTGCGCATACGTCTCGCGAAACTTCGCCAGCTCGCGCACAATGGCCAGAAACTTGCCCGAATGCGTGCGCGTCTTGACCCGCTTCCACGCCAGCTCCGGCACCACCACATAGGTGTCAGGATCGGTCAATGTCGCAAGTTCTTCCTCAACCCAACCACGACGGCCCGAGCTTTCAAGGTTCTCGGCCAGCGTCTCGTAAATCACGCGCAAATGCGTGACATCAGCCAGGGCATAGGTCTTTTGCGCATCCGTCAATGGCCGACGCGACCAGTCGGTAAAGCGCGAGGATTTGTCCAAAGGCGATTTCGCGATCTTGCGCACCAGCGTTTCATAGCCGACCTGTTCACCAAAGCCCGCAACCATAGCCGCGACCTGCGTGTCAAACAGCGGCTTCGGGATAACCCCACCTTCGATATAGAAAATCTCAATGTCCTGACGCGCGGCATGGAAGACTTTGACGATGCTTTCATCCGCCATCAGCGCATAAAGCGGCGCCAGCGACATATCCTTGGCCAACGGATCGACCAACACCGCATGTTCAGCTTCGTCGCCCGGCACAGCCAACTGCACAAGACACAACTTTGAATAATAGGTGCGCTCGCGCAGAAACTCGGTATCGACCGTTACATAGGGGTGCCCGGCGGCCATATCGCAAAACGCCTGTAACCCTTCGGTCGTATTGATGGTAATCATTAAGCTTACACGCCTGTCTTATAATTTTATGTTTTGATAAGCATTTCCGCGCCTCACGGCAAGTAAAGCGGCGCGGCATCCCCCTGAACAAAACGGCGCAACACAGCAGGGTACAGTTTGTGTTCCATCCCCAACACGCGTTCGGCAAGCGTTGCGGGTGTGTCTTCGTCCAATACAGGCACCCGCGCCTGACCCAGAATAGGGCCATCATCCAGAACAGATGTCACCAGATGCACGGTGCACCCGGCCTCAAGATCGCCGGCTTCCAGGGCCCGCGCATGGGTGCCAAGACCCGGATATTTCGGCAAAAGCGACGGATGAATGTTCAGCATCCGTCCTGCCCAATGATCGGCAAAAGCGGGCGACAATATGCGCATGAACCCGGCCAGACACACCACGTCAGCCGACACCGCCTCAAGCGCGTGCATCAGCTTGGCTTCAAAACCGGCCCGGTCGGAAAACGCCTTGCGATCCACCGCCTGCGCCGAAACGCCCAAAGCCCGGGCCTTGTCCAGCCCGCCCGCATCCGGCCTGTCCGACAAAACCAGAACGGGCCGCGCCGGATGATCCACTGCCATGCTTTCGCACAATCGCACCATGTTCGAGCCACCGCCCGAAATCAGGATGGCAACCCGTGTCACACTAACGTTCCGCGATAGGTCACACCTTGCCCCTGCCCCACGCGCCCGATCTGCATAACCGTGTGCCCGTCGCTTTCGAAACTGGCCCGCGCCGCCTCAACCTGATCGGGGGCGACCAAAGCGACCATGCCAATGCCCGCGTTAAAAGTCTTTAGCATCTCGGCTTCGGCGATCCCGCCCTGATCCGCCAGCCAGCGGAACACCGGCGGCAACGCCCAAGCGCCCAGATCAATCTCGACCGCCAGCCCATCGGGCAAGGCGCGCGGCACGTTTTCAGTCAGACCACCCCCGGTTATATGGGCCAACCCGTGCAAGCCGCCCGCGCGCATCGCTGCAACCGCGCCTTTGACGTAAAGCCGCGTCGGCGTCAAAAGCGCGTCTCCCAGACGCCCCGGGCCCCAGGGGCAATCGGCGTCCCAGTCCAGACCGCTCCGCTCGACGATCTTGCGCACCAGCGAAAACCCGTTCGAATGCACCCCGTCGCTGGCCAGACCCAAAAGGATATCGCCATCTGCAACACCATCCGGCAGCATGCGCCCCCGTTCCATTGCGCCCACCGCAAACCCGGCAAGGTCAAAATCACCGTCACCATACATGCCCGGCATCTCGGCCGTCTCGCCACCGATCAGGGCACAGCCCGACCGCAGACAGCCTTCGGCAATGCCGTCGACCACCGCCGAAGCGTGGTCCACATCCAGCGCACCGGTCGCAAAGTAGTCCAGAAAGAACAACGGCTCGGCCCCCTGACAGACCAGATCGTTGACGCACATCGCGACCAGATCAATGCCCACGCCATTGACCACACCGGTGTCAATCGCAATCCGCAGCTTGGTGCCAACCCCATCGGTAGCCGCAACCAAAACCGGGTCGTCATAACCCGCCGCTTTCAGATCAAACATCGCGCCGAACCCGCCCAGCCCGGCCATCGTGCCGGGGCGATTGGTGCGCTTGGCCGCAGGCTTGATCCGTTCGACCAGCGCATTGCCCGCATCAATATCAACGCCCGCTTCGGAATATGTCAGCCCGTTCCGCGTCATGCCTGCCCCTTTCAAATTTGGCCCCGCCGATAGACCAAGCCTGCCCCAGAGTCCACGCAAACACCTCGGAATTGTCGGGATTGCTGAAACGCGTTAATCTTTATGAATGACCAGATTTTCAGCAGCCCTTTTTATTTGCTCTATTCTCATCGCCCCCTTCGCCGATCCGACCCCGGCACAGGCCGAGACCCGCGTGATCGACGGCGACACTTTGCACCTGAATGGCATCACCTATCGCCTGAACGGCATCGACGCGCCCGAACACGGGCAAACCTGTGGCGCATGGCGGTGCGGCGAAGACGCGACGCAAGCCTTGGCTGACAGTGTCGCTGGCAAATCCGTAACCTGCGAACCGATCAGCAAAGACGGCTATGGCCGCGTGATCGCGACCTGCTATGCCGATGGTCAGGATCTGGGCGCGGCCATGATCGACAAAGGGCTGGCCTGGGCGTTTTTACAATATTCCGACGCGTATGCGCCTGGACAACTGGTCAGCCAAAGCAAAGCCCAGGGCGTGTTTGCCGACGATTTCATGCCACCGTGGGAGTTTCGGCGAAACCGCTGGGCCTCGGCCGAACGCGCCGAAGACACCGCGCCGCCCGGTTGTCCGATCAAAGGCAACATCAGCAAAAATGGCCGGATTTACCACGCTCCCTGGTCGCCTTGGTACGGACGCACCCGCATCAACATATCCAAAGGCGAACGCTGGTTCTGTACCGAAGCGCAGGCCATCGCAGCGGGTTGGCGCGCGCCTTATTGGAACTGATCCGCCCGCCTCAACGCTTGACCCGGCGAAACCGTTTGATATCCCCATGCACACGGTCGGGCCTGTAGCTCAATTGGTTAGAGCAGAGCGCTCATAACGCTTTGGTTGGGGGTTCGAGTCCCTCCGGGCCTACCGAAATCTGCACAACCTTTACGATTTTTTGCCCTTTCTATCCCCGCTAAATTCAATTAGCGGAATGGCCAAAGCAAAAACTAAGATTCGTTCAACGATCTTTCACATTTTTTTTGCACGACGCATTAGCACAAATAATCCGGCAATTCTGCCGCACAACATACGGAGCGCCAAATGGCATCGAAGAAAACAGATCTATCGAAGCTTTCACTGGATGATTTGAAAGCCATGAAAAAAGACGTCGAAAAGGCAATCAAGGATTTCGCCAAGCGCAAGCGCAGCGAAGCGATGAAAGAAATTCAGGCGGTTGCCAAGAAACATGGCATCTCGATGGATGACATCGTTGGCGGCAAAGGCAAAAAAGCCAAAGCGGCCCCGAAATACGCGAATCCGGCAAATGCCTCGGAAACCTGGTCCGGACGCGGACGCCAGCCTGCCTGGTACAAAGAGGCTCTGAAAGCCGGGAAAAAGCCGGAAACGATGGAAATATAAACAAATGGCGGCGATGCGGGTCCGCCCGCGCGCCGCCTTTTCATCTGGCGCTGCGTCTACCGGGGAATGGCAATTTCAACCCGGGCGCCCCCCAGATCGCGGCTTTGACCCACAACCAGAACCCCGCCATGTTGTTTTGCAATGTCACTGACAATCGTCAGCCCAAGACCGACACCTGAACCGACATTCTGATTGCGCGCCTCGTCCAATCGCGAAAACGGTTTCATAACGGTCTCGCGTTTTTCTGGCGGAATGCCAGGGCCGCTGTCTTCGACAATAAAGTTTATGGATTGGGCCGAGACATCGACGCTGACGCGGGCTTCATTCCCATAACGAATTGCATTTGTGACCAGGTTCTCAATTGCGCGGCGCAACGCAAATGGCCGCAACATTGCGGTGCCTTGGCCTGTCAAAGCGCCTAATTGCACAGGTTGCGTTTGATCCATGCGTTCCACAACATCGCGCGCCAGATCATGCGGATCGCTGCGCACCGGAGCCTCACCGGCATCGCCCCGGGCAAAGGCCAGAAACGCCTCGACCATCTGTTCCATATCTTCGACATCTCGGCGCATATCGCGGGTGTCTTCGCTGTCATCCATCAACGACAGTGACAATTTCATGCGCGTCAACGGCGTCTTCAGATCATGGCTGACGCCCGACAACATAAGCGTCCGCTGTTCCATCTGCTTTTCGATCCGGTCGCGCATATCCAGAAAAGACGCGCCGGCCATCCGCACCTCGGACGCGCCTGTGGGCCGGTACGGCACAACCCGGCCCTTGCCAAACGCCTCGGCGGCCAAAGCAAGACGGCGGATCGGGCGCATCTGGTTGCGCAGATACACCAACGCAATCACCAGCATCAAAACTGCAGTGATCCCAATCAGCACAAGAAACTGATGCGGATTGCGCGCCGACAGACGCGCGCGCGGCACATCCAGAAACGTCGGCCCGGACGATGTTTCAACCAAGAGCCGCGCAAACCCGTTGCGACCAGAAAGATCGACAGCCACCAACCCCGGCAAAGCCTCGCGCAGCACCGCGATCACCGTGCGCCCTGACAGGTCAATCCAGTCCCGGCGGTCGCCGTCCAGCGCGGTGGCAGCCGAAAGCTCGATCCCCAGGGGTGCTGCGACCTCCAGCACATCGGCGGCATCACCTGCCCCTTCGATCCGGTCCAACACAAGTTGCACCTGCTGCACCACCGCTTCTGTCATCTGGCGCGTGACGTCTTCGTACAGCCGCTGAAAGAACACCACGGTCACGACCAGAAGAATGGTCATAACGGGCACCATCAATATCAGCGCAGCCCGCCCATAGAGCGAATGCGGCATCCAGACTTTCAAGCGACGGCCAATCATGCCAAGACCCTAGTGTCGCCGTCGCACAAGAGAAAGCCCCATGATCGAACCAACCCCCGGCATGGCAGACATTCTGGCCCCCGGCCTGACCCGTGTTCTGGCCCCCAACCCCGGGCCAATGACCCATTGGGGCACAAACACCTATCTTTATGGCACCGACACGCTGGCGGTGATTGATCCGGGCCCTCCGGGCGAACCGCATCTCAACGCCATTCTTCGCGCCGCCGGGGACCGCCCGATCACGCATATTCTGGTCACCCACGCGCATCTTGATCACAGCCCGCTGGCGGCAAAGCTGGCACAGATGACGGGCGCGCCGATCTATGGGTTTGGCCGTGCCACAGATGGCCGCAGCCCGGTCATGCAAACCCTGGCCGAACAGGGGATGGCCGGCGGCGGCGAAGGTGTCGATCACGCGTTTCAACCCGACAAAACGCTGTCCGACGGCGATGTCATCACCGGCGACGGCTGGCATCTGGACGTCTTGCACACGCCCGGACATTTCGCCGGACATCTGGCCTTTGGCACCGACGGCTGGTGGATGTCGGGCGACCATGTGATGGACTGGGCCTCGTCGCTGGTGTCCCCCCCTGATGGTGATCTGACCGATTTCATGCACACCTCGCACCGCCTGCGGGCACTGGCGCCAAAGCGGCTGTTCCCCGGCCATGGCAACCCAATCGAAGACCCCGCCGCACGGCTGGACTGGCTGATTGACCACCGGCTGACGCGCGAGGCCGGAATTTTGGACGCGCTGTCGTCTGACCCGCAATCGCTTCGCCAGATCACCCGGCGGGTCTATACCGACACAGACCCCGCCATGCAGCCCGCCGCCGAACGCAACGTCTTTGCCCATCTCGTTGATCTTGTTGGCCGAAACCGCGCAAAAGCCACGCCCGAACTGTCGCCAGACGCCCGGTTTATCCGTCTTTAAATCACCATGATTTTCTTCTGGACGGCAGCGAATGCCATTGCTATGACCTGCGCGGTGTTCCGGCGTAGCTCAGCGGTAGAGCAGTTGACTGTTAATCAATTGGTCGTTGGTTCGATCCCAACCGCCGGAGCCATTTAAATCATAAGCTTACAGTGAAACCCACGGCCTGCCATTTTGTTCGGTTCAGCGCAGGGCAAGCGTTGAATATCAAAGATTTTGCAATTCGGATATTGAACGCCCGGCCCACACAGCAGGCGGGATTTCAAGACGATGGGCCATATTCGGCTCGCAACGATCTCTGCCTCAATGGCGTGGCGAAAGGTGTCGCACGTCTTTAGGGCGGCGCTGACCTAGAAACTGCCCATCAGGCGCGCGGCGTTGCCCGCAGACCTCAGAAAAGCGACCCCTGCTCGGTCGGTTTCGCCTTTTTCTGCGCTTTCTGCGCCCGGCCGTTGGCCTGTACCTCGACGCGGCCATCGCGAAATTCGATTTCCAGCGCAGCCCCCTGCGCCTTGCCTGCATCCATCACCACAGCCTCGCCCTTGCGCACCACCGCAAAGCCGCGCTTCAGCGTCTCGGTATAGCCCAAGGTGACGCGCATGCGGTCCAGCGCCTCCAGCCGGTCGGACAGCCGCGCCAATACCCGCCCATAGGCCGACATCATCCGCGCGCCGGCTTGCGTGACATCGCGCTCCATCCGGGCGCGGCGGTCGGCCAGGGGTGCGGGGCGCAGACGTTGGCCTGCATTCGCCAGACGTTCGCGGCGCAAGGCAACTGCGCGCAGCAACCCCGGCGCCAGCCGTCCGGCGCGGTCGTCCACCCGGTCGCGCTGCGCGGCAAATCGCGCCTGCAACACCGATGGCCGCAACCGCGCGACGGCCGCGTCCAACCCGGCGCGCTTGCGTTCCACGGCGCGGTCCAGCCCCCGCGCCAGACCGTCTTCGGCCCGGTCCAGCCGCAGGCGCGGATCGTTCAGCAATGCCTCGGCGCGCGGCAACACCCGCGCCAGATCGGCCAGCCGTTCGCGCCGCCGGGCCAACCCTTGGGTGACGGCACGCGCCAGCCGGGCCTCTTGCCCTTCAACCCAGGCCGCCAGTTCCGACCGAACCGGCACCGCCATTTCCGCCGCAGCGGTCGGCGTCGGCGCGCGCCGGTCAGCCGCAAAATCGATCAGCGTCGTGTCGGTCTCATGGCCCACTGCCGATATCAACGGAATGTCACTGGCCGCCGCTGCGCGGGCGACCGCCTCTTCGTTGAACCCCCAAAGGTCTTCGATCGAGCCTCCGCCCCGCGCCACGATAATCACATCCGGGCGCGGCAAAGCCCCCCCGGGGCGAAACGCATTGAACCCTTCGATTGCGCGCACCACATCGGGGGCGCATTGCTGACCCTGCACCGCGACCGGCCAGATCAGCACCTTGCGCGGAAACCGGTCGCGCAACCGGTGCAGAATATCACGAATAACCGCGCCCTGGGGCGACGTAACAACGCCGATGATGTCCGGCAGATACGGCAAGGGCAACTTTCGTTCCGGCGCGAACACCCCTTCTGCGGCCAGCGCTTTCTTGCGCCGCTCCAGCATCGCCATCAACGCGCCTTCGCCCGCGACCGACACCCGCTGTGCGTTCAGACCAAACTTGGACTGCATGCCTGAGGCGGTCATCTTGCCCTCGGCAAACACCTCCATCCCTTCTTCTGGCGCGGTGCCAATATCGCGCAACTGCCCTTTCCAGGTCATGCAGGACAGAACCGATTTGTCGTCTTTCAGGTCGAAATACATATGCCCCGACCGCGCATGCACCACGCGCCCGACTTCGCCCCGCACCCGCACCCATCCCAGTTCTGCTTCGACCAGCTTGCGCACCTTGCCCGCAATCTCGCTGACGGAAAACTCGGGCGCATTGCTGCCCGATGGCGTGTCGTCTTCGAACAAATCAGTCATGCCCCAACCATAGGCGCATTCGTCCGGTTGGAAAATGCACAACCGACATGGACCTCGGCGGTCCCTTGGGCTATCCGCCGCCGCATGAATATTCTCATTCTCGGCGGCGGCGGCCGCGAACACAGTCTGGCCTGGGCCGTCAAGCAAAACCCCAAATGCGACCGTCTGATCGTTGCGCCGGGAAATGCGGGGATTGCAGACATCGCGTGGTGCGCGGCGCTGGATATCGAAGACGGCGAAGCGGTCGTGGCCTTTGCCGAAGAACATGCGATTGATTTCGTGATCGTCGGGCCCGAAGCGCCCCTGGCCGCCGGCATCTCGGACGACCTGCGGGCGGCTGGCTTCTTGACCTTCGGACCATCCAAAGCCGCCGCCCAGCTTGAGGCATCGAAAGCGTTTACCAAAGACATCTGCGACGCCGCCAAAGCCCCAACGGCCGCTTGGGCGCATTTCACTGACGCCCCGGCGGCAAAGGCCTATATCGCGGAACACGGCGCACCGATTGTCATCAAGGCCGATGGTCTGGCCGCCGGCAAAGGCGTCACGGTCGCCATGACCCAGGCGCAGGCCATCGAAGCGGTCGATGATATGTTCAGCGGCACCCTGGGCGCCGCAGGCGCCGAAGTGGTGATCGAAGAATTTATGGATGGCGAGGAAGCCTCGTATTTCATCCTCTGCGACGGCGAAACGGCGCTGCCCATTGGCACGGCACAAGATCACAAACGTTTGGGCGATGGCGACACCGGTCCAAACACAGGCGGCATGGGGGCCTATTCCCCTGCCCCGGTGCTGTCCGACGCCGTCGCCAAACGCGCGATGGCGGAAATTGTTGAACCGACGCTCGCCGAAATGGCCGCCCGTGGCACGCCGTTCACGGGCGTTCTTTACACCGGCCTGATGATCAAGGACGGCGCGCCGCGGCTGGTTGAATATAACGTCCGCTTTGGCGACCCGGAATGCCAGATCCTGATGATGCGCCTTGGCGGTCAGGTGCTTGACCTGATGCAGGCCGCAGCCGAAGGGCGGCTGGCCGAAATGCGCGTCAATTGGGCCGACGATCATGCCATCACCGTGGTTATGGCCACCGACGGCTATCCCGGAGCCTATGCGAAAGGCAGCGTCATTCGCGGCCTCGACGCGATTGAGGAAACCTCGCGTCAAATGGTGTTTCACGCGGGCACCGATGAAAAAGACGGCCAGATCCGGGCCGCAGGCGGACGCGTCCTGAACGCCACCGCGCGCGGTGCGACGCTGGAAGAAGCGCGCGACCGGGCCTATGGACTGATCGACCAGATCGATTGGCCCGAAGGGATCTGCCGGCGCGATATCGGCTGGCGCGTGCTTGGGACATCCTGACGACCGCGCGCCCGTAAACCAGCAAACCGCAGGCGGCTTGCGAAACGCGCCCGCATCGCCTAAATGCCAAGCAACAACCGGAAAGTCAGGTGCATGGAAAACGTTATTCTCATCGTCCACCTTATACTCGCGCTTTGCCTGATCGGCGTTGTGCTTTTGCAGCGCTCGGAAGGCGGCGGGCTGGGTCTGGGCGGCGGCGGTGGCGGCGGCGGGCTGGTCAGCTCGCGCAGCGCGGCCACGGCGCTTGGCAAGGTCACATGGGCCTTTGCGATTGCGTTTATCTGCACCTCGATCACGCTGACGATCATCGCGGCCCAGAACTCGGCCAGCGGTTCGGTGCTGGACCGGATCGGCGGCAACGCGCCCGCCTCATCGACCGCCCTGCCAGAAGTGCCGACGGGGGAATCGCTTCTGCCGCCTGTTTCAGGCGATGGTGGCAGCCTTCTGCCCCGCGCCGACGAATAGGCCGGACGCCGCGACCGATACCGAACGCGCACCCGACGCCCGGGTGGGCGAACGGGTCTTTAACCACAAAACCTAGATGCCGCGCGCCATTCTTCGCAAGATATTGCGCGCCGCATCTTGGCAAGCCTGTCCGAATCCTCTATTTCTCAAATCCCGTGATGCATCGTTTCGCGCGGCCAAAACGCGCGATCCGCTCCACCCAGAAATAGGCAGTACACGGGGGATTTCCGGTCCATGGCAAGGTTTGTTTTCATCACCGGCGGCGTGGTTTCGTCGCTTGGCAAAGGCCTTGCGTCAGCGGCCCTGGGCGCGTTGTTACAGGCGCGCGGCTATTCTGTCCGCCTGCGCAAACTGGATCCCTATCTGAACGTTGACCCCGGCAC
>CALDUK010000026.1 GCA_937924905.1 uncultured Paracoccaceae bacterium | reverse complement strand
CCCCATGGACCGCGCCTGCGCCTTGAGATTGGTAAACTGCCCGCCCGGCATTTCGTGCAGATACACTTCCGAAGAAGGCGACTGCATACCGCTTTCGAAGGCCAGGTAATGGCCGCGCACCGCTTCCCAATAGTTCGAGATCTTGCGGATTGCGTGGATATCCAGCCCGGTTTCGCGATCAGAATGCCGAAGCGCTTCGACCAAAGTGCCCAGCGTCGCCTGACTGGTGTTCCCCGAAAGCGAATCCATCGCGCAATCCACCGCATCGACGCCCGCGTCTGAGGCCGCCATGATCGACGCCAAAGCAATACCTGCCGTGTCATGGGTGTGGAAATGGATCGGCAAGCCGACCTCTTCTTTCAGCGCTTTGACCAAAGCGGTTGCGGCACGCGGTTTGACCAGACCGCCCATGTCTTTCAGGCCCAGAACATGGGTTCCAGCCTTTTTCAGCTCTTTGGCCATTTTGACATAGTATTTCAGGTCGTATTTCGACCGGTCCGGATCATGGATATCGCCGGTATAGCACAGACAACCTTCCAGCACTTTGTTGCTGTCCAGAACCGCATCCATCGACACGCGCATGTTTTCGACCCAGTTCAACGGATCGAACACGCGGAACAGATCAATGCCTGTCTCGGCCGCCTGTTTGACAAAGGCTTGCACAACGTTGTCAGGGTAATTCGTGTACCCCACCCCATTCGAGCCGCGCAAAAGCATTTGCGTCATCACGTTCGGCATGGCCGCCCGCAAATCACGCAACCGCTGCCAGGGGCATTCCTGCAAGAAACGATAGGCCACATCAAAAGTGGCACCGCCCCAGCATTCGACGCTGAACAAACCGGGCAGATCGCGCGCGTAATTCGGCGCAATCTTTATCATGTCGTGGCTGCGCATGCGCGTTGCCAAAAGCGACTGATGACTGTCGCGCATAGTGGTGTCGGTGATCAGCAATTGCGGCTGCTCGGTCATCCAGTTGGCGACGGCCTCGGGGCCGAATTCATCCAGGATTTGCTTGGTACCAGGTTTTGCTGTGTCGGCGGCGGCGTCTGGTACAACCGGCAGACGCAGCCCGACCGCTGGCCGTGGCCGCCCGGCCACATCGGGGTGACCATTGACGGTGATATCCGAGATATAGGTCAGTATCTTCGTCGCGCGGTCGCGGCGTGGGGCAAAGTCGAACAGTTCGGGCGTCTCGTCGATAAACTTGGTGTGGTATTCATTGCTGAGAAACGTCTGGTGTTTCAGCAGGTTCTCGACAAAAGCAATGTTGGTGTTGACGCCGCGAATACGAAATTCGCGCAAGGCCCGGTCCATCCGGGCAATCGCCGCTTCCGGCGTGGGCGCCCAGGCGGTGACCTTTTCCAAAAGTGAATCGTAATACCGCGTGATCACGGCGCCCGAATAGGCCGTGCCACCGTCCAGACGAATGCCCATGCCAGTCGCCCCCCGATACGCCGTGATCCGGCCATAGTCGGGGATAAAGTTGTTGGTCGGGTCTTCGGTCGTCACCCGGCATTGAATGGCATGACCATTCAACTGCACATCATATTGGGTCGCGGTGCCTGTCGCCTCGATCAGCGATTTGCCCTCGGCAATCTTGATCTGCGCCTGAACGATGTCGATGCCGGTGACTTCTTCGGTCACCGTATGCTCGACCTGAACGCGGGGGTTCACTTCGATGAAGTAAAACTCGCCCGTGTCCATATCCATCAGAAACTCGATGGTGCCGGCGCATTCATAGTCGACTTCCTCGGCGATCTTCTTGCCCAGGCTACAAATCCGTTCCCGCTGCGCGCCTGACAGATAAGGCGCAGGCGCGCGTTCGACGACTTTCTGATTGCGCCGCTGCACCGAACAATCGCGTTCCCACAGGTGGTAGATATTGCCCTGATTGTCGCCAAGGATCTGCACTTCGACATGGCGGGCGCGCATGATCATCTTTTCAAGATAACCCTCGCCATTGCCAAAGGCCGCTTCGGCCTCGCGGCGGCCTTCCAGCACTTTTTCTTCCAGCTCGTCCGCAGAATAGATCGGGCGCATGCCCCGGCCACCGCCACCCCACGAGGCTTTCAACATCAAAGGGTAACCAATTTCTTCGGCCTGTTTGGCGATCTTCTTCATATCGTCGCCAAGAACTTCGGTGGCCGGAATAACCGGAACGCCCGCCTTGATGGCCACCTGCCGCGCGCTGGCCTTGTCGCCCAGGGCGCGCATGGTTTTGGCTTGCGGGCCAATGAAGGTAATCCCGTTTTTCGTACAGGCATCGACCAGGTCAGGGTTTTCCGACAAAAGCCCATAGCCCGGATGAATGGCATCGGCGCCACTTGCCTTGGCAACCCGGATCACCTCGTCAATCGACAGATAGGCCGCGACCGGCCCCAGACCCTTGCCAATCTGATAGGCCTCATCCGCCTTGAACCTGTGCAGCGAAAGCTTGTCTTCCTCGGCATAGACCGCAACCGTGCGCTTGCCCAATTCATTGGCGGCGCGCATCACGCGGATCGCGATTTCCCCCCGATTGGCAATCAGGATCTTCTTAAATTCAGCCATCAAAGGAACCTCGCTGTGCAGTTGCGGCTTGTGTTATCCGCCCTGCACCCGCCCGGCAAGTCGATGGCAGGTCGCCCCAGCACCCGTGGTCGCGTCACTACCCAGAAATGGCCATGTTTCAGCAGAATTTGGGTCAAGATTTTCACCAAAGCTGGCCGCAGGGGGTCATGAGGTGACGCAGATGCGGTGGAAAACAAAAGCACGTCTGACAGCAACGGCTTATATCCTTGGGCTTATGGTGGCCGCGAATCTGGGCACAGGCTCGGCCGCGGATGCCGGCGCGCCGGTTGTTGAACTGCCCGCGGGTCAAGCAGCAATCATCAAAGCGGAAGAAGACGCGCGACGCCAATTGCACCTATTTCTCGGCAATATCCTCAACGCCGATGGCGTCGCCCATGACGATGCGGCGGTGAAAATCATCATGTCTTCCGAAAACGGCCCGGCCGAAGTCATCTGGGTCACCCCCTTTTCCGCGCTGGGCGGGGGCCAGTTTGTCGGCATGCTGGCCAACACCCCACAGGTGATCAAAAACCACGCGGAAGGCGACGCGGTCTATTTTGACGAAAGCCAAATCCGCGACTGGTCCTTTGTCGGCCCCGACAGCCGGATCTACGGCAGCTACACAACCCGCGTGCTGCTGCCCCACCTCAGCAAGGCGCAGGCCGACCAAATCGGCGCCTATCTGTCGCCCCGCCCCATCCCCGCCGATTGGTAAGCAGACGCGAAAAGCCACCTGTTTCACTTTTCGATCATTTTCTTCTTGCAGACCCTGTCCCGACTTTATAAGTCACCCGAACGGACGCGGGCGTAGCTCAGGGGTAGAGCATTACCTTGCCAAGGTAAGGGTCGTGAGTTCGAATCTCATCGCCCGCTCCAATTCACCTTCTCATAGGTGACTGTTTTTCCCGAATATCTGCAAACAGGCCGAAAGGCCAATTTAGGATTTTCGGCGCTGAAGCTTGCTGAACGCAAACCCGCTTTACGGAGACCGTCCTGACCCGGCAGGTTGCCGGTCAATTTGACGGGCAAAAAATGGGGTCGGGATCAATATTCGGGGAAAGAACACGCTCATTGCGGTTGTGGAATTTGACCGCTAGCTTTTCCCTATTTCAAGGGAAAATTCCGTGCGCATATTTTCAATCTTAGCTTTTCTGGTTCTAGCAGCTTGCGGGACCAGCCAAACAACGCCAACCAGCCTTTCCAACGCAGACATGATCCAGCAGTACAGGTCGCTGCCAACGTCAACGCTATGGGCAAGACAAGGTTTCACGCAGTCTGTCAGCGAGCTCGCCATCATTGAGGCCGAGCTTGCGCGCCGTGGGGAAACGAAAAGTGGTAGTTCGTACATTGGGCGGCGCTCGGCTGGAACGGTGGGAAAGGCTCGGTTTAGCCGTTCCGTTCTTTCAGAAAACACCCGAAATTGCTCCGATTTCAGCTCGTCTTTGGCGGCGCAGCAGTTTTTCTTGGCCCAAGGCGGGCCGACTTCCGACCCACATGGCTTAGACAGAGATGGCGACGGCTTCGCCTGCGAATGGGGTACGAAAATTCGCCGCGCTGCCAGTCAATCACAGTCCGAAATTAGACGCGCAAGCCGTCCGCGCTATACCGCAAACTGTTATACAGGCCCCCGAGGCGGAACATATACAATTACAGCCAGTGGTCGCCGAAACTATGGCGGATGTTGATGAAAGCAGGCAATGCCAAACACCCGAGAACGCCTTTGTCGATTGCCGTGCACATCGCTGAGCGATGCTCAAACCAGGCTTTCTTCAACGCCCCAAACACAGGCAAACTAACGCGCATCAGCGTGTTTTATTGAATACCAAAGCAAACTGGTGATGATCCGGTGGCCTTTTGGATCGCTCCGTCACGCCCGCCAGACCTCGGGGTTGATCATATGAACCGGCTCACCGGCTGCAAAGGCGTTAACCTGCTCGAAAATATCGGTGAATTGCAGATCAAACTCGTCTTCTGTGACATAGCCGATATGCGGCGTCGGCAGGACGTTGGGGTGGGTCAAAAGCGGGTGCGTCGGGTCGCGCAACGGTTCCTGATCAAACACATCCACGGCGGCAAAGATGCGGCCCCGGGCGATTTCGGCCTCCAGTGCGTCGGGCGCCACCAATCCCGCGCGTGATGTGTTGATGAACAAGGCGCGGTCCTGCATCGCCGCCAGATCGTCTCCGGTGATCAGGCCGCGCGTGGCGGGTTTCAGCCGCACATGCAGGCTGACCACATCGGACGTTGCGAAAAACGCATTCCGGCTTTCGGCCACCCGCGCGCCATCGGCCCGGGCCCGCGCGCGACCGGCCTCCGAACTCCACCATTGCACGTCCATCCCCAGCGCCTTGGCATAATCCGCCACAGCGCCTGCAATCCGGCCATAGCCATACAGCCCCAGCGTCCGGCCCCGCAGCGTCCGGCCTACCCCCATCATCCAGTTGCCGGCCCGGAGCGATGCCGCTTGTTCCGGTATCTGGCGAAAGCTGGCCAGCATCAGCCCCAGCGTCAGTTCTGCCGCCGCATAGGACGGGCTACCGGCATGCATGTTCGAACACAAAAGCACACCGTTTGCCGTGCAGGCCGGCACATCCACATGCGGATAGACACTGCGCTGCGAAACAAGCTTCAGCTTCGGCAGGCGGCCCAAAAGCTCGGCGCCAATCCGCGTCCGTTCGCGGATCAGCACCACCGCTTCGGCTTCGGCCAGACGGGTGGCCAGACGCGCCGGGTCCGGTTCATGGTCGGTCCAGACCGTCACGTCATGGCCCGCCAGCATCTCAAAACACGGCAGGCCGCGCAGTGTATCAAACCAGTCATCAAGAATATGAACCTTCATGCCCCGCTCCAGACCGTTTCGGGGACGAACAGCTCGCCCTTGGCCAGTTTCCGCGCTGTCCGCGTCAACCCGGCGGACACCACGTCAAACCGGTCGCCGTCCAGCGCCACATCCAACGTCACATGCAAAACACCCATCGGGTGTTCCAGCGCCAAGGGCACCGGCATCGCCGTGGGCCGCGCCATCAACCCGTCTCCCACAGTGCCGGGGCACAACAAACAAGCGCCAATGCATTGCGACCCGGTGACCGCCAAACTCGGGTGCGTTTTCCATGGCATGAAATACCGCGCCGCCGCGCTGCCGCCATTTTGCGCGGGCGCGAGAATGGCGAATTTAGGTGTGACCGAGCGTGACACATCCCCCATCCCCATCAACGCGCCAGCGGCCTGACGGACCGCTTCCATCCGATCGAAAAAAGCGCGGTTTTCGTCCAGCTCGGCGGCGCTTTCCTGCCCCGTCAGGCCGAAATCGGCCGCCCGCGCCATCACCATGGGCATCGCCACATCAAGGCAACTGACCTCTATACCGTCGACCGCATCCCGCCGGTTGCCGGTCGGAAACAAGGCACCTGTGGCCCCGCCCACCACATCGCGGAACATCAACTGCACGGGCGCGGCCGTCCCCGGCACCCCGTCGATGGCCACCTGACCCTCATAGCGCACGGCACCGCCCGGCGTCTGAACAGTCGCCACAATCCGCGCGCCTGTGTTGACAGCGCGAATGCGCACTTCGGTCTGATCGCCGTTGGGACTGACCAAGCCCATCTCAATCGCCGCAGGCCCCACGCCCACCAGAATATTCCCACAGGTCGGCGTATAATCGACCAGCCCGTTTTCAACGCCCACCTGCGCAAAGAAGTAATCCACATCGGCCCAGTCATCATCAGACACCGACAGCATCGCCACCTTGGTGGTCACAGCATCGCCCCCGCCGATCCCATCGATGTTCAGCGGATGGCCCGAGCCCAGAGCCGCGACCAACACCCGCGACAAGGCCGCGCGGTCCTTCGGCAGATCGGACCGCCGCATATAGGGTCCGCGCGATGTGCCACCGCGCATGAACAGAAATGGAACAGACCGCTGGCTCATGTTACCCCTCGCATGTCGACCTCAGCCTTTCCCAATATAGCCTGTTGTTCAATGTCCCAAATGGTCAAACAACCGCCCCGAAGCTGCAACCGGCACACCTGCCAGACGCGCCATATGCCAGGCCAGCACCTGGTTCGAACTTAGCACCGGCACACCCAATTCGGCCTCCAGTGGCGCAAGACTGTCCCGCACTCGCAAATTGGTGCAGGACAAGAATACAGCATCCACCGGTGTGCGCGCGACCAGCCCGCGCGCCGCATCCATGACCGACCCCGGATCAATCCGCGCCACCCGCGCTTCAACCTTTTCCCCGAAACTGACCGTGTCAGCGACCGTCACACCCCGCGCCGTCAAGGCCGCAGCCAGCGGCGCGGCGACTGATGGAATATAAGGCGACACCACCGCGATGCGGCGCAGACCCAACGCCTGCAACGCGGCCAAAAGCGCGCTCAACGGCTCGGTCACCGCACCGGTTTCAGCGCCCGCGGCAACAGCCTCGGCCACAGCCGACGCCCCAATCAGTGCTGCGCCCGACGTGCACCCATAGCCCACCACGTCAAAGGCGCGCCTTGGCAACAGCCCCGCCGCCCCGGCCAGACCGGTCTCCATCGCGGCAATCGTCTCGGGCGTCAGATGATCGCCCGCGTTCACACGGGTTACAAAAAGCCGCGCTGTATCGCTCGGAAAATATGCCCGGAAATCCGCCTCAATCGTTTCATCCACCCGCAAAACAATCAGACCCAGCCGCGCTGCTTTGTCGTCCACCAACCGGTAAGACATGTCGGTCATGGCCCCAGCACCGGCATTTTGCGGGGCGCACGCGGTGACAAAAGGGTCGCTCCGGTGTCGTGCAACAGAATGTTCTCTTCATGCACCAGCATCCGACCCGCGCCCACAACCGCGCCGGGCTCCAGCGTCAAAACCATGCCCGCGCGCAAAACCGTGGTGTCCCTGGGCGTGAACGACGGCCATTCCGTCAACGCAATCCCCAACCCATGGCCCAACCGCCCGCCCCCGGCTTCGACCCCGCGGGCGCCAAGACCGCGCAGAAACATCTGATGCACATCGCGCGCCAAAAGCCCGGGCTTCAACGCATGCAACACGTCCTCGGTCACCTCCCACAATGCGTCATGGATACGGTGAACGGCGTCACTGACCACGCCTACGGCAAAGTTCCGGTCAAAATCGCAAAAATACCCGTCCCGCACCGCGCCGGTGTCCAGCATCAAAACATCGCCCGACGCCAAGGGCACCGACCCCGCAGGCGAAATGACATCGCTATAACCACCAGGACCGGACGCGCCCGCGACATAGCTGACCCAATCCGCGCCTTCGGCCAGCAAGGCCCGTTGAAACGCGCGAAACACCTCGGCCAAAGGCACCCCGGCGCGGGCAAATTTCGGCACGTCGGCAAAGGCCCGGCCTGCAACGGCGCAAACGGCCTTGATCTTTTCGACTTCGGCGGCGGATTTCACCTCGCGCACCCGCTGGACCACATCTGTGGCATCGACCATTGCGCGCGGGCGCAATCGTTCGACCAGACGCGCATAATCCGCCATTGGCATCCGAACGGATGTCTCCAACCCCATCGGCACGCCGACCCGGCCGCGCGGCGGGACCAGCGCGCACACGGTATCGACAAGCAAACTGACCCCGTCGTCCACCGGGTCCGGCGCATCCCAGGTCCGCAGATTATTGATCCAGCACCGGCCCATCAACTCGGCCCCGATGGCCGGAATAACCGCCACAGGCGCTCCGGACACCGGCACCACCACAAACCAGGGCCGCGCCGGGCTTTCCCAGAACCGTGTCAGAAATCCGGTGACATAAAACACATCCGCCGGGCTTGTCAGCAACAGCGCATCTTGGCCGGCCTTGGTCATTTCCGCTTGCAAACGCGCCACCCGCGCCCGGTATTCGGTGGCCGGAAACACCAGCGACGGCTCAGCCATCTTCGGGCCCTTCGCTCAAAATCGCCAGGACGCGCGCGCCCTGACCCAGATCAAGCCCCGCCAGCAAAGCCGCCAGCCCCGCGCCGCCCGACGGCGTGGTCGCCAGACCATACTCCGCCAGACGCGCGGTGCCGGCCGCCGCCTCGGCTTCGGTCAGGGTGACAAAACAATCCGCATCGCGCGACAAACCGGCCAGCGCGATCAGGGATGGCGTCTTGCAATCCAACCGCCCCATTGATGACACCGGCCCTTGGGTGGTTACGGCCCGCCCGGCCCGCACGCTTTCCATCAAAGCAGGCGCCGCGTCTGGTTCGACCACGACAATCCTGGGCGCATCGCCCCAGACTTGCCGCGCATGGGCGGCCACAGCACCGGCCAGACCACCAACGCCCGCCTGCAACAGAATATGACTTGGCGGTGTGTCCAGACCGGCGACCGCCTCGGCGGCCAGTTGCAGATAGCCTTCCATCACCTGCAAGGCCGGGTCGCTATAGCCCTCCCATGAACTGTCCGACAACAAGGTCCAGCCGCGCGATGCCGCCGTCTCCAAAGCCGCCTCCATGCTCGCCTCATAATCGGCGCCGCGCCGCACCACCTCGGCCCCGGTGTCGCCCAGACGCGCGGCAAAGCCGTCTGGCACGGTTTCAGCCAGATAGATCACCGCCTGCCCGCCGAAAATCCGCGCAGCCGCCGCGACAGACAGCCCATGATTGCCCGCGCTTGCAGTCACATAGGTGCGCCCGGTCAGGGCATGCGCCCAGTCTTCGTCCTGAACGGCGCGGGCCGCTTCGCGCGCAATCACATAAGCCGCGCCCAAGGCCTTGAAACTGCCCAGACCCATCCGGGACCGTTCATCCTTGACCCAAACTTCGGCCACACCCGCCGCAGCGGCCAAAGCTGGCACCGACACCAAAGGCGTCTCGCCATGCCGGGGGCAAAGCGCCAGCAATTCTGCAACTGCGCGCACATCAGCCAAAGGCCGGGGCGCGCCGGTTTCAATCCCCGACCCGCGATAGGGGTTGTTCAAACGTTTTGGCATGCGCGCGCTCCCACCTCAGCAAACTTAAACCCGCATCGCGTGCAGACGTAAAGCCACGGGCGCTGCCAAATCCGGTTGAGTTCCAAGCCCGCCCCAGACCATACTTGCCCCATGGCAAGCCCCACCCTGAAAGACGTGGCCCAGCGCGCAGGCGTTTCGACATCAGCTGTCTCGCGCACCTTCACCGATGGCGCGTCGGTCTCGCCGAAAATGCGCGCCAGGGTCGAACAGGCCGCCCAAGACCTGGGCTACAGGCCGAACGCGCTTGCCTCGTCCTTGACAACCGGGCGCACCAAACTGATCGGCGTCATCGCCAGCAATTTTCAGAACCCGTTCTTTCTCGAGTTCTTCGACCGCATCACATTACAATTGCAGGCGCGCGGGCTGCGGCCCCTGTTGGTCAATCTCTCGACCGAAACCGACCCGGAACATTCGGTGCAGATGATGCGCGCCTATTCAGTTGACGGCGTGGTCGTTGCGTCCTCAACCCTGCCGCCCGCCTTCGCGACCGCGTTTCGCGACGCGGGCATCCCCGTTGTGCACAGTTTTGGCCGGTTCTCGGCCCAGCCCACCACCCATGTGGTTGGCATCGACAACACCGATTGCGGGCGCATGGCGGCGGATGAACTGCTGGCCCGCGGCTATCGCGATATCGCCTTTCTTGGCGGGCCCGAAACCGCCACCTCGACCCAGGATCGCCTTCAGGGCTTCGCCGCCCGGCTCGCCAATCACCCCGACATCCAGACCAGCCATTCTTTCGCCCAGGCCTACAGCTTTCACGCCGGGCGCGCCGAAATGCTGCGCCTCATCAAAACCGGCCTGGCCCAGGCCTATTTCTGCGGCGACGACGTCATCGCCATCGGCGCGCTTTCGGCCTTGCAGGACAGCGGCATCAATGTACCGGGCGACATCGGGCTGATCGGGCTGAATGACATGGAAATGGCCGGCTGGGAAAACATTGCGCTCACCACCATCCGCCAACCGGTCACCCAGATTGTCGACGCCACCGTCGATCTGATGGTCCAGCTGCTGGAAACCCCCGACCACCCCCGCAAATCGCGCCTGTTTGCCTGCGACGTCATCGAACGCAGCACGCTGAAACCCAGACGTTCAGGCGACCCGGTTTAGGTC
>CALDUK010000025.1 GCA_937924905.1 uncultured Paracoccaceae bacterium | reverse complement strand
CCGCAGCACCAGTCGTTTTTTCCGGATCATGCGGTGGGCGGACCAACAATGCGTTCGCGTCGGCCAGCACTGACATCAAAGAACTGTCCTGCCGGTCCAGTGCCGTGATCCGGTCGCCGTCGATCACGGCGCGCATATAATGTTCGCGCGGTCCGTTCGCAGACAGTGGTGCGGCAAGAGTAGCGGGTTGCACAGGCAGCGCAGCGGGTGGCAAGCCTTGCATAGCGCGCAAAAGGGGGCGCAGAAAAATATGCCCGCAGACCATGGAAGACACAGGGTTTCCCGGCAGGCCGATCATGGGCGTGTTGTGCAATCGCCCTGCCATCAGGGGTTTGCCGGGCCGCATCGCGATTTTGTAAAACGACCGGTCCAGCCCCAGCTCAGCGGCGACCTTGCCGACAAGATCGTGGTCGCCAACCGAGGCCCCGCCGATTGTGACGATCAAATCAGCGTCACGCGCCATGTCAAACGCTGCCCGCAGTGACGTGTCCGTGTCGCGTGCTATGGGCAAAAGACGCGCCTCGGCCCCTTCGCTTTCAACAAGGGCCGACAGGCCAAAACTGTTCGAGGCGATGATTTGATCGGGCTTTGGGGTCTCGCCGGGCATCACCAGTTCATCGCCTGTGGCGATCAACGCGACGACGGGGCGGCGCGCCACAACGACGTTTGCGACATTCATCGACGCGGCGAGCGCCAGGACCGCCGGGGTCAAGCGGCGGGGTGCGTCGATCCGGTCACCGGTTTTGAAATCCGTGCCAATGTCACGGATATAGCGTTGCGTTTCGGCAGTGTCTGCCAGCGCAATGGTGGCACCGGTGCGTTGAACATCTTCTTGAATGACAACCCGGGTTGCGCCATCGGGCAAGGGGGCGCCGGTAAAGATGCGCACGCATTGGCCGGGTGTAATATCGCCTTGAAACGCGTGGCCTGCCGCCGCTTCGCCGATCACCTGATATCTGTCGAAATCGCCTGCAACGGCGTAGCCATCCATGACCGAGGCGCGAAACGGCGGTTGGTTGCGGGTGGCGATGATGGGGGCCGCCAGTATCCGCCCGGCGGCGCGACGCAAGGGAAGCGTTTCAGGTGTCATTTGATCCGCCAGCGCCAGAACATGCGCCAGCGCCTGATCAACCGAGATCACTTCGCGGCCTCATAACGCCCGGATTTTCCACCGTCCTTAAGAACAAGGCGAATATCTTTGATTTCCATAGCTTTTTCGACTGCCTTTACCATATCATAAATAGTCAGGCAGGCGGTGCTGACAGCCGTCAGGGCTTCCATTTCCACACCGGTTTGGCCGGTGGTCTTGACTGTTGCCTCAACGCGAATGCCGGGCAAGTCCGGCGCGGGCGTCAGGCTGAGCGCGACCTTTGAGATTGGCAACGGATGACACAGCGGGATCAGGTCAGCGGCGCGCTTGGCCCCCATAATCCCGGCAAGTTGCGCCACGACAAGAACATCGCCTTTCCTGGCGCGTCCGTCGGTGATTATCGCCAGTGTTTCAGACGTCATCTGAACAAACCCTTCGGCCACCGCGATACGGTCTGTGATATCCTTGTCCGAGACATCGACCATATGCGCCTGACCGCTGGCGTCGAAATGCGTCAGCCCGTTCATGCCGGGGCCGGTTCGGACAGAATGGCGCGCGTGGCGGCCGTGACATCATCCTGTCGCATCAGACTTTCGCCAATCAGGAAACTGCGTGCCCCAACCCGGGCCAGACGTGCCAAATCGGCGGGGGTGAACAACCCGCTTTCCGCCACAAGATGTTTGCCGTCGGGAATGCGCGCGGCCAGGCGTTCGGTCGTGCCAAGGTCAGTCTCGAAGGTTTTCAGGTTGCGGTTGTTCACGCCAAGAAGCGGGGATTTCAGCGCCAGCGCGCGGTCGAGTTCGTCTTCGTCATGCACTTCGACCAGCACATCCATGCCCCATTCGGTCATGGCGCAGTCTTCCAGTTCACTGGCTTGGGCATCACTGACGCTTGCCATGATGATCAAAATGCAATCGCCGCCCCAGGCGCGGGCCTCGGCCACCTGATAGGTGTCGTACATAAAGTCTTTCCGCAGACAGGGCAGCCGGGTGGCGTCCCGGGCGGTTGTCAGAAACTGGGGCGCGCCCTTAAACGATGGTGTGTCGGTCAGAACGCTAAGGCAGGTGGCGCCACCTGCCTGATAGGCCTGGGCAAGCGTTTCGGGGTCAAAATCGGCGCGGATCAATCCCTTGGACGGGCTGGCTTTCTTGATCTCGGCGATCAGCCCATAGCCGCTTTGCTGTGCCTTCACCAACGCGTCGGCAAAGCCACGCGGGGCCGATTGCGCTTTGGCGTCGGCCGTGACTTGGGCGGCAGGACGCGCGGCCTTTGCGGCTGCGATTTCTTCCAGCTTATAAGCTTTGATACGGTCTAACACGTTTGTCATAGGCTAGAAGTAACCTGTGTTGCGGGCAGAGGAAACGATTTCTGCGCAGAAACCAGCCGTGAGCAGGCACAAAAACACGGGCGCTCAAGCCCATGCGATGGGTGTGCCGCCCCTGGCCATTAACCAGTCATTGACGCGGCTGAATGGGCGGGACCCCAAGAAGCCGCGCGATGCAGACAAGGGCGATGGGTGTGCAGTTTCAATTTTCAGGTGATGCGGGGCCAAGGTCTGGCCAAGTTTTTGCGCGTGTTTGCCCCAAAGAACAAAGGCGCGCGGTGTTGTGTCTAGATGGTTCAGAACCTGGGCGGCCAGCGTTGACCATCCAAGTTTTGCGTGCGCGCCCGCTTCGCCTTCCGGCACGCTCAGCGCCGAGTTCAGCAAAAGAACGCCTTGTCGCGCCCAATGGCCAAGATCGCCATTGGCCGGTTTGACGCCGATGTCATCTTCCATTTCGCGATAGATATTCCGCAAAGACCGGGGCAGGGCCACATCCGGGGCGACCGAAAAAGCAAGGCCATTGGCATGCCCGGCGGTCGGGTAGGGGTCTTGGCCCAGAATGACAACGCGGGTGTCTTCGGGTTGCGTCAGTGCCAATGCAGCGAACCGTTGATGCGCAGGCGGCAGGATCGGGCGTGTTTCCCCCCGCAGAACAGAATTGATGCGTGGCCAGTCCTGGCTGAAGAACGGCAAATTGGACCAGCCGCCTACCTGTGGCAAAGCTGTGGGGTCAGGCATTCGATGTGACGCGGGCCAGCCCTTCGACTTTTTCCAGCGCTCGACCGGAATCGATGCTTTCGACGCCCGCTGCAACGCCGTCGCGCAAGGTTTCCACTTTGCCCGCGACAATCAGGGCGGCGGCCGTGTTTAGCAAAACGGCATCGCGGTAAGCGCCAGCTTCGCCCTGCAAAAGGGCGCGAAACGCCTTGGCATTGTCTTCGGGCGAACCGCCCAGAATGTCTTTCAACGGATGCACCGGCAGTCCGGCGTCCTCGGGGTGCACTTCACGTGACACGATCATGCCATGGGACAGGGCCGCAACCGAGGTTGGCCCCGAGATCGAGATCTCGTCCGTACCGTCCGCCCCGTGGACCAGCCAGGCCGCTTCGGTGCCAAGTTCTTTGAGCGTCTCGGCCATGGGAAAGATCAGGTCGATGGCAAAAGCACCCGTCAACTGACGTTTCACGCCTGCCGGATTTGTCAGCGGTCCCAGAATGTTAAAGATCGTCTTTGAACCCAGTTCCATGCGGACGGGCATGACATGTTTCATGGCCGGGTGGTGCATGGGCGCCATCATAAAACCAATGCCCACCTCGTTCAGGGCTTTTTCGACCACTTCGGGGCCGACCATGACGTCGATGCCCATCGCGCTTTGCACATCAGCGGCACCAGATTTTGACGACAGGTTGCGATTGCCGTGCTTGGCAACCGGCACGCCAGCGCCCGCCACCACAAAGGCCGTTGCGGTTGAAATGTTCAGCGTTCCCATGCCGTCGCCGCCGGTGCCGACGATATCAATCGCGCCTTCCGGGGCAGTTACAGCGGAACATTTTGCGCGCATCACAGTCGCCGCAGCAGTATATTCGGACACCGCCTCGCCGCGCGCGCGCATCGCCATCAACAAGCCGCCAACCTGGGCCGGGGTCGCTTCGCCATTGAACAGAAGTTCGAACGCCTGTTCGGCTTGCGCGCGCGCCAGGGGGCCTTCGACAGCAGCCGAAATAATGGGTTTCATCGCGTCTGTCATGCAGGTACCGGCAGTTGATCAAGGAAGTTTTTTAGCATGGCGTGCCCATGCTGCGAACGAATGCTTTCGGGGTGAAACTGCACGCCTTCAATGGGCTTGTCGCGGTGGCGCAGCCCCATGATGGTGCCATCCTCCAGCCAGGCGGTGATTTCCAACGCATCCGGCAATGTGTCACGGTCAACGACCAGCGAATGATAACGCGTTCCGTCCAAAGGCGACGGCAGACCTTTGAACACGCCTGTGTCAGCGTGATGGATCGTGCCTGACTTGCCATGCACAATCTCGTCAGCGCGCACGACTTTGCCGCCAAAGACCTGACCGATGGTCTGATGGCCTAGGCAGACCCCAAACAATGGTATGCCGGTTTCGGCTGCGGCTTCGGTCAGCGCCAGACAAATTCCTGCGCGATCCGGGTCACAGGGGCCGGGCGACAGCAAAATTCCATCCGGTTTCATCGCCATCGCGTCCTGCACATTCAGCGCATCATTGCGTTTGACCACGCATTCCGTGCCCAATTCGCCGATGTAATGCACCAAATTGAAGGTGAAACTGTCATAATTATCGATGAGTAGCAGCATTTCGCGTGTCTCGTGGGTGATTGCGCAGATTGTAGGTGTCAGCGCCGAAAAGCGCGGATATACTTGTGAGAGAGGTGTCAGCTAACGTCAAGGCACCCAGGACGGGCATTTGAGCAGAGTGGAGGAAAGATCCGTGGGACGCGGCTTTCTGTCAGGGATTTTTTGGGGCGGCATTGTAGGCATCGTGCTTTTGTTTGTGTCGGGCGCAGTGCTCGACCGGCAGCAGCTCAGCTTGCCACAGCCACAGGCCAGCGCGGTAGAAGTGCCGGGTGGCTCGGAATTTGATCAGGCGCGACCGGAAACAGAACCGGTTTTACCAAGTTCGGACGGGCGACCGGCCTCGGGCAATGCCGCCGGCGTTGCCTTGCAGGCCGATGATCAGGATGCGCCACCGGCGCTTGATACAACCGCCCTTGAGGTGCCGGTGCCTGCGACAACGCAGGACGCCCCCGATACATTGGGCGATGCACCCGGCGAGGTCAGCGACGCGGACGAACCCGCCACCGCGGCGGATGAAGCAATCTCATCGGCGGTGTCTGACGCGTTGGAAACACCCGACAGCCCGGGTGATGCCCCGGTCGCTGAAAGCGCAGCCCCCACAGCAACCGAAGCAGAGGCCAGCGAAGACACTGTGCCCGAATTGGCAACGACCGCCGATCTGGCCGTCGAAACCGATGATGTTGCCGCTTTACCCACCGCCGGTGAAACCGGTGAGGCAGGCGCGCAGCCGGATAATGATCAAACACCGGCTGTCAGCAGCCAGTCCAATGCGCCCGCCGCGCTGAACGCGCCTGCAAGCGACGACGGGTCGCCTGCGCTGGCCGCGTCGACAGATGCGGATACGCAAGTGGGGCAGGCGCCAGAGACACCGGCTTTGCCACAGGTCACAACAGAACCATCCTTGCCACCCGCAGGCACGGCCCCGGCGGCCATTCCAACCGTTGAATTGGACACGTCCGAGCCTGCTGTGCAGGAAACGGCAGAAGACGCAGGACAAGACGCTGGCCAAGAACCTGGCCAGGCCGCCTCTGGCACCAACACGGAAAACACTGAAACAGCTCAGGCCGATACCACAGCCGAGGACGCAGGCAATCTTCCGGTCGTGCGCCGCTTGGGCAATTCGCAGTCGCAAGCTGACGATACTGCCGAAACAGAGGCGACCGAAGACGTGGTGGCCGAAGCCGAACCGGTTGAACAAGCCGACCCGCCGGCCGGCCCTGCGTTGCAAGTCTTTGCGAACAGCTTTGAAAATACCCAGGCTTTGCCCTTGCTGACAGTCGTTCTGTTGCACGAGGACACAACGGATATGTCGCCCGAGGTGTTGAACAGCTTGCCCGCCAATGTCGCCTTTGCCGTTGATGCGTCCGCGTCGAATGCCGGGGATGTGGCCGCGTTTTACCGCAAGAATGACCGTGAAGTCGTGATGATCCCGTCGCTTCCGGCCGGCGCCGCGCCTCAGGATGTTGAACAGGCGCTCAGCGTTAACTTTGATCGCATCCCCCAAGCGGTGGCGGTCATGGATGTTTCGGGGTCAAGCTTTCAATCTGACCGCGCCGCAGTCGCGCAGGTGGTCGATGTGGTGTCAGATACGGGGCATGGGTTGATCACCTTCCCGCGCGGGCTGAACACCGCGCACCAGGAAGCCCAAAGGGCCGGTGTGCCGACAGGGCTGATCTCGCGCAACCTGGACAGTGCGGGCGATGATATCGAACGCATCCGACGCAGCATGGACCGCGCCGCATTCCGCGCCCGTCAGGACGAAGCGGTCATTCTGGTTGGCACGGCGACGCCTATGATGTTGTCCGCAATCATTGAATGGTTTGCAGGCAACCGCGCCGCTCAGGTCGTGCTGGCGCCAGTTTCTGCGGCTTTGGTCAGCCCGTAACGGGTCAGTGGGCGGGGGCTTCGGCTGCGTCCACCAAGGTGCGCCCGCCATCGACGGTCAGGATTTGACCGGTAATAAACCCGGCCCCGTCCGAGGCAAGAAATTGCGCAGCCTCTGCCACTTCTGACGGGCTGGCAATGCGCGACAGGGGGGTGCTGTCGATGATTTCGGTGCGCATGTCTTCGTGATCTTTCAGAACACCTTTCAAAGACGCGCTCATCACAGACCCAAGCGCAATGGCGTTCACCCGGATTTTATGCGGTGCCAGCGTCACGGCAAGGGATCGTGTCAGCTGATCCAGCGCGGCGGAACTGACGGAATAGGCCAAAAGATTTGGCTGTGTGCGCCGTGACGCAATCGAAGACAGGTTGATGATCGACCCGCCCGGCAGATCGTTTTCCGTGCTTTCAGTTTGTTTGATCATCCGCTTGGCGAAAACCTGACTGACACGCAAGGATGTCATCAGGTTCTGGTCGATCAGCGTGCGCACCGCATCATCTTCGGCGTTCAAAGGATCGGCGGCAATCATCTGGCGCGAGGCGTTGACCAGCACATCGACACGGTCGAACCGGTCCAAGGTCGCAGACAACAAATTGGCGATGGTCAGTTTTTCGCGCAAGTCGCCTGCAAAATACGCCGCGTTATCGGCGCGGTCATCTTCGCCGCCCACCTCGTTTTTCAGGCGTTCCTCGTCCATATCGGCAAAGACAACATTCGCGCTTGCGGCCAGAAAGTGGCGCGCAATCGCCAGCCCAACGCCGTTTGCCGCACCGGTCACAACGACCGTTTTGCCCGCAATCGAGAATGACATTGTTACTTTCCTTTGAAAGGGGGGCGTGGGCGGTCTGCGCGGATCACTTTGAACCCGGCATTCTGTGCTACAACCTCTTGCGAGGCAAACGCCTCATCCAGCGTCTTTTCGTAAGGCAAATGACGGTTCGCGACAAGCCAAAGCGCGCCTTTCGGCTTAAGCACCCGGGCTGCGGCGCGAATAAAGCCCTGGCCCAATTCAGGCGTCGCGGCGCGTCCTTTGTGAAACGGCGGGTTGGTGACGACGACATCAGCACTTGTGTCGGGCGCCCAATTAAGCGCGTCACGGCAAACGAAAACTGCACGCGCGTCGGGAATGTTCCGTCGGGCAGCCTGCAGCGCGGTTTCATCATTTTCAACCAGTGTAACCCGGGTCACCGCAGGTTTTTCCAGAACGGCGCGCGTCAGATATCCCCAGCCCGCACCCAGATCAATCACATCGCCCTTCAGCGCGTTTGGCAGGCTTTCGGCCAAAAAGGCCGAGGCCTTGTCGACGCCATCGGCGGAAAACACGCCCGGCGCGCGCCACCAGCCATCGGGGGATTGAACCGGGTCAACATCCGGCCAATCGCTGAAACCACCACCTTTGACCGCGAAAACCTTGCCATGCATCTTGGAATAGGCGGCGCTGACATCGGCGGTGTTGCGCAGCAATTTATACAGCGCATCAATTCCGTCGGTTTTCGTACCATCGACAATTATGGGGCCAGAGGTCAGTTTGCGCGCCAGCTTTATGAACGCTTTCTGCAAGTCACGCGCCCGGGGCGCGAAAACCACGGCCCCGGCATAGCCTGCCTTTGGCGTCAGCCCCGTTGTCCACCCTTGCTGTTCCAGCCAGACATGATCGCTGAAATGCCGCCAAAGAACAAAGCTGTCGGATTTGTCCAAAGACGCCAGGTCACATCCGGCGGATGCGCCCAGCACCAGCACGGCCCCCTCGGGCAGGGCCACATGGCCCTGTTCGACCGCAAGGCTTAGACGACCTGGCAAAGCGGCTGTCCTATTCCTTTTCCATCGTGCATTGCAGCGGATGTTGATGACGGCGGGCAAAATCCATGACCTGCGCCACTTTGGTTTCAGCGACCTCAAAGCTGAACACGCCGACCACGGCCAGCCCCTTTTTGTGCACCGTCAGCATCAATTCAAACGCCTGAGCGTGGTTCATCCCGAAAAATCGCTCAAGCACATGCACGACGAATTCCATCGGCGTGTAGTCATCATTCAACAGCATGACCTTGTACAGCGGCGGTTTGGCTGTCTTCGGCTTGGTCTTCGTCAGAAGACTGGCCTCGCCATCACCATCGCCATTTCCCGGCTCGTCGGACATCATATGAAGCTTGAGCGTCGTCACCTGTGCCTTTACCCATCACTTGGGGGGTCGGTCGCACAATATAAGCGGAAACTGGCGTTAGAAAAGGGGGCTTTGTTGCTGAACACCATTTGTTTCGATGCAGATGACACGCTTTGGCAGAATGAAAGGTTCTTTAAACTGAACCAGGACCGTTTTGCCCAGCTTTTGTCAGACGTCGCCGAGCCTGCGCATCTGGCCGAAAATTTGCTGGCCGCCGAACGGCGCAACATCGAACACTACGGGTATGGCGTGAAGGGATTTACGCTCTCGATGATCGAAACCGCGCTGCAAATGACCGACAACCGGGTGTCGGGTCAGATTATCGCAGAAATCATCGCTATCGGGCGCGAGATGCACAATCATCCGGTCGAACTGCTGCCGGGGGCCAAAGACGCCATTCAGACACTGTCATCAGACTTTCAGCTTTTGCTGATCACCAAGGGCGATCTTTTCCATCAAGAACGCAAGCTGGCGCAATCGGGCCTGGGCGAGTTGTTCGATGGCGTCGAAATCGTTTCGGAAAAACACGCCGAGCTCTATCGCGATATCTTTTCCGGGCGCGGCATCATTCCGGCAACCGCCGCGATGGTTGGCAATTCGCTGAAGTCAGACGTCAATCCAGCGATTGAGGCCGGCGGCTGGGGCGTCTATGTCCCATCCGACCTGACATGGGAATTGGAAGTTGCAGACGCACCGTCCAGGCACCCGCGCTACCGAAAAATTCGGTCGCTCGCGGCTTTGCCCAAGCTTGTCGAAACAATCTGCCGCAACATCTAGCGGTATAGGCGGTGCGTTGCCCGCTATTTGGTTGCTGCAAAATTACGGAAAATTCATCGTTTTCTGATTCTCTCAATCATGTTACGAACGGTGTAATCAAATAAGCTTCGACACAGCGATCGGGGCGTGAGGCAAACATAGGCAGGTATTCCCCGTGACGATTTTTGGCGTCGTCCTTCGGACATTTATGGCTTTCGTCATCCTTCTGGCCGCACCAGCGGTCATCGCCGCACCCTATGCGGCGATGGTGGTGGATGCGCGCAGCGGCAAGGTGTTGCATTCGCGAAATGCGGACACGCGATTGCACCCGGCATCTTTGACCAAGATGATGACGCTTTACGTCGCGTTTGATGCGATCGAAAAAGGCGAGATCAGTCTTGATTCCGTCGTCACAATCTCGCGCAAGGCCGCGGCCGAACCGCCGTCGCGACTGGGGCTGAAAGCCGGACAAAAAATCAAGCTGCGCCATCTGATCCGCGCAGCTGCGGTAAAATCGGCCAATGACGCCGCAACGGCGATTGGCGAAGCTGTCTCGGGGTCCGAAGCCGCGTTTGCGCGCCGTATGAACCGCACGGCCAAAGCCATGGGAATGGCGCGGACCACGTTCAAAAACGCCCATGGCCTGACAGAAAACGGGCATCTTTCGACCGCGCGCGACATGACCGTGCTGGGCCGGCATGTATTTTATGACTTCCCCGATTATTACAACCTGTTCTCGCGCACCAGCACCAGCGCAGGCGCGAAGATGGTCAACAACACGAACCGCCGGTTGCTGGCGAACTATCGCGGCGCGGATGGGATCAAGACAGGCTATACGCGCGCGGCAGGGTACAACCTGGTGGCTTCGGCTGAACGCGGGTCAGAACGCATCATCGCGACGGTTTTCGGTGGTCGTTCGGTCGGCTGGCGCAACCAGCGCGTGGCCGAATTGCTGGATATGGGATTTGACCGCGCGCCGTCGCGCGTTGCTGTCGTCAAGCCAAGACGCCCTGTGGTGGGCGGTGGTGTGGGGGCTACGACGCGGTTGTCCGGGTTGATCGACCGGTCACCCCGCCCGGTCGGGCGGCCCGTCGCCACGCCGGGTCAAGAGACACTTCTGGCCATGGCAGACGGGATAAGCAACGTTTTGGCGGAAGTGGCCGTCAACGGCACCGTTAGAAACCGGCCCGAACCGGCCCCGCAGGCCGTTCAGGCGGCCAGCCTTGCCGGCGCATTCCTGCGTCCGGCCCCGCGCCCGTCGGCGGTTCAGGCCAAGGTGGATGAACCGGTGATTGTCACACGCATGACCACCAGCGGCGGTCGGCAATGGGCGATCAATGTCGGGCGCTATACCACGCGCGACGAAGCCGAACGCGTCTTGTTGCAAACGGCACTGGTCGAGATCTCGACCTTGGATGAAGCCTTGCGAAAAGTGGTCCACTCGCCGCAGGGCTGGGAAGCCAATTTCATTGGCCTGACAGCTGAACGTGCGGAAATGGCCTGTCGCCGACTGCATGCGAAAAACGTCAATTGCATCCCCGTAAGGCCGGGGCAGGGATGACCAAAGTTCACCGCATTTTCAAGGCGTTAGAAGGTGGCCATCTTGATGGTGCAGTGTTCGGTGCGCATATCCTGCCTGATATGGCAGGAGACAAGAATGCCCAATCTGAACCGACGCCTGTTTCTGGTCGCCGCCGCTTCTGGAGCCGCCGTGCGCGGGTTGCCGAACCTGGCCGCGAAGACGGGCGGCAAACGCGTGCTGACCCTGGTTTACGATAAATCGCTTGGCATGATGCGGGCGATTGACCGGGTGGTTCGCTGAGCCAATCTTTTTTGGCGCCGGCTTCGCCGTCGCGGTGACAAAATTCCAGATGGGAATTTTGACGCGTATTTAGGGCAAGATGAAACTCAGGTGATTTCTGCCAAACGTGCCAGAGCAGCGTTCAGGCGGGTCAGCTCTTCGCGTTTCGATGCAGCCAGGTCTTCGGTTTCGGCGACAACATCGGCCCCGGCATTTTCGCGGAATTTCGGGTTTTTCAACCGACCTTCCAAACCGCCCAGGTCTTTTTGCAGTTTGCCAACCGTCTTTTCCAATCGCGCTTTTTCAGCGTCTGCATTGATTAACCCGGCCAAAGGTAAGGCGAATGTACCGCCATCGACCGCGATGGTCGCCGCGCCTTTTGGTGCTGCCTCGGCCGTATCGCGACCCGCGATTCCTGCTTCGCGGTCGGCCAGAATAAGCGCTTTGTTCCGGGCCCAGATCGCATCTTGTTCGCTGTCCAGCGACAATTGCAATAACGTGACCTTTTCCTTTTTGGGAACGTTCATTTCGCCCCGGACGCTGCGGGTTTTCTCAATCAGATCGCGCACCCAGTTCAGCTCGGACACCGCAGCGTCGTCGATCATTTCCGCGCCATAGGTCGGCCAGTCGGCATGCACGCAAGGCCGCTTGCGGGTGGGGGCAGACAGCCCCCAAAGTTCTTCGGTGATAAACGGCATGATCGGGTGCAGCATGATCAACAGCTGATCCAGTGCCCAGGCCATGGTTTGGCGTGTCTCGTCCGCTGCTTGCGATTGCATGAGCGGTTTTGAAAATTCGAGATACCAGTCGCAATAGGTATAGGTGAAGGCGTAAAGCGTGTTGGCCGCATCGTTAAAGCGGAAGCTGGTCAGCGCGTCATCCAGCGCCATGCGGGTGCGGGCAACTTCGCCTATGATCCATTTGTTGACGCTGTGGGTGGCGACGTCCGGTGTGCGGGTGGTGACATCGAAGACGCCGTTCATTTCGGCAAACCGGGCGGCGTTCCAGAGTTTCGTCGTGAAGTTGCGGTAGCCCTGGATGCGCTGTGTGGACAGCTTTAGATCGCGGCCCATGGCGGCCATGGACGTTAGTGTAAAGCGGACAGCGTCAGCGCCGTATTCATCAACAAGTTCAAGGGGATCAAGGACGTTGCCCAGCGATTTCGACATCTTCTTGCCCTTCTCGTCGCGGACAAGGGCGTGGACATAGACGGTGTCAAACGGGCGTTCGCCGACCATGGCGTATTGCATCATCATCATGCGGGCGACCCAGAAGAAGATGATGTCGAACCCGGTGATCAGGACGGAGGTGGGGAAGTATTTCTTCAGTTCGTCGGTCTCTTCTGGCCAGCCGAGCGTGCCGATCGGCCAGAGGCCGGAGGAGAACCAGGTGTCTAGGACGTCTGGGTCGCGCTGGAGAGGGACCATATGATCATGGCGACGCTCTTCAACTACGATCTCAAAGATTACGTCATCTTCAACGACATCAAAGCATAAGCCTGTTTCATCTCTTGAGTAATAAACGGCAGCTTGGTCGAGCAAGTCATCTTCATTTTCTGCAACAAAAAACTTTCCTCTTGGGTTATCATAATCAACCTCTTTGGTATCAGGGTCAAAAGTCGGCCCGTACCAAGCCGGAATACGATGCCCCCACCATAATTGCCGCGAAATACACCAAGGTTGGATGTCTTTCATCCAATGGTCATAGGTTTTTTTCCAATTTTCGGGGATGAAGCGGGTGTTTCCCTTACTACTCCCGTCATCCTCGGGCTTGACCCGAGGACCCATCCCGTTAGATGGCGCTTCATTATCCTGATGGGTCCTCGGGTCTTCGCCCGAGGATGACGGGCTAGAGTGAGTGTCATGCCCCCTTGCCACAGCCTCCATCGCCTCACCTGCCAGCTTATCCGCCGCAACGAACCATTGGTCGGTCAGCATGGGTTCAATGACAACACCTGAGCGGTCGCCATAGGGCTGCATGATTTTTTTGTCTTCGACCTTAATGAGCAAGCCTTCGGCATCGATATCGGCCACAACTTCTTTACGCGCTTTGAACCTATCCATGCCGACATATTTGGCGGGCATAATTTCGCTCTCACACATCGCGCCGCGCTCATCCATGAGGCTATACATCGGGATGTTATTTCGGGTGGCGACTTCGTAGTCGTTAAAGTCATGCGCGCCCGTAATTTTCACCGCGCCCGAGCCAAAATCGGGGTCAGGATATTCATCGGTGATAATCGGAATGAGGCGACCCGCCAGCGGCAGGCGCACCATTTTACCCACGATAGGCGCATAGCGTTCATCATCAGGATGAACCGCCACCGCGCCATCACCGAGCATAGTTTCAGGGCGCGTTGTGGCGATAGAGATATAGTCGCGTTCCTCGGACAGCGTGATATTCCCGTCCTCGTCCTTCTCGACATAGGTATAGGTCTCGCCGCCATCCAATGGATATTTAAAGTGCCAGAAATGACCGTCTTTTTCGATATTTTCGACTTCAAGATCAGAAATCGCGGTCTGGAAATGCGGGTCCCAATTTACGAGGCGTTTATCGCGGTAAATCAGGCCAGCTTCATACATTTCAACAAAGGCTTTGGTGACCGCTTCGGCCATTTTATCATTTGGGTCTTCGGGATTGCCCAATGTGAATTTCTCGCGTGACCAATCACAGGAGGAGCCCAAACGGCGAAGCTGTTGATTTATATTGCCTCCGCTCTCAGCTTTCCACGCCCAGACATGTTCGAGGAACTCATCACGGGTCATATCTTTGCGGGCTTTGCCTTCGGCGGCGAGTTTACGCTCCACCACCATTTGCGTGGCGATGCCCGCATGGTCAGTGCCCGGCTGCCAGAGCACGGCTTTGCCTTTCATACGGTTATAGCGCACGAGGATATCTTGGATCGTATTATTGACCGCATGACCCATATGCAGGCTGCCCGTCACATTGGGCGGCGGGATGACGATGGAGAAATTATCGTCTTTGGTATCGGTAGGCTTGGCCGAGCGGGGCTTAAAGGCACCGCTCTCTTCCCACATCTTATAGAGGCGGGGTTCGGCGTCTTTGGGGTTGAACTTATTGTCGAGCATATCTGATACCTAATACGAAAAGCCCCGCCACCTTTAACAAGGGCGGGGCTGATTTAATCAGTGCTCTACCCTG
>CALDUK010000024.1 GCA_937924905.1 uncultured Paracoccaceae bacterium | reverse complement strand
GGGCCGGGGGCGGGGCTTTGGCTTTTGTCGCTGATCCTGATCGCGGGCGGCGCGGTTGTTGGGTATCAGCTGGCCACCAAGGTCGAGATGACGCAAATGCCCGAATTGGTGGCGATTATGCATTCGCTGGTCGGGCTTGCGGCGGTGTTCGTGGGCTTCAACGCTGATATCATGATCAATCTGGTGTCGGGTCTTTATGCCGACAACGGCGGTGTCCTGGGCGCGGTTGGTGATGACGGGTTCACAGCCGTCGGTTTGCCGAAAGCCGTGCATGAGGGTCTGTCGACCTTTGGCCAGTTGGTCGCAAAGAAAAGCGGTGTTGAGATTGGTATTCTGCGGGTCGAGCTGGCATTGGGTATCTGGATTGGTGCGGTGACCTTTACCGGGTCGGTCGTGGCCTATGGCAAGTTGTCGGGAAGTTCATCCCTGCTGCCGTTTCCGATTGATACCGGTGCGCAAAAATTGCCGGGCGGGCATTTGCTGAACGCGGGCGCAGCGGCGTTTTCTCTGCTGATGTTGATTATGTACCTGACAGGCTCGGGGTCGTGGACGTTGGTTCTGTTGACCATCGCGGCTTTGTTCATCGGCTATCATCTGATCATGGGGATCGGCGGCGCGGATATGCCGGTCGTTGTGTCGATGCTGAACAGCTATTCCGGTTGGGCGGCGGCCGCGATTGGCTTTAGCCTGGGCAATGATCTGTTGATCGTTGTGGGCGCGCTTGTCGGGTCTTCGGGCGCGATCCTGTCATATATCATGTGCAAGGCGATGAACCGTTCGTTTGTCAGCGTGATCCTGGGTGGCTTTGGTGGCGCAACCGGGGAACAGATGGCGGTGGAAGGCGAACAGATTGCGATCGACGCCGACGGTGTTGCGGCAGCTTTGCAAGATGCGGACAGCGTGGTCATTGTGCCCGGTTATGGCATGGCGGTGGCGCAGGCGCAGCAATCTGTCAGCGAATTGACCCGCAAGATGCGGGCGGCTGGCAAGACGGTGCGGTTTGCAATCCATCCCGTCGCAGGACGTTTGCCCGGCCATATGAACGTGTTGTTGGCCGAGGCTAAAGTGCCCTATGACATCGTGCTGGAAATGGACGAGATCAACGATGACTTCCCGGATACGGATGTGGTGATCGTCATCGGGTCAAACGACATCGTGAACCCGGCGGCACAGGATGATCCGAACAGCCCAATCGCGGGGATGCCGGTTCTGGAAGTGTGGAAGGCAAAGCAGGTCTTTGTTTCAAAGCGCGGTCAGGGCACGGGATATTCAGGGATCGAAAACCCGCTCTTTTACAAAGAGAACACGCGAATGTTCTATGGCGATGCGAAAGCGTCGGTGGATAGTTTGCTGCCAAAGCTGGACTGAGCCAGACGGTTTATCGTGTCAGAAAGGCCCCCGGTTTGGGGGCCTTTTCTTTGCGCTCGTGTCAGGCGGGCTTTCCCCAGCTCGCGGGGTCCAGCCGGAACATTTTGACCAGTTCGCCATAGACCTTCGGTTCTTCGTCCCGCAGCCGATCCGGTTTCTCAAAAAACACTTCGACAGCGACGGCGAAAAATTCTTCGTGTGCGGTCGCGCCGTACGCGTCGAGCACAGTGCGGCGGCCTTGGGCGGTGTTTCTTTGGTGTTCGTCAAACGCTTCCAGAAAGACGCTGGCCCAGTCTTCAAAGCTTTGGCCTGCGTTCATCCGGGGCGCGCCGTCAGTGTCGCCTGAAAGCTGGTCGATCTGGTGGGCAAATTCGTGAAGGACGACGTTGTGGCCGTCTTCGTCGTTCAGCGCGCCTTGTTCGCTGTGTGGCCAGGACAGAACCACGGGGCCCCGATGCCAGCTTTCGCCCAGCCGGATTTGTTCACTTTCCGTGACGACATAGCCGTCGTGGCGTTTCTGCAGGGATTTGAAGGCGCCCGGATAGATCAGGATGGTGCGCAGCGTATCGTACCATTGGTCGATATTCACGACCAGCAAACAGGCTTGTGCCGCGATGGAAACGCGCATGCGCTGGGTGACAACCAGACCGTCGCAGCCGATGAATTGCACCTGGTCGAGGAAGCGGTTGATCTTGCCTTCAAGCTTTGGGCGCAGGTCCCTGGGCAGGGTGTCCAGAAGCGGGACGGCTTCTGCCAAAAGCGCGCGGTCGTCCGGGCCAAGGGGCTGGGCCAGGAGCGCGTCGCGGTTCACGCGGCGAAGCCAGGCGCGATAGCCGAAATTGCCGACAAGGGCGAGGATCAGAAGAAGGATGAAATAGGCCATATAGCCCATGTGGGGGTGTTCTATGCGGGCGTCAATTCATTCGACGGTACCCGCGTTGGTTTTAGAATGCGCTTTCGAGACGAACGCTCAGCGTGTCGCGGGCATCGCCGCCCAACACTTCGCGGGCCAGTCGGAACGACACATCAAGCAATCCGTCGTCGCGGCTGCCCGACCATTCGAACGCCAGACCGCCACCGCAATCGGTGTCCGAGAATGTCGTTTCCTGATAGGCGCAGGTCAGGCTTGGGGTGATCCAAAGCTCTTTCGTGTCAAAACGCGACCGCGCGGTGTTCAGGTTGAAGACAAAGTCGGGCCGGAAGCTGAGGCGCGCAAGTGTCACTTCGCCCGCGTCGACAATCGCCGAACTGTCGCCGGTGACCTGAACGTCGCCGATATTGGTGCGCCCCAGCGAAAGGTTAAGTTCGGGGCGCAAATCGAAGCTGTCATAACTTCGCGTTCCGGACAGGGCAAAGCCGGCCAGCACCGATGTGGTTGAATAATCACCTTCGATTTCGTCGCCACCATCCTGGATATCCAGATTATTCTGGCCCACACCAACCGAGATATAGCCGTCCCATGTCAGCGTTTCGCTGAACTGATCCACCAGATACACGCCCGCTGACAGGCCATAGCCGGTGCGGTTGCCGTCGACCACATTTCTGAGATTGGATTGGGTCAGTGACAGGGCCAGGAAACTGCCAAAAAGACGGTCACCCGTCAGACGCTCGCGGGCGTAGCGGCCGGAAAAGACAGCCGATACATCCCCGCCTTCGAAGCGTGAAATGTTGAAGTCACCGAAATAGATGTGGCGCCGTCCATCGGGCGCATTTGTGGCACCGAAGAAGTCGCCGGCCAGTTTGGCTGATTGTGACGATGCCGTCAGCCCGCCATTCAGCCGAAGCGGTTGGAATTGTTTGCCAAAGCGCAACTCGTCGCAGTTTGCGTCCGGGGCTGCGCGTGTTTCACCGTCTTGGCGTGTGCGACACCGAAATGCGGTTGCGTGACGGGCACGCGCATCCCGGTTGGCGCGCTGGTTCGAGGCCATTTCGGCCTCGAGCGTGCGGCGGGCGTCATCGGTGATGGTGAACGCGATGCGGTCGTCCTGGGTGTTCAGCGGCGGACCGCCCGCCAAAATTGGTTCGGATTCAGACAAAACACTGCTGGGGGGATAGACGAAGCCCGCCGCCCCCGGTGGCTGCCAGCGCAGCCGCAGCCGTTGCCCGCCGCCCCATTCATAGTGATCAAGGCGGATCGGATACCAGGTGCCTGCCGTCAGGGTGATTGTCCCGATGTTGATCGTAGGAGCGTGCAGCCCGTAGTTGTCGATCACAGTGGTTTCGTCGACAAAGAGACGGACACCATCATCGCTGAGCGTTTCAAACGTATAGGTGCCGGTTGTTTCGGCCAGAATAAAGCCTGTTGCCCGCACACTGTAGAAATCGCGCCGTCCGGTGGGATCAAGATTGATCTGGTCAATGGTTGTGACTGTCCCGGCGGTCAAAGGCGTGCCCGAGAAATTGGTGTTGGGCCGCGTGGTCGAGGGATAGGTGGTCAGAAAGAGACCGCCAGAGCCTTGCGCATCGACTTTTCCAGGCGTGCTCACCAATAGGACGGTGATCAAGATTGCCTGTAGTAGGGAAAATTTTGCGACGTCATTTAGCTTGCGCGCATATGCGTTCGACATTGGGATCACTCTCAATTTCTTTGCATTCGACGCGAAAGCTATTCAAATAGTTTGTTCACAACTGGGCACAAGTGCGCGCATTTTCGGGAAATTGGTTTTATTTTGTGAACAAAAGCGCGCGGGCGGAGGTGCTTTGGCGGTTACGCGTCGCGCCATTCGCCGGGTGGCAGCGCGTCGAGCGTCCAATCGCCAATGCGCCAACGGATCAGGCGAAGACAGGGCAGGTTGATGGCCGCGCACATGCGGCGGACCTGCCGGTTGCGTCCTTCGGTCAGCGTGATTTCGATCCAGCGGTCTGGCACGGTTTGGCGGGTGCGGACCGGCGGGTCGCGATCCCAGACGCTGGGTGGGTCGATCAGGCGGGCGCGCGCGGGCCGTGTCGGGCCGTCTTTCAAGATCAGCCCGTCACGCAAGGGGGCCAGATCGGCCTCTGTCGGGTCGCCTTCGATTTGTGCGAGATAGGTTTTTTGCGTCCGCGCTTTGGGTGATGCGATGCGGGCTTGCAGTTTGCCGTTGTCGGTCAAAACCAGCAGCCCTTCGCTGTCCCGGTCCAGCCGGCCGGCGGCGTAGACGTCTTTGGGCAGGCCAAAACCGGAAAGTGTCGGACGTTCCGTCGGGCTTTTGGCGTCGGTGAATTGCGACAGGACGCCCATGGGCTTGTTGAACAAAATAACGCGGCTCATCGTCAGGGACGGCACGCTATCGGGCGCAAGGCGTCATCCGGCATAGCCTGCGTGCAGGTGGTGGCGGTGTTCGGGACGTTGTTCATAGCGTCAGTTTAGGGGGTTTTCGCATGGTAGGGAACGCGCTGGTTTCGCCCGTTCTGCGGTGTGCTGATTGTTGTAAGCTCTAGCCCCGTTTCGGGCGTACCTCGTAGCCTTGTTCTGATGGTTCATCGTCCAATATTTCTGCCGGAAAGCCCGGGGCGCGGATGTCCAGACCGGTGGGATCTTCGTACCTTTTGATGATGTTGGGCGAAAACTCACGCGGGCCATAGGTGGCGTTTGCATCCTTGAAGATATCGACCAGCGTTGGCGAAAGCGTCAGCGGGACATCGTGGCTGTCGGCGATAGATTGGAACAGACCAATGTCTTTCAGAACCAAATCCATCGTGAAGTTGATGTCGCGCGATCCGTTCAGGATCACCTGGCTTTCGGTTTCATGCACAAAGCTGTTGCCAGAGGAAATTCGGATGGCTTCGTATGTTGTGGCCAGGTCGAGACCGGCGGCTTTCATGGTGGTCAACGCTTCGGCCAGCGAGACAAGGTTGATGGTCGCAAGGTAATTGGTCATCACCTTCAGTACAGAAGCCGACCCGATGGGGCCGGTGTGCAGCACGCGGCGGCCAAGAATGGTCAGCACGGGCAGCATGGCGTCAAACGTGTCGCGGTCGCAGCCTGCGAAGATTGATATATTGCCCGTCGCGGCGCGGTGGCAGCCCCCTGAAACCGGGCATTCGATGGCGCGTGCACCGGTTGCTTCGACACGTTTGGCAAGGCGCGTCATTTCACCGGCATCAGTCGTGGACATCTCGGCCCATATCTTGCCGGGCCCAAGAGTGGTGAGCAGCCCGTCATCACCTTCCATCACTGCGCTGGAGGCTGCGGGCGAAGGCAGGCAGGTGATGACAAGATCGGTGTCTTTGACAAGTTTGGCGGGGCTATCCGCCCATCCCGCGCCTTGGTCCAGAAAGGGTTGGGCCTGTGCCGGATCAAGGTCGCGGACCGTCAGGTTTGCACCATTTTGCAAGAGGTTGCCCGCCAGTTTGCCGCCGACATTGCCCAGGCCGATAAAGCCGATTTTCATAGGTTACCTCGTGTTTTCAGGCAGCGTGACTGCGAAACGGGGATTGGGCCGGTCTGTTTCCGGCATGCCGTGTCGGTTTACCGTACGGTTTTACCGGAATTTACGGGCGGGGCCTTGCCCCGAACAGATGTCCGTGTTGAAAATCCAGGCTATGAAAAAACCCCAAGAAACCGCGCTTGCCGCGAGCCTGCCTGCTTCGGTTCCGTTCGTCGGACCCGAGACGTTGGAACGCCAGCGAAACGTTTCGTTCGAAGCTCGGATCGGGGCGAATGAAAGCGTGTTCGGGCCGTCGCCCAAAGTGCTAGAGACGATCAAGGCCGCGTCGGCCGAAGCGTGGATGTATGGCGATCCCGAGAATTACGACCTGCGCCACGCGCTGGCCCAGAGTTTGGGACTGCGACCGGATGAAGTGGTTGTCGGCGAAGGAATTGATTCACTGTTGGGGTATCTGGTGCGGCTGTACGTTGGCCCCGGCGAGCATGCTGTCACCTCGCTTGGGGCATATCCCACATTCAATTATCACGTGACGGGGTATGGCGGCGAGGTGCGTGCGGTGCCTTATGCGCAGGATAAGGAAGACATCGACGGTTTGCTGGCGGCTGCGCGCGACACGGGGGCCAAGATGATCTATCTTGCGAACCCGGACAATCCGATGGGGTCGTGGCATTCGGCTGAAATAATCGAAGCAATGATTGCCAACCTGCCGGCCGGGTGCCTGTTGCTTTTAGATGAAGCTTATGTCGAATTTGCGCCCCGAGGGGCTGTGCCTGCGATTGATATGTCTGATCCGCGGGTGGTCCGTATGCGGACGTTTTCGAAAGCCCATGGTTTGGCGGGCATGCGTGTGGGCTATGCGATTGGCGAACGCACGGTCATTCGGGGGTTTGAGAAAATTCGCAACCATTTCGGGATGAGCCGGGTGTCGCAGGCCGCTGCCCTGGCGGCTTTGTCGGACCCGGGTTGGGTCGATGTGGTGCGCGAAAAGGTCGAAGCGTCGCGGGCGCGCATCGCCGCGATTGCGACCGCAAACGGGCTGACCCCTTTGCCATCGGCCACCAATTTTGTGACGATCGATTGCGGGCAGGGCGACGCGTTTGCCAAAGCTGTTCTGTCCGAGTTGGTGGCGCGAAACGTGTTTGTGCGCATGCCTTTCGCTGCCCCGGGGAACCGGTGCATTCGCGTCAGTGCCGGGGCAGAGGCGGAGCTGGATGTCTTTGAACACGCGCTTCCATTGGCGCTGGACGCGGCAAAAAACGGCTGATTTTTGCTTGGGGCGCAAGAAAGTTACTCGAAAATTCAAATCAACTTTGTAGACTAACTGCATGCGTGAAGTCGAAAATTATACCAACGCCTTCCTCGTTTCGGCCTTCGTGGTCGTCTTTATGTTGCTGACCGGTATTTGGGCCTTGTTCGGCTTTGTCGTTGCGGCCCTTGTGTCTTGGGGGGCGGACCGGCTGATCACGGTTGATCTGAGGTCGGAAAAAGACTGAGCTTTACAGATTTTGTGTGGACGCGGCGATGATTTCGGCCGCCGCAACCACACCCCCTTTGGTATGCGGCAAATCGACGGCGTTCAGACCGGCCTCAATCGTGGCCAGCGCGCCAAGGATCATCTGCGCATTGATATGGCCCATGTGTCCAAGGCGAAAGAAGTGGTGCCATTCAGGTGCTGTGTCCAGCGCCATGCCAAGCCCGATGCCCAATGTCAGGCCCGCGTGGTCTTCGCACCAGTTCCGCAGCGCCGTGCCTTTTTCAGACCCCGCGCGGATCGCCGTGACGGAATGAGACCGCAGGTCAATCGGCGTGACGTTGATTTCAAGCGGGCCGTCCTGGCCCCAGTGGTCAAAGGCTGCCCAGATGGCTTGTGACAGCGTCGCATGGCGCGCCCAGACGTTTTCAACCCCTTCTTCCATGATCATTGAAAGCGCTTCATCCAACGCATAAAGATGGTGTGTCGGCGCTGTGCCATCAAAATAGCGATAGAACATCGGTGGATCGACGCGTGGTCGCCAATCCCAATAATGAGTGACACAACGAGCCCTTTCGCGCGCCTGATCGGCTTTGTCGGAAAAATAGACAAAGCCAAGACCGGGCGGTGTCATAAGACCTTTCTGGCTGCCGGTGATCATCACATCGACACCCCAGGCGTCCATCTCGAACCGGTCGCAGCCGAATGAGGCCATGCAATCGACCATCAATAACGCTGGATGGCCTGTTTCGTCCATGGTTTTTCGCAAGGCCGGGATGTCGTTGCGGATGCCGGTCGAGGTGTCGGTTTGCACCGCCATCACGGCTTTGATGCGGCCTTCATCATCGGCGGCGAGCCGGGTTTTGACGCGGTCCAGATCAATCGTGTCGCGCTTGCCGAAATCCATCACCTCGGCCTTGACGCCCATGGCGCGCGCAATGTCGGCCCAACCATGTGCAAAGCGCCCAGTGGCCGGGATCAGCACCAAATCGCCGGGCGAAAAACAATTGGAAACGGCGGCTTCCCACGCGCCGTGGCCGTTGCAAATATAGATGGCGCAATGGGCTTTTGTGCGGGCAATGCCTTTAAGCCGGTCGACAATGCCGGGGACCATGTCGGGCAATTCGCCATAATATATATTGGGCGCTGCGCGTTGCATGGCGCGCAACACACGTTCGGGAAACACCGAGGGGCCCGGAATTGCCAGATAGCTTAACCCATTTGCCAAGCTCATATTGCCCCCAACGTCTCGCCGCACATCCTGACCTAGGCCGCGCTTTCGCCCCGGTCAACCGCCACAATCTTGCTCACAGCCGGGCAAGCGGCTAAACGGGGGCGACCGAGACGTGCAGGGGTCGATCCACCACATGATTTTCATCGCATCTCTGCCTGCTGACGCTTGGCGATCTTTCCATGACTGACACCCCCGCAAAGCCAGTGGCGCGCTGGGTATGGACGCAATACCTGCGCCCACATTGGCGTTTGATCCTGCTTGCGTTCCTGTTGATGGCGATCGAAGGCAGCATGATGGGGGCGCTTAGCTATATGATGCGCCCAATGTTCGACAGCGTCTTTCTGGCAGGCGAACGTGGTGCGATTGGCTGGGTGGCTTTCGCGATTGGGGCGATTTTTGTCGCGCGCGCGTCGTCGGCGTTTTGTCATCGCGTCATTATGGAAGGTGTCGGGCTGAAGGTCGCGACGCAAATGCAGAAAGATATGGTTGGTCATCTTCTGTATCTGGACAGTGCCTTCTTTCAATCGAATCCGCCGGGCACCTTGATTGAACGTGTTCGCGGCGACACCACCGTCGCCAATGGGATTTGGGCCACCATGCTGGGCGCAGCAGGGCGCGATGTTGTGGCCGTCGTCGCGCTTTTGGGGGTGGCAATTTCGGTTGATCCGATCTGGACGCTGATTGCGGTGGCTGGTGTGCCTTTGTTGACGGGACCGGTTGCCGGGTTGTTGCGCTATGTGCGTCGGGCCAGTTTTCTGGCGCGCGAACGTGCGGCGCGGTTGTCGACGCGGCTGGACGAGATGTTTCACGGCGTCAACACAATCAAGCTGAACACCGCCGAATCCCATGAAACAGGGCGGTTCGAGCGAATGATCGGTGATTATCGCGCGTCGGAACGCCGTGCTATCAAAGGGCGGGCCGGCGTGTCCTTTGCCACCGATCTGGTGGGCGCGCTCGGGTTCGCCTTTGTGGTCTTCTATGGCGGGGGCGAGATTATTGACGGCGAAAAGACTGTGGGTCAGTTCATGTCGTTTTTCACCGCGATTGGTCTGGTGTTTGATCCTTTGCGGCGGCTGGCAAATGTGTCTGGAGCCTGGGCTACGGCGCGGGCAAGCCTAGAGCGCATTCGCGGCATCTTTGATGCGCAGCCGACCATTTTGTCACCCGCGCACCCCATGCCCGCACTAAGCGTTCCGGAACGGGCTGACATCGTCCTGGACGATGTGCATCTAAGCTTTGGGGGAGAGCCCGCACTGGCAGGGGCCAGCCTGACCGCGAAGGCGGGTGAACGAACAGCGCTGGTTGGTGCTTCGGGTGCTGGGAAATCCAGTATTTTCAACATTTTGACGCGCATCGTTGACGCAAGTTCGGGGCGTGTAATGGTGGGTGAGGCCGATATTCGCGATATTTCGCTTTGGGATCTGCGAAGTCTTTTTTCGGTTGTCAGTCAAGATGCGCCGATGTTCGACGAAAGCTTGCGCGACAATATCGTTCTGGCAGAACCGGGGATCACCGATGCACAGCTTGGCGAAGTTTTGGACGCTGCCCATCTGACAGAGTTTGTGGCGCGTCTGCCGGATGGGCTGAACACGCAAGTCGGGCCGCGTGGCAGCCAACTTTCGGGCGGGCAGCGTCAACGGGTGGCCATCGCGCGTGCATTGTTGCGTCCTGCCCCCATCTTGTTGCTGGACGAAGCGACCAGCGCTTTGGACGCTGAAAGCGAAAAGCATGTGCAGGCCGCACTTGATGCGCTGGCCCGGCAACGCACAACATTGGTGATTGCGCATCGCCTGGCGACCATTCGCGAGGCCGAAAAGATTGTGGTGATGGATCAGGGGCGGGTCATCGATGAAGGCACGCATGAAGCATTGTTGGGTCGGGGCGGTGCTTATGCGCGGCTGTACGAGCTTCAATTCGCCGAGAGCTAGGCTTCGTAGCGTTTGATCAGATCGGCCGGGTCAGCGCCTGCAAGATAGCGCGCGAGTGTTCCGAGATTTGCCAGGCTGCGGCGCGCCCAGCCGTCGCGCTGATATCGTTGGGCCGAGGTCAAGGCGCAAGCATCCAGCCGCCGCAACCGCCCTTTGAACGCGTGGGCCAGTGCGACGTCTTCCATCAAGGGCAGGTTGGGGTAGCCGCCGAGATTGTCCAGAACCGAACGCGCGACCAGAAAACCCTGGTCTCCGTAGGGTAAGCCAAAAAGCTGTGAACGAAGGTTTGCCCCTTGTGCAATGACGCGGGGGGCCAGACCTTTGGCGCGAAACCGCAGTTGGAACCAGCCTGCGTCTTCTGGCGCGGAGTGTAAGTGGCGGCGCGCCGCAATCGGCCAGCTGTCGCTGAGATGCGTGTCGGCGTGCAGGATCAACACCCAATCTGATGACGCGGCGGCGATGCCCCGTTTGATCTGTGCACCGCGGCCTTTGGGGCCTTCGACCCAGACAGCACCAAGTTCGCGCGCCGCCTCGCGCGTCTGGTCGCTTGATCCGCCATCTGAAATCACCAGTTCTGCAACCAAGCCATCGGTGACGCCCGGCAAAAGCGCGTCGCAGGTCGCGCCCAGCTGATGGGCGGCGTTCAGTGTCGGGATAATGACAGAGATTGGCGCGGGCATGGCATTTCCCATGGGTGAAAGCCTGTCTATATAAACGGGGAACAAGCCAAGGGGCCAGAGATGAGCGCGCGCACTGTTCTAAAGATCACCGGCGAAGATCGGGTCGACTTCCTGCAAAACCTGGTGACGAATGACGTCGAGCGGTTGAAAGATGGTTTGGTCTGGACCGCACTTTTGACACCGCAAGGGAAATATCTGGCGGATTTCTTTCTGGTTCCGTCGGGTGACGCGATCCTGATCGATGTCGCAACTGCTTTGGCCGATGGTCTGCAAAAGCGGCTGACCATGTACCGGTTGCGTGCGGCGGTTCAGATTGAGGCAACCGATACAACCGTGTCCCGCGGGCTTGGGACGCGGTCCCAAGGTGCCTTTGCCGACCCAAGGCACACGGCGCTGGGGTGGCGGGCCTATGATGGCCGGCCGTCCCAGGACGTAAATTGGGACGAATTGCGCATCAAACACATGATCCCGGCCAGCGGGATCGAGCTGATCCCGGATGAAAGCTATCCGTTGGAAATGAATTTTGAGGCGCTGAACGGCGTCGATTTTCGCAAGGGGTGCTATGTGGGCCAAGAGGTCACCGCGCGGATGAAGCACAAGACCGAATTGCGAAAAGGGCTGGCCCAGGTAACTGTCACAGGCGCCGCCGCCCCCGGTACAGCGGTGGTGACGGACGATGGCAAGGCGGCGGGTGTGCTTTTCACACAATCGGGCGGATTGGGGCTGGCGCATCTTCGGTTTGATCGCGCAACCGGAACCATGACGGCGGGTGAGGCCAAATTGATCGCGAAAATGTGAATTGCCCCGAAATAGGTTCGTTAATTTCACATTTTGGACACATGGTTTCGTTTGTCTGAAAGGGTTCAAGGATAAGCATCCGAAAACACACACACACACTTGCTTGATGACGGTTCCCAGGGGTGGGAGCCGTCATTTGCATTTGGGCCTTCCGCCATTGCCCAAATCGTGTGAACCTAATCGCACCATTTTCTATGACACCCAGAGGTCAGGATGAAAGACAGCGCCTTCCCGGAAGACCCGATTGTGATTTGCAGCGCAGTGCGCACACCGCTGGGCGCGTTTCAAGGGGCCTTCAGCAGCGTATCGGCGACTGAATTGGGGGCCGCCGCTATTCGTGCCGCCGTGGAACGGGCCGGTATTTCGACCGAGACAATTGACGAAGTGTTGATGGGCAATGTGTTGCCCGCTGGATTGGGACAGGCCCCTGCGCGACAGGCCGCCCTTGGCGCGGGATTGCCTGCCTCGGTGCCGTGCACAACCGTTTCAAAAGTGTGTGGCTCGGGCATGAAAGCGGTCATTCAGGCCCATGACGCCATTCGTGCGCGTTCGGCCAGCGTGATTGTCGCCGGTGGCATGGAAAGCATGACAGGCGCGCCGTATTTGCTGCCGCAAGGGCGTGCGGGCGCGCGGATAGGGCATTCGCGGATGCTGGATCACATGATGCTCGATGGCTTGGAAGACGCCTATGACGTCGCGCCTGATGGTGCGCGGCGGTCAATGGGCACATTCGGCGAAGATTGCGCCGGCAAATACCAGTTTACCCGCGATGATCAGGACGCTTACGCGATGGAAAGCGTGCGCCGGGCCAAGACGGCGACGGATGGCGCGTTTGCCGATGAAATCGTGCCCGTTGTGGTCAAAACCCGAAAAGGCGATGTGACGGTTGCGCGCGACGAAGGCCCGGATCGCATTGACCCAGAAAAGATCCCCGGCCTGCGTCCCGCTTTCAAACAGGATGGAACGATCACTGCGGCGTCTTCGTCGTCGATCAATGATGGTGCGGCGGCTTTGGTTTTGGCACGTGCCTCGATGGCCGATAGTTTGGGGCTGACCCCCATGGCGCGGATCGTTGGCCACAGCGCCTTTGCGGGGCCGCCCGGATGGTTCACGACAGCGCCGGTTCACGCCAAAAAACTGTTGTTCGAACAGATCGGCTGGTCGGTCGATGATGTGGACCTTTTCGAGATCAACGAAGCCTTTGCCTGTGTGCCCATGGCGTCGATGCATGAATTGGGGATCGAGCATGAACGGCTGAACATCCACGGTGGTGCGGTGGCCGTGGGTCATCCGATTGGGGCGTCCGGCGCGCGCATTTTGGTCACGCTATTGAACGCCATGCAGCACCGGGCTGCGCGCCGTGGTGTGGCGTCTATCTGTATTGGCGGTGGCGAGGCGACGGCGATTGCGGTCGAAGCGCTGTAGTCTTGTGTTGGTTTTTTTCGGCAAGGGCGCTGCCCTCTTGGCCTGACGGCCAATTCACCCGGGATATTTGGGCCAGAAAGAAGGAGCGCTCAGTCGTCCGGGCACGGAAAGCCCGCAACCCCCCAGGCGAGGACATCGTTCACATGGTCCTGCAAGCCATATGGCGCAGGTTCGCGCCCGCCGCCCGGCGCCCAGGCCCAGTGCAGAATCAGATCATGGTCGAGATGCCGGGCGAGTGCGAGATGATCCCGTCCCCCGTTGTGTTCAGGGTCGCGAAGCTGTTGGCAAATCTCGACGCTTGATTTGCCGAACCATTCGGCGTCGACCGGGGCAAGTTGCCAATTCATGGCAACTTGCGGAGCCATATGGTGCGCGTCGTTTGCACCTGTTTCGCGCAAGGCATGGCAGGTGGAACAGGGCACATATTCGGCCCCGATCCGGCTTTCACCTGCGTTGATGTTCATCCCATGGGGGCGGGTGCGGCCATAGCTGGGCCCCGACCACATCGGACGATTGTCTGCGCCCACATGACAGTTCGCACAGCGCGGGTGCGACGTGACCTCGTAGATGCGGCTCCAGGCGGCCAGTCCATCTTGTGGGCTGACGGCGGTGGGTGGGGTGATCTCGACCGTTTCGCCAGCGGCAAGGGCGGTTGAGGCGAAAAACATCAAAACGAAGGCGTAACGCATTGGGGTCTCACACAAAATCGATGTGGCGATTGAGCGGCATTTCGCGAATGCGCTGACCTGTTGCGGCAAAAATGGCATTGCCCAAGGCCGGGGCCGCAGGGGGCACAGGCGGTTCGCCAAGACCCCTGATCTTGCTTTGGTTTTCCAGCGCTTTGACTTCGATCACCGGGCATTGGTGGATGCGCATGGCTTCGTGCGCATGATAGTTTTCCTGTTCAGCGCGCCCGTCAGCATAGGTGATTTCGCAATTCAATGCGTGGCCCAATCCAAAGACAATGCCGCCTTGCACGAGGTTTTCATAATTGATCGGGTCCACGACCGTGCCCGCATCAAGGGCCGCCCAGACATTGTCTATGCGTATGCCCTGATCGGTTGCGGTAACTTGCACAACTTCGGCCACCGGCACGCCGAAACTTTCAACGAAAGCGACACCCTTGCCCTGGTTGGGCGCAAGGGGCGCACCCCAATCCGACATCTCGGCCACGGTTTCTATCACGGCGCGGGCGATCTGGTTGTCCATCAGGCGGATGCGTTCGGCCATGGGGTCCGCCCCGGCCGCGTGTATCATTTCGTCAAGGAACGTATCAAAGACAAAGCCCGCGCCCGGCGCGCCCACTGAACGCCAGGACGAGGTCGGCGCAAGTTCGGGCGCGCGGTAGGCGCGCATGCGAAAGGCGGGCAGGGTGTATGGGTTGTTCCACGCACCCGCCGCGATCTGGCTGTCGGGGCCGGGGACAGACAGCCCGATGCGGCCGGTTTGCGACGCGATCACCGAAGGGGCGGCCATTTGCAGATCGATTGCTGTGATCTGGCCGTTTTCGATTTTGCCGCGCCCGCGTCCGATCGAGATGTGGCGCGGGAAATCCTGCAGGAAATCCTCTTCGCGCGAATAGGTCAGTTTGACGGGCGTGCCGCGCCTGCGGTTTGCAATTTCGGCGGCTTGTTTGACATGCTCAAATTCCAGCCGGTGCCCGAAACTGCCGCCGATATACTGGTTATGCAACACGACCTGATCGGCATCATGGCCAGTGATTTTGGCAACTTCCACCTGCAATTGGCGCGGGAATTGATGGCCGGTCCAGACAGTGACATGGGCGTCTTCAACTAAAACGATGGCGTTCAGGGGCTCGAGCGGCGCGTGGGCGACATAGGGCGATCGGTATTCGGCCTCGATCAAATCGCCGGTCAGGGCGGTTTCGACATCGCCATTGTCGACCCAGGTGTTGTCGCGCGCCTCTTCGGTAAAGCTGGCCTCAAGCGCCGTCCAATGCCCGTCCTGTTCGGGTGGGTAAGGGGCGGCGGCCCAGTCAAATTCGATGGCTTGCATGGCTTGCATCGCGCGCCAGGTGTTGTCGGCCAGAACGGCCAGGCCGTTTGTGACCTCGACCACGTCGGTGATGCCACGCATTTTTAACGCCGCACTGGCGTCAAAGCTGTTCAAGGCGCTGCGTCTCGGGTTGGTGCAGACGGTGGCATGCACCATGCCCGGCAGGTCAACATCAACGCCATAGGTTTGCGTGCCGGTGGATTTTGCGACGATGTCCAACCTTTGCATGGGTTTGCCTATCATACGCCATGTGTCGGGCGCGCGCAGGGTGACGTCACCGACCGGGTCCAAAGTCGCGGCCGTGGCGGCCAGCGCGGTATAAGGCAACGCAGTGCCGTCTGGCAGCAGGACCGTTCCGTTTGCGGTGGTCAGCTGTTCGACAGGCACACCCGTTTCCTGTGATGCCGCCAGTTTCAGCGTTTCGCGCGCAATCGCGCCGGCGCGGCGCAGTTTTTCGAAACTGTCAGGAATGGTGGTTGAGCCACCGGTGCCCTGAAACCCGAGCAGCTTCATCACACCGCCCATAACATCGCGCATGGTTTCGGCTGCAAATCCGTTATCCGTGGCACGAAACGGCACCGCCTCTTCCGCCATAGCCGTGTTCCAATATGCAGGCGACGGCTGACCGAAGCTGGTTTCAAACTGGCCAAATTCAACGTCCAGTTCTTCGGCAATCAGCGCGGCTTGCGACGAGACCACGCCCTGGCCTTTGTCGGCATGGGGCGTGATCAATGTGATCTTGGTACTGTCGATCAAAACCCATGGGTTGAAAGTTGCGGCCCCCGCGGCCAGCTTGGCCTTGAGCGGATTATCATGCGGTTTGCGCACAGCGTAGACGCCGAATGCAACACCGCCTGCGACGGCAACGGATCCAAAAAGAAACGTGCGACGTGCGATTTTTCCAATGCGGCTCATGGGGTTATCCCTTGTTCAGTGCTTTGGCAGCGCTGTGGATTGCGGCGCGGATGCGGGGATAGGTGCCGCAACGGCAGAGATTGCCAGCCATAACGAAGTCTATGTCTTCGTCGGTGGGGGCAGGATTTGTCTCAAGCAGCGAAGCGGCCTGCATGATCTGGCCGGATTGGCAGTAGCCGCATTGGGCAACCTGATGCTGAACCCAGGCGGCTTGCACCGCATGCAGGCTTTCGGGCGTGCCCAGACCTTCGATGGTTGTGACCGCGCTGCCATCCAGCGAACTGGCGGGCACCTGACAGGATCGTACCGCGACACCATCCAGATGCACGGTGCAGGCCCCGCATTGCGCGATGCCGCAGCCATATTTCGGACCGGTAATGCCCAATTCTTCGCGCAGAACCCACAATAGGGGCATGTCGTCTTCGACATCCACGTTCTGTTCTGTGCCGTTGACCGTGAATTTCATGGTGCCAAGCCTTGTTTGATCTGGGGGTGCCGACAGGCTAGCACAGCAGCCTTGTTTGAACATATGCAATGCGCGCCAAACTGCTTGCCGTTCGGGCGTGTTGAAAATGGGTTGGGCGTCTTTTACCGTTGGAAAGACAAATTTTGAAAGCAAATCACTTGCAAACGATTTTTGCCCACTTTTGCGTCCGTTTTGCTTGTCGCGCCGAGTTTGCCGAGGGCGCAGGTGGCGATATCCTTGTCCGCACTTGGTTTCCGAAGATGGGCCACAGGCTGCTTGTTGCGCTGGACGGCTGGGACGCATGAGGATTTTCAACGCTTTCCTCGCGGCCGGGATCGGCGTTGTTTTGTTCCACCTGCTGAACCTGCCGCTGCCGTGGCTGCTGGGCCCTATCTTTGCCTGTCTTGCCGCCGCATTGATCGGCGTGCCGCTGGGCGGGTTCAAAGTGGTCAATGACAGCATGCGCACCATTCTGGGCGTGGCCGTCGGCGCAACGATGACGCCAGCGGTTATTGCAACGTTTCCGTCAATGTGGCCGACGTTGCTGTTGGTGCCTGTTATGGTTGCCGCGATTGGATTTACCGGTGTTCCGTATTTCCGGCGTGTCTGGGGGTATGATTTTGCAACCGCCTACTATTCGACCATGCCCGGGGGCTTGCAGGACATGCTGGTCTTTGGCGAAGAGTCTGGTGCGAATGTGCGCGCGTTGTCCCTGATTCAAGCGACCCGCGTTTTGGTTGTGGTGGTCGCCCTGCCGATGCTGCTGATCTGGATTTGGGAGGCGGATTTGTCCAATCCCCCCGGGGCGCCTGCGGCCTCTATCGCGCCTGCGCAACTGGCAATCATGGTGGCATGTGCTGGTATCGGCTGGTGGGGAGCACGGGCTGTGGGGATGTTTGGGGCCTCGATCCTTGGACCGTTGATCGTGGCAGCCCTTGCGGCAATGACAGGTATTCTGGAACACCGCCCCCCGGCCGAGGCGATCTGGGCCGCGCAGTTCTTTATCGGTATCACCGTGGGTGTGAAATACGTCGGCGTCACCATGGCAGAGGTCCGACG
>CALDUK010000023.1 GCA_937924905.1 uncultured Paracoccaceae bacterium | reverse complement strand
GCGCCGCAGGTGGTATTCACACCCAGTTCTTCGCGCAGTTTGCGAACCAGTGTGAAAACCTGAACGCCTGCCGTGCCCATCGCGCCGACGGGCATGACCAACGGGTCGACCACAATGTCATGGGCCGGAATGCCATAGTCGGCGGCGTGTTCGACAATCTTCTTGGCGACTGCGAAGCGCACGTCGGGGTCTTCAGAAATGCCTGTGTCATCGTTGGAAATCGCGACGACAGGCACATTGTATTTCTTAACAAGCGGCAGGACCATTTCCAGCCGGTCCAGTTCGCCCGTGACCGAATTCAAAAGCGGGCGCCCTTCGGCGGCTTCAAGCCCGGCTTCCAATGCGCCGGGAACCGAGCTGTCGATGCACAAGGGCGCGTCGACCAGGCCCTGGACCAGTTCGATCATCTTGCGCATCAACGGCGGCTCGGTTTCGTTGGGATTGGGGTTCGAGTTATAGACAACACCCGCGTTCACATCCAAAACCTGCGCGCCGCATGCGACCTGTTCCAGCGCGTCCTTTTCAACGGTTGAGAAATCGCCCGCCTCTAGCGCGGCGGCCAACAGTTTGCGGCCCGTGGGGTTGATGCGTTCCCCGATGACGCAGAAAGGTTCATCAAAGCCGATGGTGACGGTTTTGGTCTTCGATTCCAGTACGGTGCGGGTCATGTGATCCTCGGGCCAAAGCAGTTGATCAGTGATCGTCCAATTCCGGCCCGTTTGCAGGGCGGGAAGCGACTTGTGGTGCATTGGAAAAGACACGTACCCGCCCCGCACCTGTTTCGCGAGAGGTGCGGGCATGAAATGTTTTCAGTTTTGTTATGAAAGGTTTCGGGCAGTTTGCCTTACACCTGCAGATAAAAGGCGAAACGCGTTAGGTGGCGTGCTTTTGCACAAATCGGACCAGCGCTGCGGTCGAGCCGTCTTTTTCCGCCGCCGAGGTCTGACCTGCCACGATAGGCTCAAGCGCCTTGGCCAGTTCTTTGCCCAGCTCGACCCCCCATTGATCGAAGGAATTGATGCCCAGCATCACGCCTTCGACAAATACGCGGTGTTCGTACAGTGCAATGATCTGCCCCAGGACAAACGGGGTCAGCTTGGGGTAGACCAGCGTTGTCGATGGCCGGTTGCCCGCAAAAACGCGATGTCGGGCCTGGCGGTCACGTTCTGCGCCGTCGAATGTGTCGGCAACCAACGCAAGCGCTTCGTCCAGCGACCGGCCGCGCATGAGCGCTTCGGACTGGGCCAGACAATTTGCCACCAAAAGCCGGTGCTGATGCGCCAGACTGTCTTCGTGGCCTTCCGCGCCGACCAAAAATTCGCAAGGTACGACGTCTTTGCCTTGATGGATCAACTGGTAAAACGCGTGTTGGCCATTGGTGCCGGGTTCGCCCCAGACAATCGGGCCGACGGTTGTGTCAACCGGGCTGCCATCCAGCGCCACGGACTTGCCGTTCGATTCCATCTCAAGCTGCTGCAGATAGGCAGGCAAACGCGCAAGGCGTTGTTCATAAGGCAGAACGGCACGGGTCGCATGGCCCATGCCCTGATGGTGCCAGATGCCCGTCAGCGCCAGCATGACCGGGATGTTGTCTTGCGGGTCGGCGGCGCGAAAGTGCAGGTCCATCGCTTCGCCACCTGCCAGAAAGGCGCGGAAGGCATCCGCACCGATGGCAAGCATCAGCGAAAGCCCAATTGGCCCCCAGACCGAATAGCGCCCACCCACCCAATCTTCGAAACCGAAAACACGTTCGGGTGCGATGCCGAAGCTGGCGGTTTTCTCGGTCGCCGACGACAAAGCGGCGAAATGCAGACCGACATCGACTTCGCCCAAGCTTTCCGACAACCAGCGTTGCGCGGTTTCCGCGTTGGTCATTGTTTCAATCGTCGTAAAGGTCTTGGACGCAACAATGATCAGCGTTGTGGCGGGCGTCAGCCCAAGCAGCGTGTCATTGATATCGGCGCCATCGACATTTGAGACGAAATGCGTGCGCGGCCCGTTGTGATATGGGGCCAGCGCCCGCGTGGCCATGGCGGGCCCCAGGTCGGACCCGCCAATGCCAATGTTCACCACATCCGTCACCTGCCCGCCCGAGACGCGGAATGCGCCGGTTCGGACGTCTTCGGCAAACGACTCCATCCGGCGGCGGGTTTCGGTGACGCCAGGCATGATGTTTTCGCCGTCGAGCAGAACGGCTTCGCCTGAAAGGTTGCGCAGCGCGGTATGCAATACGGCGCGGTTTTCGGTAACGTTGATCTTTTCGCCCGCGAACATGGCGTCGCGTTTTGCAGGCACGCCTGCGTCCAGGAACATTTGGATCAGCTGGGCGCGATCCGTGCCGCCCATTGCGGTTTTGGAATAATCAAACAGCAAATCCCCCGCTTGGACCGAAAATTCGGCAGCGCGGCCAGCGTCTTGGAACCGGTCGATGATCGGCGTCTCGGACGCTTTCTCAGCGGCTTTGGCAAGTTTTGTCCAGTCCATCCCTATACCTTTTACCTGTTGCGCCAGATACTTATGGTGCCCAATGCACCTGTGCCCCGCCCAGCACCAGTGTGATCGGTGCGGTTTCGGGCGTTTCATGGCTGGCTTGATCCAGCGCCGTTTTCTTGTCGTCCCCGGTGATCAAAACATGCGTCGACCGCGCGCTGGTCAATGCAGGTGCTGTCAGAGTGATGCGTGTTTCCAGCCCTTCACTGGCATCGACCAGCATCAAAGGCGGTCCGGCCGGGTCAAGCGCGGCGGCCAGTTGCGGCGCACCGGCGAAAAGTGACGCGGTGTGCATATCGGCCCCCATGCCAAGCACCAGAACGGTCAAAGGCAGATGCGGGCGCGCATGTTCAATCTGAGCGGTCAGATCGTCGGCGTTCGGGACCAAGCGCACGAAATTGGCGGCAGCGGCGCGGTTTTGCAAAAGACGCGCGCGGATCAGTCGTTCGTTTGATCTTTCGTGGTCCGACGGCACCCGCCGTTCGTCGGTCAGCAGGACATCGACGCGCGACCAGTCGAGGTCTGCTTCAGAAAGTGCGTCAAACACCGGACCCGGCGTCGACCCGCCCGGCACAGCAAGGCTGACGCGATCGCGGGTGGACAGACCTGCCTTCAGTTCATCTGCCAAGCTATTGGCAAGGCTTGTAAAAAGCGTATTGCGGTCAGGATAATCTATCAAAATCATGGTTTAATCTCGCGCCAGCGGCGCCCTTCGCGGTGCAGCAACATTGCCGCTTCTTCGGGACCGGTCGAGCCTGTCTCGTAGGTCACGGGCCGGTCACCACGTTCGGTCCATCCTTTGATCAGAGGATCGGTCCAGGCCCAGGCGGCTTCGACTTCATCGCCGCGCATAAACAAGGTCTGGTTGCCGCGAATAACATCCATGATCAAACGCTCGTACGCGTCTGGCACATCTTCGGCGTCAGGCCCCAGCGCTTCGGCAAAGGACATGTCCAGCGGCACATCGACCAGCCGCATCCCGCCCGGCCCTGGTTCCTTGATCGTGACCGACAGGTCCATACCTTCGTTGGGTTGCAGGCGAATGGTCAGCACATTGCGGTGGCGCGCTTCGTCCTGATCGAAGATGGAATGGGGCACTTCCTTGAACACGATGGCGATTTCGGAATTGCGCGCTTTCAGCCGTTTGCCCGTACGCAGGTAAAACGGCACGCCCGCCCAGCGCCAGTTGGACACCGCGATTTTCATGGCGATGAAGCTTTCGGTGCGGCTGTTCGGGTCTTCGACCTGTTCAAGATACCCTTTGCCCTTTTCGGGCGAGGTATACTGACCGCGCACGATATCGTCGGGGTCCACGGGATCAAGCGCGCGGATGACTTTCAGCTTTTCGTCGCGGACCGCATCGGGGTCAAAGCGCGAGGGTGGTTCCATCGCGGTCAGACAAAGAAGCTGCATCAGGTGGTTTTGCACCATGTCGCGCATCGCGCCCGATTTGTCATAGTACGCCCCGCGCCCATCGACGCCGACGCTTTCCGAGACGGTGATCTGGACGTGATCGACATGCTGTGCGTTCCAGAGTGGTTCGAACAACACATTGCCAAAGCGGACCGCCATCAGGTTTTGAACGGTTTCTTTGCCAAGATAATGGTCGATCCGATAGATTTGGCGTTCGTCGAAGTGATCGCGCAGCGTTTTGTTCAGCTCTTTCGCGCTGGCCAGATCGCGGCCGAATGGTTTTTCGACGACGATGCGGCAGCTCGGTCCTGCGCACGCATGACCGTGCAACCGTTCCGCAAGGGCACCGAACAAGGACGGTGCGACCGAGAAGTAGAACGCGCGAATAACATCCGGGCGAAGCTTCTTTGACAATGTGTCCCAGCCGCCTTCGCCCATCGCATCAATCGCGACATAGTCGAGCGTCTCAAGAAACGCTGTCACCTGATCTTTGGGACGTGCGTCTTTTGGCAGAAATTCTTCAAGCGCCTTGGCCACTTCTTTTTGATAGCCGTCCTGATCGAGTTCAGATCTCGCCGCGCCGATGATACGGCTGGACGCGGGCATTTGACCGGCCATGAACCGGCGAAACAGCCCGGGCAAAATCTTGCGGCGCGCAAGATCTCCGGTGCCACCAAAAATCACAAGATCGAAGTCGTCTACGGGAATTACGCGCGAGACCATCGGTGCCTCCTTTAGCGCGGCCTGATACCGCTAACAATTCTTGCGGAGCGCATACCCCCCGCTTCAGATAATGTCCAGACCCGCATAAAGATCACAAGTTTGTCACGGTCGCCAGCTTTCCCTTTCGCTTAAGTCCGCACACGCATAGAAATAGTGTCAACCAAGGAAGACATCATCCATGAAAGACATGATCGACGCGCTGGACACGGCAAAGTTCCAGGACCCCAAGGTAACGGCCAAGGGCGACGCGCGCGCATCGGTTGCGCTGACGCAACCTGAGACGCTTTGGTTCAACACAGGCACGCTTTGCAACATTGAATGCGTGAATTGCTATATTGAATCGTCGCCGAAGAATGATCGTCTTGTGTATCTGACGACCGCAGATGTCGAAACCTATCTGGATCAGTTGGACGCCCGCGACTGGGGCGTGCGCGAGATCGCGTTCACGGGCGGCGAACCGTTTATGAACCCCGACATGATCGCGATGGCCGACGCCGGTTTGGCGCGGGGATATGACGTTTTGATTCTGACCAACGCCATGCGCCCGATGATGCGCAAATCAATGCGCGAAGGGTTGGAACGGTTGGTCGCGACCTATGGTGATAAACTGACCTTGCGGATATCGCTGGATCATTGTTCGCCCGAAGAACATGACGCCGAGCGTGGCGAAGGGGCTTTTGAGAAATCGCTTGTCGGCATGCGCTGGCTGCGCGATGCGGGCATTCGCATGGCGGTGGCCGGGCGCGCCATGTGGCACGAAAGCGATGCCAGTGCGCGCGCGGGGTATGCCGCGCTATATGCGAAAGAAGGCTTTGATATCGACGCCAGCAATCCGGGCATTACGGTTTTGTTCCCCGAGATGGACGAAACCGTCGATGTGCCTGAAATCACGACCGAATGTTGGGGTATTTTGAACAAATCGCCCGACAGTGTGATGTGTTCGTCGTCGCGCATGGTGGTCAAACGCAAGGGTGCCGCGACGCCGACGGTCGTTGCCTGTACCTTGTTGCCCTATGAGCCCGAGTTCGAGCTTGGGGCAAGCCTGGAAGAGGCGGAAAAGCCGGTGCAGTTGAACCACCCGCATTGTGCCAAGTTTTGTGTCCTTGGCGGGGCCAGCTGTTCGGCCTGACGGTTTCCAAATTTTGCGACACCAACAAAACGCCTGACCGTCTGCTCACCTTTTCTCACGGCAATGTGCCTCGCCCAATCCGGGCGCTGCGTTAAGCTTTGTATCAGGGAGGCCCACAAGCCATGACCGGAGTAGGCCAAATGACACTAGAACTTTTTGCTTTGATCGCCTTTCACTTTGCGTGTTCGGACATCTCGGAACAACGGCCCATGACCGCTGCCGAAGTTCAGACCTGCAGTGTTGCGTATCAGAAAATCAAACTGCACTTCGTGCCCGATGTGACCGTGAAGGAATATGTGATGCTGCCCGCGTCCGAGCGCGAGCATGTCAACAACGAAGGATTTCGCGAGTTTCTGAAGTGGCGGCAGGACAATCCGTCGACCGTCAAATATCTGGAACGGGTAGCGCGCAGCGAAGTGAAACTGGGCGAGGCTGTTTGATTTAGAGCAACACGCCCTGACCCCGCGGTCGGTCGCGCCCTATTGTTCCAGTTCGGCGTCCCAATAGAGGAAGTCGAGCCAGGTTTCGTGCAAGTGGTTCGGTGGAAATTTCCGGCCCTGATTGCGCAATTCTTCGGCCCCCGGCTGACGCGGCGGTTTGCGCAGCGACAGACCGGCCTGGCGCAGTGACTTTGAACCTTTGCGCAAGTTGCATCTGGCGCAGGCTGCGACGACGTTTTCCCAACTTGTGATGCCGCCGCGTGCGCGTGGGACAACATGGTCGAACGTCAGTTCACCCGTGGCACCGCAATACTGGCACCGAAACTGGTCGCGCAGAAACAGGTTAAAGCGGGTGAAGGCCACGCGTTTTTGCGGCTGAACATAGTCTTTCAGAACCACGACCGAGGGGATGCGAATTTCGGTGGACGGGCTGCGCACGACCTCGTCATATTCTGCGATGATCTGGACGCGGTCCAGCCAAGCGGCCTTAACCGCATCCTGCCAGGGCCAAAGCGATAGGGGATAATAGGATAAGGGGCGGTAGTCGGCGTTCAACACAAGCGCCGGATTGTGGCGCAGACTGTTTGGCTCGCGTACAAAGTTTGTTCTGAATTCGCCGTTCATTAAGGACTCCGCTCTCGCCTGCCGACCCTACCGGTGCCAGAGCGGGGGAGCCGCCCCAGCCATTGTCAGGCACTATATCTGGCGTCGCGCGGCTTACAAGCCTCTCATTTTGGGGAAGATATTGCGCAACGCCTTGTCGCCCCCTGCCCCACTTCAGACGGCATGTGGGCGAAGCGCGTCCACCTCATCCCGGTAAGGCGTCGCGCCCTGGGGAAGGTCCGGGACAATCACCGCGTTTTCATAGCGAAGCTGCCGACGCAAGACCGGGACGAGGCGGCGAAACGCGGCCAGAATTGACGGTTCGGGCCGGGGCAGATCGTGTTTTATCAGCGCGTGCAAATCAGGCAGCCGGTAGTAAGGCACCATCGTGAACATGTGATGTTCGATGTGGTAGTTCATATTCAGATAGATGAAGCGCGATACCGGGTTCATCAACACCGTGCGGGTGTTCAAGCGGTGGTCGGTGACGTTTTCGGCCAGCCCCAGATGCTGCAAAAGGCCGGTCATAACATGGTGCCAGGCCCCATAGAGACGCGGCAGACCGATGATCATCAAAGGCAGGATCGACCCCATGCCCAGCGCCAGAAGGACCACAAGTGCATAGATCAACAGCCAAAGACGCGCGACCATGAACACGCGCGCCCGGTCTTGGGGGCGGACATATGTTTCTTCTTGCGGATGAAGACGCCCGGTGGCGTGCAGGATCATGCGCTTACCCAAAGCGAAAGCGTCAATCACGCCAAAGAGGTTTACCCCAAGCCGCAACAGATCGGGCGGGCGCATCGCGACGATTTCGGGATCGCGACCGACGATGATCGTGTCGGTGTGGTGGCGTATGTGGCTGGCGCGCCAGACATAGGGGTTTCGCATCAGCATGAAACAGGCCAGCTGATAGACAAATTCGTTCTTCCAGGCGGTTTTGAACGCTGTGCGATGACCGCATTCGTGCCAGCGGGAATCGCTGGCCGAGCCATAGAGCACGCCGTAGGCCAGCCAGGCCGGGGCCGACCACCAGGACGGCCAAAGTGCTATGCCAATGGCGGCGAACACCACCATCAGCCCCAGCCAAAGCGCCGTGTCCCGCGTGGGCGTGCCGTCATCCTTGACCATCAGCGCGCGGATTGCCTGAGGCGCGACGTCGGGGCGGAACCAGGGCGGGTTGGCAAGACTTTTGACCTTGGCCTGTGCCGCCTCTGGCCCCAGAAGAGAGTAATCCTTGGCCATGGACGCCAAAGTTGTCGGGCAAGCCAAACTTGTCAATCTGGGTGTTTTGCGGCGTTACTCGATATCGAGATGTTCTCGCATGAAGGCCAGTGCGACCGACAGACCATCGGGGGCAATGCCGTGCCCTGTGCCTTCCATAACATGGGCATAAACGGTAAAGCCTGCACCCTGCAGCGCTTCGCCTGCCATCTGCATTTCTTCGAACGGCACCACATCGTCTGAATTGCCATGGATCAACAACACCGGCGGTTGCGACAGCATTTCTTCCTGCAAACGTTCCGGAACCATCAACCGGCCCGAGAATGCCACGATGCCCGCAACGGGATCGGCCCGCCGTGGGGCGACATGAAGGCTCATCATTGTGCCCTGACTGAAGCCGACCAGGATCAGACGATCGGCATCGATCCCTTCTTCGGCCAGGATTTTGTCGATGAACGCATCCAGGAGTTTGGCGGCGTGGCGCATACCTTCGGCGGCGGCCGCATCGGACGAGCCGTCGATCCAAGGGATGGGGAACCACTGAAACCCCATCGGGTTCGCCATTGATCGTGTTGGCGCGTCGGCGGCCATGAAGACTGTGTCGGGCAAATGTTCGGCCAGCGGATCGGCTAGCCCAAGAAGATCGGCCCCATCCGCACCATAGCCGTGCAAGAACAGAACGACCGATGTGTCAGCGCCCGTTTTGCTTGGCCGTCTTGTATAGTTTAGTTCCTCTGTCACACCGTCGACCCCTCATTGGTGAACATTGTTCGCGTTTCTGGGTGTGCCGTAAGGTCACCCAACATTCAATGTCCCTTTTAGGTCAGGTGCTCGGAACTAGCTTCGAATGCCTTCGCGGTCTTTCGCAATGTGATAATATGACCACAAAAGGCGCGCGGCAACGCTGCGCCAGGGCGACCAGGCTTCGGCCTGTTGGCGCAGCGCTTTTTCTGTCGGGCGCGCGTCCATATCGAAAAGAACGCGGGCTGATTCCTGCAAGGCCAGATCGCCGGGCGCGAAGACATCGGCACGGCCCAGCGAGAACATGGCATAGATCTCGGCTGTCCAGCGCCCGATGCCGGGCACCTGGATCAGGGTCGCGATAACGTCTTCGGTTGGTGCATCGCGCAGCGCGGGAAACCGGATACCCGCGTTGGCCAGTTCGCGCGCATAGCGAATCTTCTGGCGTGACAATCCACAGGCGCGCAATTCGTCATCGGAGGCCGCTTTGATTTTGCGCGGGCCGGTCAAACCGGCCGTTTTTAGACGACCCCAGATCGCATCAGCCGCCGCGACCGAGACCTGTTGGCTGACAATCGCATCCAAAAGCGCCGGAAACCCGTCTTTGCGCAGCCGAAGCGGCACGGTGCCGGTCAGATCGAGCGCATGGGCAAAGCGCGGTTCGATGCCTGCCAGGTAAGCCGCGCCCTCGGCGATGCAGACCGGCGATGTTATGATGCGACCGACAGGGTTCATGGTGGAACGTTAGGCGGTATGCGCCGCGACCGAAAGGCGGCTCTTTCACCCGCTCTGCGCTTGCCGGGCCCGTGCCTTGGGTCTAAGGCAAGTTTATGGATTTGCCCAACCGCACCCTTGAACGCCGAAACCTGTCTGTCCTGGTTGCAGCTCAGGCATTTCTGGGCGCGCAGATGCCGCTTTTGTTCACGGTCGGCGGTCTGGCGGGTCAGCAATTGGCACCGCATCCGTGTTTTGCAACGTTGCCGATTGCATTGATCGTTCTTGGTTCAATGCTAACGGCGACGCCGCTGTCGTCCTTTATGCAGAAATACGGCCGGCAAGCCGGGTTTTTCGTAGGCGCGATGGGCGGGGCTGCCGGTGGTGCGATGGGGGCCTGGGGGCTGGCGGTGCAAAGCTTTCCGATCTTTCTGATGGGATCACTTTTGGCCGGTATCTATATGTCCAGTCAGGGTTTTTTGCGGTTTGCAGCCTCGGACATGGCGTCGGATGCGTTTCGGCCAAAGGCTATCAGCTATGTGATGGCCGCCGGGTTGGTCAGCGCGGTGATTGGCCCCGGTCTGGTCAAGCTGACGGCTGACGAGATGGCGGTGCCATTCCTTGGCACCTATCTGGCGGTTGTCGGCATTAATCTGTTGGGCGCGTTTCTTTTCTTTGCGCTGAGAATCCCGAAACCCGTCGCTGCGGCCAACAGCACAGGCGGGCGCACGCGGCGCGAATTGTTGTCTGACCCCCGTATTCTGGTCGCAATTATCTGTGCGATGGTCAGCTATGCGTTGATGAATCTTGTTATGACCTCGACGCCCTTGGCGGTGGTCGGGTGCGGGTTCACACAGAACAATGCTGCCGATGTGGTGTCGGCACATGTTCTTGCGATGTTTGCGCCGTCTTTCTTTACCGGCCATTTGATTGTGCGCTTTGGGGTAGAGCGGATTGTGGCGATTGGTCTGGCTATTCTTGCGGCCGCCGGTGTGGTTGCCCTGGTCGGGACTGAGTTGTTCAACTTCTTTGGCGCGCTTATCCTGTTGGGTCTGGGTTGGAATTTCGGGTTCATCGGCGCCACCACCATGCTGGCGGGCGCCCACAGCGCCGAAGAACGGGGCCGCGTGCAGGGTATGAACGACATGGTCGTGTTTGGCTGCGTCACGGTGGCGTCTTTGTCGTCGGGTGGTTTGATGAACTGTTCGGGTGGCGACGCGGTGCAGGGTTGGACAGCTGTCAACTTGGCGATGATTCCATTCCTGATTCTCGCAGGCAGCGCTTTGTTGTGGCTGGTTGTGAAAAAGCCTGCGCCCCGCCCTGCGCCATAAAAAAAACGCCCGCACGAAGCGGGCGTTAAGTTATTGAGGCAGGTTTCATACAGGCAAGAAACCTATCGAGCAGTGCATTGTTTATACGCAAGGTTTTGCCTTTGGCCAAGCTTAAAGTTTGTAAACGCCCGGAACCCCCCGTAGGGTCTGAACAAAGAATGGCAGAGCAGAGGGATTGTTGACGATGATGCGATCATTCTCGTATTTCGCACTATGTATAGTTGCGTTGACAATGGCGAACTGGGCTGTGGCCCAGCCCAAACATGGGATTGCCATGTATGGCGAACCGGCTTTGGGGCCGGATTTTTTATCCCTGCCTTATGCGAATCCGGATGCACCCAAGGGCGGGCGAATCGTTCAAGGCGAAGTGGGCAGCTTTGATTCCCTGAACCCGCACATCGTGAAAGGCCGCGTGCCCTGGCAATTGCGGTTCCTTGCACATGAAAGCCTGATGGGCCGCAGCTATGGCGAACCTTTCACGCTTTACGGGGTGTTGGCCGAAACCGTTGAAGTGCCGGACGATCGATCGTGGGTCGAATTTACCTTGCGGCCCGAAGCCGCGTTTTCAGACGGGTCGCCTGTGACGGTCGAGGATGTGATCTGGTCGTACGAGACATTGGGCACCGTTGGGCACCCCCGTTATCACGGGTCGTGGAAGAAAATCGCCAGTGTCGAAAAAATCGGCGAGCGTGGGGTCCGGTTTACATTCAACACCCGCGACGATGAATTGCCTTTGATCATGGGGTTGCGGCCAATCTTGAAAAAAGCGCAATGGGACGGGGTCGATTTTGCCGAAAGCGGCGTGGATATGATCCCTGTGTCGTCTGCGCCTTACGTCATTTCCGACTTTGAGCCCGGGCGTTTTGTGACGCTGACACGAAACCCAGACTACTGGGGCAACGGTGTTGTCCCCTTCCGGCGCGGCACCGCCAATCTGGATGAAATCCGGATGGAGTTTTTCACCGATGGCACCGCGATGTTCGAAGCGTTCAAGGCCGGGATTCTGAACACATCGCGCGAAACCAGCGTGCAGAAATGGGATACACAATACAATTTCCCGGCCATTGACGCGGGCGACGTTGTGAAATCGGTCATCCCGCATCAACGTCCCACCGGCATCCGCGGTCTGGTGATGAACACACGCCGCGACGCGTTCCAGGACTGGCGCGTGCGCGAGGCGATGATCACTGCCTATAATTTTGAGTTCATCAACCAAACCATCAACGGTGACCCGCAGCCACGGATCACATCCTATTTTTCAAACTCGGTGCTGGGAATGGAAAATGGTCCAGCCACAGGCCGCGTGGCCGAGTTTCTGACGCCCTTTGCAGATGAATTGCTGCCGGGGGCCTTGGATGGTTATGCCTTGCCAGAAGGCGACGGGACCGAACGGAACCGGGGCAATATCCGGGCCGCACTGGCTTTGATGGAAGAGGCCGGGTGGACGCTTGAGGATGGGGCGCTGAAGAACGCTGATGGCGAGACCTTCGGGTTTGAGGTTCTGATTTCCGCAGGCTCAAGCGAAACGCAGCAGATTGTCGATATCTTTTCGTCTGCACTTAAGCGTATGGGCGTGGCGGTCACCGTGTCTTCGGTCGACAGTGCGGAATATAAGGAACGAACCAACGCCTTTGATTTTGACATGACGTGGTATTCGCGGGGTTTGTCCTTGTCGCCCGGAAACGAACAGAACCTGTATTGGGGCATCGAGGCCGCCGATACCGAAGGCAGCCGAAACTGGATGGGGGTCAAAAGCCCCGCCATTGATGCGATGATCGAGCGGATGCTGACATCGGCCAATCAGGAAGATTTTCTGGCCGCGACCCGTGCGCTTGATCGGGTGCTGACTTCGGGGCGCTATGTGATCCCATCCTGGCACATGCCGGTCAGTCGCATTGCCCATGCCAAGGAACTGAAATATCCCGAAACTTTGCCGATGTATGGCGACTGGATCGGTTTCCAGCCCGACGTCTGGTGGTCTGAAGAGGAATGACGACATGAAGAAACTTGCGATATTTGCCGCGCTTTTGCTGACGCTTGCGGGATGCAACACGATCGAAGGCTTTGGCGAAGACGTCTCGGAAGGGGCGCGCGCCGTTGACCGGGCGATCTGACGCAAGCCGCATGGCGTTGGTTCGGACGCCATGCGCGCCCTCGTTTTGCGTTAACCAAAGTTTAGGAAACGCGCTTATAGGGTAAATCGGGTGAGGGGCGACATGCGAGTTTGTTATGACGATTACCTCAAGTTGGACCGACTACATTGCGCGTGCCGTCGCGCTCTTTCCAGACGTTGATCAAGACATGCTTCGGGCCAAGGAAGGCGATATTGGCGCTTTGGTCCTGCAGCTTTCAACGGCGCATCATCTGACCTTTGCGGAAGCTGCTGAAATGGTGACGTTTCGTCTGCCACAGTTTGTTGAACCCGAACGGTTGAGCGCCTGACGCAACAATCTGCTTGCGAAACGGGAATGGGCCTGCGAACCAAGACGGGCCATGATCAAACTTGATATTCTCTCTGATCCGATTTGCCCCTGGTGTTATATCGGCAAAGCTCAACTGGACCGCGCGCTTGAAGCGCATCCCGGACACCCTTTTGAAATCGAATGGCATCCGTTTCAGCTGAACCCGGATATGCCGCCTGAGGGCATGGACCGGCGCGGCTATCTGGAAACCAAGTTTGGCGGCAAGGACAATGCGGTGCAGGTCTATTCGCGGATTGATGACGCGGCGCGCGCGGCGGGACTTGATCTGGCGCTGGACAAAATTACGCGGACACCCAACACGCTGGATGCCCATCGGTTGATCCATTGGTCGGGTCTGGAAGGGCGTCAGACGGCGGTGGTGACCCGGCTTTTCAAAGCTTATTTCGAAGAGAGCCGCGATATCAGCGAACATGGTGTTTTGTTAGAGATCGCGGAAGGCGTCGGGATGGACCGCGCGATAACCGCGCGTCTGCTGGAGGGTCGTTCGGATGCCGACGACATTCAGGCCCGCGACAGCCATGCGCGCGAGCGCGGCGTCACAGGCGTGCCGACCTTTGTCGTCGGCAACCAGCATGTGGTGCCGGGCGCGCAACCGCCCGAATTATGGGCGCGTGTAATTGACGACTTGAAAACCCAGGACAAGGCCCCGTGACAATGCGGGTGGGGCCCCTGCCCTTTGGTTTTCCAACGTCGTCCGGATCGCCATGACAGACGCCCGTTTTGCAATTTCGCAGGTCGAACTGGTTGCGCTTTTGGCTATGTTGTCGGCGACCGTGGCGTTTTCCATCGACGCCATGTTGCCGGTCTTGCCAGATATCGGGGCTGCACTTGCGTCGGACAATACAAACGACGCGCAGCTGGTCATCGGGGCTTTTCTGATGGGCATGGGGCTTGGCACGTTTTTCACCGGCCCTTTATCAGATGCCTATGGCCGCAAGATTGTCGCTGTCGCAGGCGCTTCGATTTATGCAGTCGCCGCCCTGGTCTGCGCCTGGACGGAAAGCCTGGACGCGTTGCTGATCGCGCGGTTTGTCCAGGGCGTCGGTGCCGCAGGCCCGCGTGTGATCGCGGTGGCCATGGTGCGTGACCTGTTCACGGGCCGTCATATGGCGCAGATCATGTCTTACATCATCTTCGTCTTTACCCTTGCCCCGATCTTTGCCCCGTCGATTGGGTGGGTGATTGCCTGGATGTTCGGGTGGCGGGCGATTTTCTATAGTTTCGTTGTGTTTTCGCTGATCTCGATGGTGTGGCTTACGGTCCGCCAGCCAGAAACGCTTGCGCCTGAAAACGTGCGACCGTTTCGGCTGAGCAAACTGATGTCCGGCACTTACGAGGTTCTATCGAACCGTCGGGTGGTGGCCGCGACGCTGGTTTTGACGTTGATCTTCACCATTCTGTTTTCGGCGCTTTTGTCCTGCCAACAGGTGTTCGGAGAGGTGTTGGGCACGGGCGATAGCTTTCCGCTGTGGTTCGGTCTTATGGGATTTTTGGCGTCCTTCGCCAATCTTGTGAACGCGCGCCTCGTGGTTCGGATAGGCATGCGCAAAATCGTGCGGCGCGCGCTATTAGTGCATGGCGCGTTCACGCTGGTGTTTCTGATGTTGCAAGTGACCGGGCTTTTGCCGGACGCGCTGGTCTTTCCGGTGACGTTCCTGTGGATGACTGCGAATTTTTATCTGGCCGGGTTTGGCATTGGCAATATCAACGCGCTGGCCTTGGAACCCATGGGGCATATGGCAGGGCTTGCCGCGTCGATCATCACCGCAATTGCGACGATTGGGTCCGCCATTTTGTCGGCCCCGATTGGGCTGGCCTTTGATGGCACGACCTTGCCTTTGACGTTTGGTATTTTGGTTTTGGGGGCCGCGGCACTGGGGCTGCTTCAGTTGATCGACGACCACGGGCCGGTGAGCGACTAGGGTTTGCCCCAAGCCGCCGCTTGCATTTCGCGCAGACGACTGGCGGTGCGTTCAAATTCGAAACTGCCCGCACCTTCGATATACAGCCGTTCGGGCACATCTGCTGCCGAGGCAATCAGTTTGACGCCCGCTTCATAGAGCGCGTCGATCAGCGTGACAAAACGGCGGGCCTGATTGTAGTTCTCGGACGACAGGCGTGGGATATCGTCCAGGATCAGAACCCGCACCGCGTCGGCCAGCGCCAGAAAATCGGCAGGCCCCAGGGGCTGGCCGCACAGATCGTAAAAGCTGGCGCGTGCCACCCCGTTTGAGAAATTCGGCAAATTGACCGTACGTTTATTCACAATCAAATCAAGCGGACCTTGCTGACCGCCGGACAGATCATTCCAGATCGCATCCAGCGCCGTTCGGGCCGTGGCATCGGCGGGGTGGAAATAGACCTGTTCCCCCGCCAACCGGTCTTGCCGGTAATCGCGCGGTGACGCCAGTTCGTGTACGACCATCTGCGATTTGATCAGGCCGATAAACGGCAGAAACAGATCACGGTTCAGACCGTCTTTGTACAGATCATCCGGGATGCGGTTTGACGTGGTGACCACGATGACGCTCTTTGAGGTCAGCAAATCAAAAAGCCGCCCGACGATCATGGCATCTGTAATGTCCGAGATTTGCATTTCGTCCAGACAGAGAAGACGCAGACCATCGCCAATTTCATCGGCCACCGGCACAAGAGCATCCTCAACCTCGGTCTGGCGGGCTTTGTGCAGCCGGGCCTGCACGTCCTGCATGAAAGCGTGAAAATGTACACGCTGACCGCCCACGACATCGTGGAACATATCCATCAACATGGATTTGCCGCGCCCGACACCGCCCCAAAGGTACAGACCTTTGACGGGGTCGGGTTTTTTGGCGAACAGACCTTTCAGACCGGTAGGGGCCGCGACCTGAAGCGCGGCTGCGATACGATCAAACTGAGGCAGCACGGCTTCTTGTGCCGCGTCTGGCTCAAGCTGTCCGGCGTCGATACGCGCCTGATACGCATCCGTCATCGTTCCCATGGCCCCACGAAGCGATTTCGCTAGAATATTGCAAGTCTTTTCAGCCCTGTCGGGCATGGAATGCATGCAAAAACTGCATGGCGGGATTGTCGATCTGGGCGTTTATGCGCGGGCTTGATGACCCTAGGTGTTGACCAACAAGGAGTATGACCCATGCGTATCCAATCCAATCAGACCGTTGATATGTCCCTGATCGAAACCCAAGCCCGTCGGGCGCGGGCCAAATACATCGCCGGTTTCTTTCAGCGCCGCGCGCGCTAACGCGCGGGCTTTCCCACACCCGGAAGACCGGGTAAGGGTCGCGGATGAACGCTTATCCTGTCATTCGTCTTAAGCCCAAAATGGACCCTCGCCCCCTTAGGCGCGGGTTCCCTTGGGTCTACGCAAACCAGTTGGTCACTGATCGGCGCACCAAAGCGCTGGAGCCCGGCGCATTGGCCCTGCTGGAAGACAGCGAACGGCGTCCGATTGGCTTGGCGACTGTCAACCCGCAGTCCAAGATCATTGCGCGGTTGCTTGACCGGAACGGCGAGGCAACCCTTGACGCGGCCTGGTTTGACGCCCGCGTGGCGCAAGCTCTGGCCTTGCGCGAAACGCTGTATGATGCGCCGTTTTACCGACTGATCCATGCCGAAACCGATGGTTTCCCCGGAACCATTGTCGACCGGTTCGGCGACACATTGGTTATTCAGCCGAATGCTGCCTGGATTGATGTCCGGCTGGACCTTTTCATCGAAGCCTTGCGCAAAGCAACCGGCGCGCTGGTTGTGGTCAAGAACGCGCAAGGACGCGCGCGCGGGCTGGAAGGGCTGAACGATATCTCGGAAGTGCTGGTCGGGACTGTGACAAACCCCATCCCGGTGCCGATGAATGGCGCGACCTATATGGCGAATGTAGAAGGTGGCCAGAAAACCGGCATTTTCTATGATCAGCGCCCAAACCACGCTTTTGTGGCGCGGCTGTCGCAGGGCCGCGATGTACTGGACATGTTTTCCCATGTGGGCGGGTTTTCTTTGGCAGCGCTTAGTGCGGGCGCCACAGCCGCCTTAGCGGTGGATGGGTCCGAGGCTGCGTTGGCGCTGGCCGCGAAAGGTGCCACAGCAAGCGGTGTTGCCGACCGGTTTGAAACGCGCAAATCTGATGCCTTTGATGCCATGTCGTCGCTGGCCAGTGATGCACGATTGTTCGGGTCGGTCATTTGCGACCCGCCGGCCTTCGCGCCCAACAAGAACGCATTGGAACCTGGGTTGCGCGCCTATGAGAAGGCCGCGCGACTTGCAGCGCATCTGGTGCAACCGGGGGGGTTTCTGACCTTGTGTTCCTGTTCGCAAGCGGTCGCGTTGCCCGCGTTTCAGACGGCGTCGCTGCGGGGCATTGGACGCGCCGGGCGGTCGGCGCAGCTTTTGCGCACGGGTCAGGCGGGCCCCGATCACCCGCGCCACCCCGCGCTTGAGGAAAGCGGCTATCTGAAAGCACTGACGTTTCGGTTGCTGTGAAGGTTCTGATCGACGCCTGCGTCCTGTACCCGACGGTCTTGCGCGAGCTGGTCTTGGGAACAGCCGCGCAAGGTCTGTTCACGCCGCTTTGGTCAGACCGCATTTTAGAAGAATGGCGTCGGGCCGCTTTGCGCAAAAGCGCGCCGGACGGGGTGATCGCCGAAGGGGAAATTGCGCGGTTGCGCGTCCAGTTTCCGAAAGCCGGTGTCGAAGGGTCAGACCAGACCCAAGCGACGCTGTATTTGCCGGATGAAAACGATATCCATGTGTTGGCCGCCGCCATAGACGGCGGCGCCGAGGCGCTTTTGACGCTGAACACCAAGGACTTTCCGCTGCGCACGCTTGGGGCGCATGGGATATTGCGGCGTCATCCGGATGAGTTTCTGCTGGAAGCCGCCAGACTAGACCGGGATGGTCTGGCCCGTTTGGCAAACGAAGTGTTGGGCGAAGCCGGCAATCACGGGATCGACGTGTCGAACCCACGGGCCTTGATGAAGCGCGCGCAGGTGCCGCGGTTCGGAAAATTTCTGTACGCCTAGCACCACGGCTAAGTTTTTGTGACGTTGGTCCAGCGGTTTTCCAGCACTTCGATGGCCGCAATCCGTTCGGCGGTTTTCGGATGGCTCATCAACCAAACCGGCGTACCGGCACCGCGCAAACCTGTCAGTTTTTCCAGTTTCAGAAACAGCGACTTCTGCGGTTCGGTGCCAATGCCGGACTTGACCAGCAAAGCCGAGGCATAAGCATCGGCTTCGTATTCGTCCTTGCGCGACAGTCGGGCGGCCAGAAGTGTCGTCAGAAAGTTGGCGATCAGAACACCCAACCCAGGCAGAAAGCGCCCCAACACCATAGCAAGTGCTGTGCGCATGGCGTTTTGGCCTGAAAAATCGATCATCCGACGGCGCGAATGGCCAAGGGCCACATGCCCCAGTTCATGCGCGATCACACTTGCCAGTTCTTCGCCCGTCACCTCGCCCGCGCGGAATTTCTGATAGAAACCGCGTGTCAGAAAAATTCTGCCATCGGGTGCAGCTAGCCCGTTCACGGGTTCGATTTCGTAAAGATGAACGCGGATCCGCGGCAGGTCGAGCGCGGCGGCCATCCGATCGGTCAGACGCTTTAGTTCAGGATCGGCCAGTTCGGAAGATTTCTGATCAAGTTCGGCCTTTGTCCGCCAGGCGGAAAACTTGTACATCGCCAGCGCGTAAAGGATGGCCAAAAGAATGGGCGTGAATTTGAGCATGGGTTAGATATGGGGTCTCCGCGCGTCAGTTCCAGAGCCGTCAGCCCAGCCGTTTCATTCCGCGCGTCAACCCATCCAGCGTCAACGGCACCATGCGTTCTGGCCCGATGATTTCGCGGATCATATGGGTCGACTGTGTGTATTGCCAATGCGGCTCGGGCATTGGGTTGATCCACAGAAAATCTGGCCACTGAGTGATGGCGCGGCGCAACCAGGTTTCGCCTGCTTCTTCGTTCCAGTGTTCATTCGCGCCCCCAGGCACCGCGACCTCATAGGGTGACATCGACGCGTCGCCCACAAAGATGCATTTCCAGGCCGGGCCAAAGCGGTTGATCACATCCCAAGTCGGCGTGCGGGCGTTCCAGCGGCGTTTGTTTTCGCGCCAGACGCCTTCGTAAAGGCAGTTGTGGAAATAGAAGTGGTCCATGTGTTTGAATTCGGATCGTGCGGCTGAAAACAATTCTTCGACCATCTCGATGTAGGGGTCCATTGACCCGCCAATATCGAAGAATAACAAAACGCGGACGGCGTTTCGACGCTCGGGCCGGGTTTGCACATCGAGATATCCGTTTTCGGCTGTCGCGCGGATGGTTCCGTCTAGGTCCAGTTCGTCCGCTGCGCCTTCGCGCGCCCATTGCCGCAGCCGTTTCAACGCAAGTTTGATGGTGCGCGTGCCAATTTCGCGGGTGTCATCAAGGTCTTTGAATGCGCGCTTGTCCCAAACTTTGACGGCGCGTTGGTGGCGGGAACTGTCTTGCCCGATGCGGATACCTTCCGGATTATAGCCGTAAGCGCCGAATGGCGATGTACCCGCTGTTCCGATCCACTTGGAACCGCCTTGGTGGCGCTTTTCCTGTTCGCGAAGGCGCTCGCGCAGTTTGTCCATCAGTTTGTCAAAACCGCCCGCCGTTTCGATTTCGGCCTTTTCGTCGTCGCTCAGAAATTTTTCGGCCAGTTTTTTCAGCCAGTCTTGAGGCAGATCAACCATATCCAGAACGGCCTCGGGCGGGATGTTTTCGACGCCCGAGAACGCTTCTTGGAATGCGCGATCGAACCGGTCTAGATGGGCTTCGTTCTTCACCAAAGCCGTACGCGCCAGATAGTAGAACCCGTCGATGTCATAGGTCACCAGATCGGCGGCCATCGCTTCGAGAAGGTTCAGAAATTCGCGCGGGCTTGCGGGAACGCCCGCACGCCGCACGGCCTCAAAGAACGGCAGAAACATTAGTCCGCCAAATAGGTGATAAGAAGTGTCAGAAACAGCCCAAGGATCATAAACGCAATGGCATAGCCCGCCGCGTATTGCGCCATATCAAGACGATTGCCTTTGCGGCGTTTGGCCGTCACGGCCCCCAAAACGGCCCCTATTGTGCCACTGACCAGCATGATCATGTCGGGCCTTCCCCTTGCGCACGGCTTCTTGGCGAAATCGCCACGATCTCGGCGACGCGCGTTCTTACCTCGCGCGCGCTGCCAAAGCCATACCGCCCCCAGGCCAAAGCGTCGCGCCGGGCGGCATCGGCTTCGGCACGGCGGCTCTGAAGTTCCAGCGCCTCTGCCTTGACGAGAAGCAACAAGGACAAAAGCGACGCATTTTCTGCGCGGCGCACCGTGGCAAGGTTTTGATCGACCAGTTGCTGGGCGATTTCACCGCGCCCAGCCGACAATTGGAACGCAGCAACCTGTAGGGCGACATGGGCTTCCTGGACGCCGCTGTCTTGCCGAGTCTGGTAAATCGTACCTGCTGTCAAAAATGCCTGAAGTGCGGCGGCCGGGTCTGTGGCCAGGCTTTGCCGCCCTAACACGTAATGCGAAAACGCCAGACGTGGATCACTGCCCCCTGCCCCTGAGGCCAAACTGACGGCGCGTTTCGCAGCGGTCAGGCGCGCCGCTGCCGAGCCGCGCGGCGAGGTTGCGCGCCCAATCGCGCGCTGCCATGCCCCCATTTGGCGCGCAGGCGGCGCAATGGCACCGGTACCGCCGCGTGGGTTCAGCCGTTGCAGAATAGATGGCAGACGTTGCGCAACCTGTTGGCGCGACATGCCGGACCGCAGGCTTTGGTCATAGGTCGCACGCAGTATAAGCATGTCATAGCCCGTCAGGACGGCGTGAAAGTTGTCGTCGTTAAAGATCGACGTGCTTAACCGGTAGATGTCATTCACCGGCCCCAGACCTTGGGCAATTTCTTCGTGCAGACAATCGCGCATTTCCTGCGGGCTGACGTCATTTGGCAGGAAAACCGCAAGGCTTTCGCGTTCGCGCAGCCGGTTCCAGAACGTGGCCGGGTCATTGCGGCGGGCGCGGTATTCATCCCAGCTGGACACATTGGGGCGCACAAAGCAGGCTGCTGTCGGGGCGACGCTTTGGATTTGTTTGCGCGTCATGGGTTCGACCGTGATGGTCGCGGGTTGATCGGCTGCCACCCGCGTGATCGGCAGACGCGCTTCGGCGCGAAGTCGGGTCAAAAGACGGTCAAGATCACGCGAAAGGGTCTGCGGCGCAGTGCCAAGAACGCGCACGGTAATCGGGCCTTCGACACGGGTAAAGGTCTGAAGCGCCTGGCCGTTTTCAAGATGGAAGGTCAGGTCCAGAAAATCGCGGGCGATCTGGGCGTTGGAATAAACCGGCGCTTGTGGTGCGGTCTGCCCGAAGGTGCGCATTGGCGGCAATTCGATATCCGGTGTCGCCAAGCGCGTTGTCTGCGGCGACCCGCAGGCTGCCAGCAACAGGGCGACGGGGAAGATGATCCACTTCATCCGGTCCTCGCGTATTTGATGAAGGGTGTAAGGGTTCCGATGCGGTCATACAGCTGGCGGGCTTGGGTGTTGGTGTCTTGGGTCAGCCAGTACACACCGGGGGCATCAGCCTTGTCGGCGGCGTCATAGACGGCTGCGATTAACGCGCGCCCAACACCTTTGCCACGCACCTGAGGCGCTGCAAACAAGTCTTGCAGATAGCAGACATTATCGACCTTCCAGCCGTGGCGATGAAACAGATAGTGGGCCAGCCCGACAAGGGTGCCGTCCATTTCGGCCACCAATGCGTGATAATCTTGTGGATCATCGCCCAATAGACGCTTGAAATAGGCGTCATAAATGGGCCGGGGCAGTTCTGTTTCATAAAACGCAAGATAGTCGCGCCACAGCGCGCGCCATTGCGGTTCATCGGCGGCCGTCAAAGGACGAATTACAATCGACATTCCCCGACCCTAGACGGTGATCTTTGCGGACGCCACCCCACCCACAAAGCTGTGAGACCCGGTGCACTAGCGCGATGTCTGGGCCGTCACATCATGGGCGTAGATCCAGTCGAAACGCGCCAGCAATCTTTCCGGTGCAACTGCCCCGATTGTACGCAGAACGCTGTGCGCCGCGAACCGAAGGGGCGGGAAACCAAGGTGATAATTCCGCGCATTCTTGGTGGCTGCGCCGACAATCCTGCGAACCCGTTCCTGACGCGTTGACTGATACTGTGGCAAGCCGGCTTCCAGCCCCGTGGTTGTCACGCTATGGGCCAGCGCCCAGGCATCTTCCAAGGCCAGATTGGCCCCCTGCGCCAGAAACGGCAAAGTCGGATGCGCCGCATCACCGATCAGAACCTGACGCTCGACATGCCAGCGCCCCGCAACCGGATGACGGTGCAGCCCCCAAAGATACACGTTGTTGATTTGCGCAAGCCAGTCGCGTGCGGTTTGGTTAAACCCTGCGAAAGCAGCCTGCACATGGGCGGGGTCATCGGCATGCATCCAACCTTCATCTGCCCAACCCGTGCGTTCTTCGACCGCAACAATATTGCGCCGTCCGTCAGTTAACGGATAGCTGACCAGATGACGTCCGGGGCCCATATGCACCTGAACTTCCGGGGTGGCGTCCTGATCTTCAATCTGCGCACGCCAGGCAACCTGACGGGTAAAGAACGGTTTTGTGGTCTCGTTCAAACAGGCGCGCATAACCGACTTCAGCCCATCAGCGCCGATCAAAAGATCATCGCCCGGCAAGGCGGCGCCTTCTGGTGGTGGTGTGACTTTGGCGTTCAAGTCCAGCTTGGCGCCTTTCGCCCGTGCGCCATCCGCCAAAAGAGAGACGAGATCGGCCCGGTGCACAGCAAAGAACGGCAGGTTTGGTCGATACTTGGCCACATCCAAAACCGCCGCATCGCGCCCTGAAAGACCATCGATCAGGCGCACCCGTTCGATCCGGATGGCTTGTTCGGCAAGCTGTTTGTCCAAACCAAGCGCTTTCAGAACGGCGAACCCGTTGGGGCTGATTTGGATGCCTGCCCCAACCTCGGTCATGGCAGGTGCGCGTTCGGCCACGCGGACGCTGTGGCCAAGGCGCGCCAGGCATGCCCCCGCCGCTAGCCCGGCGATGCCACCACCGGCAACTGTGATCTTCAACGCGTCAGTCATGGCCTAAATGTTGGTTGGCAAAGAAAAACCCGCCATGAGCCAGGTCAAGGCGGGTCCATTCTGTTTGGGTCGCGATGCAGATCAATCGTCGCGATGCACTTTTTCAGACCGTTCGTGACGTTCTTGCGCCTCAAGGCTCATCGTTGCAATTGGCCGGGCATCAAGACGTTTCAGCGAAATCGGTTCGCCGGTGTCTTCACAATAGCCATATTCGCCCTCTTCGATCCGGCGCAGCGCCGCATCGATTTTAGAGACCAATTTACGCTGACGGTCCCGCGTGCGCAGTTCAAGCGCACGGTCTGTTTCCTCGCTTGCCCTGTCGGCAATGTCAGGAATGTTGCGGGTGGAATGCTGAAGACCTTCGATCGTGGTCTTGCTGTCATCCATCAAATCGTTTTTCCAGTTCAAAAGCTTCCGTCGAAAGTACTCCAACTGCCGCTCGTTCATAAACGGTTCGTCTTCGGCAGGGCGATAATCGTCTGGAAGAAAGACTTCTGCTTTCATCTCGTTCCCCTTTTTATTGGTCATACTGACAAATTTCGGACGCTGGGCAAGTCGGTCCGTCCGCTCCTGATACTTTGCGGCTGATACCGCATCAGTTGTTGCTTGTCACTACACGATCCATCGGGTTGCGGGGGTTTTGCACCGGGTCTAGGGTTCGCGCCACAGACCCGTTTCGAAAGGCGCGCGGATGAAATTTGAAGGCACCGACAGCTATATCGCCAGCGAAGATCTGGCGGTGGCGGTCAATGCGGCGATCACGTTGGAACGTCCGCTTTTGGTCAAGGGCGAACCGGGCACCGGCAAGACCGAGCTGGCGCGCCAAGTGGCCGACAGTTTGGGCGCGCGAATCATTGAGTGGAACATCAAATCCACCACCCGCGCGCAACAGGGGCTTTATGAATATGACGCGGTCAGCCGTTTGCGCGACAGCCAATTGGGTGATGCCCAAGTGCATGATATTTCAACATATATCAAACGCGGCAAATTGTGGGAAGCTTTCGACACCGACGACCGCGTTGTGCTGTTGATCGACGAAATCGACAAGGCGGATATCGAATTTCCCAACGATCTTTTGCAAGAACTCGACAGGATGGAGTTCTTTGTCTACGAAACCGGTGAGACCATTCGGGCCAAGAAACGCCCCATCGTTATGATCACGTCAAACAATGAAAAAGAGCTGCCGGACGCTTTCCTGCGACGTTGCTTTTTCCACTATATCCGGTTCCCCGATGCCGAGACGCTGAAAGCCATCATCGACGTGCATTTTCCCGGGATCAAGGCGCGGCTATTGTCCACAGCCTTGGAACAGTTCTTCGAGATCCGAGAAACGCCGGGTTTGAAAAAGAAGCCATCCACCTCGGAAGTACTGGATTGGCTGAAACTGATCCTGGCCGAAGACCTAAGCCCGGAAGATCTGGCACGCGGCGGCAAAGACGCATTGCCCAAGCTGCATGGTGCGCTTTTGAAAAACGAACAGGATGTGCAACTGTTCGAACGTCTGGCCTTCATGGCGCGCGGACGCGACTGAGGCACAGGCGTTGAACAAAGCTGCGCGCTCGAATTGGCAACAGGCATTGGCAAGGCGCGTATGCCATGTTACGTTAGCGCTATCAGTCATCACAACCAATCGAGCTTCTCCATGTCTTTGAACGATACCGTCGCGAAGGTCACAGATCGTATTCTTGAACGTTCTCAACCCACCCGGCAGCGCTATCTCGACAAAATAGCGCGTGCACAGGACGCAGGTGTCAAACGCGCGCATCTGACCTGTGGCAATCAGGCCCATGCCTATGCCGCGATGGAAAGCGACAAAGACACCTTAGTCGCCGAAAACGCGCCGAACCTTGGGATCATAACGGCCTATAACGATATGCTTAGCGCGCATCAGCCGTTCAAAGAATATCCCGACCAGATCAAGGCCGCTGTGCGCAAGATCGGTGCGACCGCACAAGTCGCCGGTGGCGTGCCTGCAATGTGCGACGGCGTGACCCAGGGTCAGACAGGCATGGAGCTGTCGCTGTTTTCGCGCGATGTCATTGCTTTGGCGACCGGCGTTGCCTTGTCCCACAACACGTTTGATGCCGCGGTTTATCTTGGTGTTTGCGACAAGATCGTCCCGGGTCTGATCATCGCCGCTGGCACCTTTGGTCACCTGCCGGGCATTTTCGTGCCTGCAGGCCCAATGCCCTCTGGTTTGCCAAATGACGAAAAAGCAAAAGTCCGCACCCAGTTTGCCGCTGGTGAAATCGGGCGTGAAAAACTGATGGAAGCCGAAATGGCCAGCTATCACGGCCCGGGCACATGCACATTCTACGGCACTGCCAACACCAACCAGATGTTGATGGAA
>CALDUK010000022.1 GCA_937924905.1 uncultured Paracoccaceae bacterium | reverse complement strand
CGCCAGATCGGGCGTGACGCCCTGACGGCACATCAATTCGTGATAGGTCTCCCAGTAGTCGCGATAGCGCGGGTCGTTCTCGGGGTTCACCAGATCGACCGTGTCACCCAGTTTGATCGTAAGGCCCGCACGCGCGATGCGCGCCTCGATCACCTCGGGGCGTCCGATCAGGATGGGACGTTCGGTGGTTTCCTCGACCATGGCCTGCGCGGCGCGCAACACCCGCTCGTCCTCGCCCTCGGCAAAGACGATGCGGCGCGCCTTGGCGCGGGCAGCGGCGAACACGGGCCGCATCAGCAGCGCGGATTTGAACACCGAACTGTCGAGCCGGGTTTTATAGGCTTCGAGGTCTTCTATGGGACGCGTCGCCACCCCGGTGTCCATCGCCGCCTTGGCCACGGCTGAACTGACAATGCTGACAAGGCGCGGATCGAACGGCTTGGGGATGAGGTAGTCGGGGCCAAAGGTCAGTTGCTCGCCCTGATAGGCAGCGGCAGCTTCGGCACTTGTGGTTTCGCGCGCCAGGGCCGCGATGCCATCGATGCAGGCCAGTTGCATTTCGTCATTGATGGTTGTGGCCCCCACATCCAGCGCGCCGCGAAAAATGAACGGGAAACAAAGCACGTTGTTGACCTGATTGGGAAAATCGCTGCGGCCCGTCGCAATGATCGCATCCGGGGCGACCTCTCGCGCGAGATCGGGCAGGATTTCAGGCGTCGGATTGGCCAGCGCAAAGATAATGGGCTGCTTACTCATCTTGGCGACGTTGTCTTGGGACAGCACGCCCGGACCGGACAGGCCCAGAAACAGGTCGGCCCCCTCGAGCACGTCATCCAGCGTGCGCTTGTCGGTGGGTTGAGCGAAGGCCGCCTTGGCCACGTTCATGTCGATCTCGCGGCCCTCATAGACCAAACCGTGAATGTCGCACAGCCAGACGTTTTCGCGCTTAACCCCCAGTTTCAACAGCATGTTGAGGCAGGCAATGCCCGCCGCCCCGCCGCCCGTTGACACAACCTTGATGTCGCCAAAGGACTTGCCGGTGACGCGCATTGCATTCGTCGCCGCTGCCCCGACCACAATCGCGGTCCCGTGCTGATCGTCGTGAAACACCGGGATATTCATCCGTTCGCGGCAGATCTGTTCGACGATAAAGCAATCGGGCGCCTTGATGTCTTCCAGGTTCACCGCGCCAAAGGTCGGTTCCAGTGCACAGACAATATCGGCCAGCTTTTCGGGGTCATTTTCACTGACTTCGATATCAAAGCAGTCAATATTGGCGAATTTCTTGAAAAGAACCGCCTTTCCTTCCATGACCGGCTTTGAGGCCAACGCGCCGATATTGCCCAGCCCCAGCACCGCCGAACCGTTGGACACAACCGCAACCAGATTGCCGCGTGACGTCAGGCGGCTGGCCGCCATGGCATCCGACTTGATCTCAAGGCAGGCCTCGGCCACGCCCGGGCTATAGGCGCGCGCCAGATCACGACCGTTGGCCAGCGGCTTGGTCGCACGCACCTCCAGCTTTCCCGGCTTCGGGAATTCGTGATAATCTAGGGCGGCTTGGCGCAAGGTTTTCTCGCGCTGGTCGTTGGTCATTCTGCATCCTCCCAGAAATAGTTTAATATTAAACTATTTTTTTCATGCGCCGCCGTCCGCGGGATCGGCATAGCGCAGTTTTCATTGAACTGGTCAGCTTGGCAAGCGGCTTGTCACTTGCGCTTGGACGGTCCGCGGGCCAGTTTGCGAGAAAGAGGAAACGCCCATGCCCGAGCCCATCGATTTGATCGCCGCCGCGCGCGACGTGCGTGAAAACGCTTATGTCCCCTATTCGAACTTTCAGGTCGGCGCCGCTCTGCGCGCTGGCGATGGGCGGGTGTTCGCCGGGTGCAATGTTGAAAACGTTGCCTATCCCGAGGGCACCTGCGCCGAAGCAGGCGCCATCGCGGCGATGGTGGCCGGTGGTCAGACGTCGCTGACCGAAATTGCGGTGATCGCCGACAGCCCTGTTCCGGTCACGCCCTGTGGCGGATGCCGGCAAAAGATATTCGAATTTGCGCGCCCCAACGCAACCATCACCATGGCCACGACCGATGGGTTGAAAACGACCATGGCGGTCGCTGACCTGTTGCCCGGCGCTTTCGTTCAGGCCCAGATGGACCGCGCCTGATGGACGCCCGCACCATCATCGAAAAAATCCGCGACGGGCGCGACCCCGCGCAGGCCGAGCTGAACTGGTTCGCAACCAGTCTTGCCAGCGGCCATATCACCGATGCACAGGCCGGCGCGTTCGCCATGGCGGTTCTGCTGAAAGGTCTGTCTGACGACGCGCGGGTGGCCTGGACGCTGGCCATGCGCGACAGCGGCGATGTACTGACATGGGACCTGGGCCAGCCCGTGGTCGACAAGCACTCGACCGGCGGCATCGGCGACTGCGTTTCGCTGTTGCTTGCGCCGATGCTGGCCGCCGTCGATGTGCCGGTCCCGATGATCTCGGGGCGGGGGCTTGGGCATACGGGCGGCACGCTGGACAAGCTGGAAGCCATCCCGGGCGTGCGGACTGACGTGACCGAAAAACGGTTTCGCCAGATCATGGACGATGTCGGATGCGCGATTGTGTCCGCCAGCACCCGCATGGCACCGGCCGACAAACGGCTTTACGCCATCCGCGATGTCACCGGCACGGTGCCCAGCGTCGATTTGATCACGGCCTCGATCCTGTCCAAGAAACTGGCCGCCGGGCTGGACACTTTGGTGCTGGACGTCAAATGCGGATCGGGGGCGTTCATGGAAACGCCCGAAGACGCCAAACGGCTGGCCGAAGCGCTGGTCTCTACGGCCAATGGTGCGGGCTGCAAAGCCCTGGCTCTGGTCTCAGATATGAGCCAGCCCCTGGCCCCCGCCGCAGGCAACGCACTGGAGTTGGCCGAGGTCATGCGCGCGTTGACCGATCCGAAAAACACGCCGCTGGTAGACCTGACCCTTGCGCTTGGGGCCGAAGCGATGGTGTTGGCCGGGTATGACACCGCGCCCGAAGTGGCCGCCGTCAAACTGCGCGACGCATTGACCAGCGGCGCGGCGGCTGAAACGTTTGACGCATTGGTCTTGGGCCTGGGAGGGCCGGATGGGTTCAGCACCAGCGGGCAGACACGCTTGCCCGAAGCCAATGTGATCCGCGACATCGAAGCACCACGGGCGGGCAAGATCGCAGCACTTGATGGCCAGACAATCGGCATGGGCGTTGTCCATATGGGTGGCGGGCGCATGCGGGGCGGCGACCGGATTGACCCGTCGGTCGGCTATTCCGACATTCTGCCGATTGGCGCAGACGTCACCAAAGGCACGCCGGTTGCGCGTCTGCATGCGGCCAGCGAGAAAGCCGCGCAGGCGGCCGAACGCGCCTATCTTGCGGCTCTGACCATCGCCCATGACGCGACACCGCCCCGGCTTTTGCTGGATAGGGTCGTCTGATGGCGCGCGCTTTCCTGATCGTTCTGGACAGCGCGGGCATTGGCGGCGCGCCTGATGCGCATCGCTTTTTCAATGGCGACACCCCGGATACCGGCACCAATACGCTTGGTCATATCGCCCAGGCCACAGGGCTGCGCCTGCCCAATCTGGACCGTCTGGGGTTGGGCAAGGCCATCACACTGGCCAGCGGTCTGGACGCGCCCGGTCTGGGGGCCGACCCCCAAGGTCTGTGGGGTGCGGCGACCGAGGTGTCGAACGGCAAAGACACGCCGTCGGGCCATTGGGAAATTGCAGGCATCCCGGTGCCGTTCGATTGGCACTATTTCCCCCAAACCGTTCCGGCCTTCCCGCCCGATGTGCTGGCCGCCATCGCCGAACACGCAGGCACCGCAGGGTCGCTTTGCAACACCCATACATCGGGCATCGCAGTGATAAAGGAATTTGGCGCAGAGCATCTGAAAACCGGCTGGCCCATTTGTTATACTTCGGTCGACAGCGTTCTACAGATTGCGGCGCATGAAGATCACTTCGGTCTGGATCGGCTTTTGTCGCTTTGCAAAGCGCTGACACCCAAACTGCACGCCATGCGCGTGGGCCGCGTCATCGCGCGCCCGTTTGTCGGCACACCCGGCGCGTTCAAACGCACCACCAACCGCAAAGACTTTGCAGTGCCGCCCCCCGGCCCGACGCTGTGCGACTGGGTGCAACAGGCGGGCGGTCAGGTCCATGCGGTGGGCAAAATTGGCGACATCTTTTCGATGCAGGGAATTGATGATTGCGTCAAAGGCAGTGACGCCGATCTGATGGACCATCTGGTCGGCCTGACAAAAACCGCCCGACCGGGCAGTCTGACCTTTGCCAATTTTGTCGAATTTGATAGCATTTATGGCCATCGCCGCGATATAGAGGGCTACGCCCGCCACCTTGAATGGTTCGATGCGCGTATCCCGCGCCTTTTCGCAGAGCTTCAGGACGGCGATCTGATGCTGTTTACGGCCGATCATGGCAATGACCCAAGCTGGACCGGTACCGATCACACCCGCGAACGCGTTCCTGTTCTTGGCTGGGGCGTCGGGCCGCGCGCCATAGGTCATGTGGGGTTTGCAGATATTGCCGCTTCGGTTGCCGATCATCTGGGGGTCCCCAATCAAGGCCACGGCCATTCGTTTCTCTGACACCGAAGGAACACCCATGCAAGATCACCTGACCGTCGTTGATCACCCTCTGGTGCAACACAAACTGACGCTGATGCGGGACAAGGACACGCCCACCGCGATTTTCCGCCAGCTTTTGCGCGAAATCAGCACGCTTTTGGCCTATGAGGTCACGCGCGGCCTGTCGATGACGACCCGTCAGGTCGAAACGCCGCTTATGTCAATGAACGCACCGGTTCTGGACGGGCCGAAACTGGCGCTGGTTTCGATCTTGCGGGCGGGCAACGGGCTTTTGGACGGAATGCTTGACCTGATCCCTTCGGCCCGGGTGGGCTTTGTCGGTCTTTACCGCGACGAAGAAACGCTGACGCCTGTGCAATATTACTGCAAACTTCCGGGCGGTATTGAAAAACGTTTGGTTATTGCGGTCGATCCAATGCTGGCCACCGGCAACAGTTCAGCGGCGGCGATTGACCTGATCAAGGACGCAGGCGCAACCGATATCCGGTTTCTTTGCCTGCTGGCCGCGCCCGAAGGCATCGCCCGCATGAAAGAAGCGCATCCGGACGTGCCCATCGTCACGGCAGCGGTCGATGAAAAGCTGAACGAGCTGGGATATATCGTGCCCGGCCTCGGCGATGCAGGCGACCGGATGTTCGGCACCAAATAGACAGCCGGTCTATTCGCTGCAAATCGACTGAAGCGCGATCCAGTCCGTGTCGTCCAGAACGGGCAGGGGGGCATCGACGGCCCCGGATACCAGCGTGGCTGTCGCCTGACCCGAAATATCCTGTGCCAGCGCATAGGGTTTTGCATCAATCCCGCGCGCGTTCATCGCATCCAGAAGATCATCCTGTCGCACCGCCGCGCCGGGCCGCACCACCAGACCTTCGGCCATGCGTTCCAGATCGGTCTTGCGCAAATGCCCGGTCGACAAAAGCGCAAGCGAGGCACGAAACGGGCTGGCTTCCAGAAGCCGCGCCAAAGGATCATGGGACGAGGCGCGCAGATGTTCGGCCAGCAAAAAGCCTGCAACGACATCCGGCGTCTCAAAGTCTTCGACCAGAGTGTGGCTGATCAGAATTGTGCCATCGGGCAAATGCGCGGTTTCGGCCAATGTGGTCGGTAAGACTTTCAACCGCATATCCAGATCGGGGAACAGCGCGGCAGATAATTGCGCCAGCGCCCGTTCGCCGCCCGGTGTCGAACAAGGCGCGCCCGCCACGCGTTCGGTTTCGGCCAGCAAATCGGCCCCGATTTCCGACCTCATCTCGGGCGGCACCAAAGACGCGGTATAGGCGCTGACCGCCCCCGGCAGCCAATAGACCAGACCAATCACAGCGGCGGCCAAAACGGCCAACCGGGTGGCCCGGCCCGCCCAACTGCGCGCGGCCTTGCGCCCGCCGATGGCCGCCAGCACACGCTCTATTCCGTCGACCATTTCGGGGTCGGCCATTTCCAGTGTTTCGGTGGCTGCAGCTTCGGGCCCGAAGATGGCAGGCAATTCGCCGGGGTTCAGCCGCACCATCGCTGGCAGTGACCAATGGGTCAGCGCGGTGCCATTCGGCGCGCCGATCGTGATCGTTGCTTTGCCGATCGACACGATCACATCACGCCGCTGCGCCTCGGGCGAGGCGCGCCAGACCGCTTCGGCCTCCAGTCGTTGGTATTCCTTCAGAACTGTCACGAACCGCCGTGCCTGCCTTCTGTTTTGCTGTCACCTTAGCGGCGCTTGTCGGGGCTCACAAATCCAATACGCCGGAATTTGGGGGGAAACGCTTGTCTTTCGCATCAGGGCTGCGTCAATTGCCAAATGATCATCTCGCCCGGGCGCAATTACATCTTTGTCCACATACCCAAAACCGGCGGCACATCCATGGCGCTGGCGCTGGAAGACCGCGCGATGGCCGATGACATTCTGATCGGTGACACGCCAAAGGCGGTGCGACGCCGAAAGCGGCTTAAAACGCTCGACGCCCCCGGCAGGTTGTGGAAACACGCCCGTCTGGCCGATATCGACGGCATGGCTGGCATGCCGCCCGACCCGTTCGTTTTCACATTGGTGCGCAACCCCTGGGACCGGATGGTCAGCCTTTATCACTGGGCCAAGGCACAGAATTTTGATCACCCGATGGTGTCCGTGGCGCGCGCCCATGACTTTGCAGGGTTTCTATCCCACGCGGGCCTGCAACCCGCCTTTGCCCAGGACGGGGCCGCTGCATATGTCACCCGCCGCGATGGCACGCTTGCCTGCGACGCATTCATACGGCTTGAACATCTTGCGACCGATCTTGTGCCGCTGGAAACCCACCTGGGCGTCAAGCTGGTGCTGCCCCATGTCAACGCAAAGCCGCACCCGGTTACGGCCCGACACTATACGCCCGCTTTGGTTGATCTTGTCGCCCGGCATTATGCCGATGACGTCCGGCGCTTTGGCTATAGGCCACCCGGCCCGCTTGCGTCGCATCCGCCCAAGGATTAAAGGCAAATGACGCGCGCAAAGGACGAAAAGACTATGGCTGACGATCCGAAAACCCTTGTCTCGACGAATTGGCTGGCCGCCCATCTTTCGGACCCCGATCTGCGTGTGATTGATGCGTCCTGGTATCTGCCCGCCGAAAACCGCGACCCCAGGGCTGAATATGACAAGGCACATATCCCCGGCGCGCGGTTTTTCGACATTGATGAAATCAGCGACAGCCGGTCAGATTTGCCGCATATGGTGCCGCCTGTTGAAAAGTTCATGTCGCGGATGCGTGCCATGGGTGTGGGCGACGGTCACCAGATTGTGGTTTATGACGGGGCAGGGTTGTTTTCAGCTGCCCGCGTCTGGTGGCTGTTTCGGCTGATGGGCAAGACCGACATCGCGGTTCTGGACGGCGGATTGCCGAAATGGAAGGCCGAAGGGCACAAAACCGAAGACATGCCGCCCGTTCTGCGCGACCGGCATATGACGGTGACGGTGCAAAGCCAGATGGTGAAAGACGTCACGCAGGTGGCCGCCGCTTCGAAACTGAAAGACCACGAAATCATCGACGCCCGCGCGCCCGCGCGCTTTGCAGGCGACGAACCCGAACCTCGCAAAGGACTGCGCTCGGGGCATATCCCCGGGGCGTGCAACGTGCATTACCGGAAACTTCTGAACGAAGACGGCACGATGAAATCCATCCCCGAGCTTCAACAGATCTTCAACGCTGCCGGGGTCGATCTGGACAAGCCACTGATCACCAGCTGCGGCTCGGGCGTAACGGCGGCGATCCTGTCCTTGGCGCTTGAACGGATGGGCCACCGCAACCACGCGCTCTATGACGGGTCGTGGGCTGAATGGGGTGCGTTCGACTATTTGCAGGTCGAAACTGGATGAACGTTCAAAAGGCGGGCAGCGAGGTTGCCTACACGATCACCTATCTGGATATGCCCAACCGCCCCAGTTGGGGCTATCCGCCGTTGCCGGCTACATCCGCGGCCGCTTTGCTCAAGGCGGACAGGCCGCCGGTTTGGTACTTCCTGTCGCTCTATGACGCCGTGGGGGGGGACTATGCCTGGGAAGACATGCACGCCTTGCCCGAAGCCGAGGTTGCCGACCAGCTTGGGCGGTCGACGCTATACACCGTTCTGGAACACGGCTGGCCACAAGGGTTCTTTTTGCTCGAACCGGTGGATGCGGGCCGTGTCGATCTGGCCTATTTCGGCATGGTGCCGCAGGCAATCGGCCAAGGTCTGGGCGGCTGGCTTTTGAAAACCGCCATCCTGACCGCATGGGACATGCCCGGCACGCGGCACCTGACGGTCAACACCTGCACGCTGGATCACCCCCGCGCCCTTGCGCTTTATCAGAAAAACGGGTTTCAACCGACCCGGCGCGAGGAAAAGACAAGACACCTTGCCCGTGACCGCGATCTGTCCCGCATTCCCCCCTGAGAGGCCGTCATGCTGACCAACCTAACTCCGCAACCCGCCGATAAAATTCTGGCGCTGATGCAAATGTTCCGCGAAGATCCGCGCGAGGCGAAAATCGACCTTGGCGTCGGCGTCTACAAGAACGCCCAAGGGATCACGCCGGTCATGCGCGCGGTCAAGGCAGCCGAGCGTCAACTGGTCGAAGACCAGACCACCAAAGCCTATACCGGTCTGGCCGGGGATCCAGCGTTTGCCAAGGCGATGCGCGGACTGATCTTGGGCGACGCAGACGACGACAGCCGCATTGCCGCGGTTGCGACGCCGGGCGGCACCGGGGCGATTCGGCAAGGGCTTGAACTGATGCGGTTCGCCGCCGAAGACGCAACCATCTGGGTCTCGACGCCAACCTGGCCCAACCACCCGTCGATCATCAAATATCTCGACATCCCTATGCAGGGGTATCGCTATTTCGACAACACAACCCGCAGCGTGGATTTTGTGGGCATGATGGCCGATCTGAAAGGCGTCAAAAAAGGCGATCTGGTCTTGCTGCACGGCTGTTGCCACAACCCGACAGGCGCCAATCTGACGGCGGATCAATGGGGGCAAGTCGCCGATCTTCTGGAAGACACCGGCGCAATCCCTTTTGTCGACATCGCGTACCAAGGGTTTGGCGATGGGCTGGAAGCCGATGCCTATGGCCCGCGCTTGCTGATGGCACGGATGCCCGAAATGATCATCGCGGCAAGCTGTTCCAAAAACTTTGGCGTCTACCGCGAACGCACCGGTCTTTTGATGGCCGTCGCGCCCAACGAAAAAGCCAAGGCCGAAACGCAATCCACCCTGAATTTCCTGAACCGGCAGAACTATTCCTTTCCGCCCGACCACGGCGCACGCGTGGTGCAGATGATCCTTGACGATCCTGCGCTTCGCACCGATTGGCAGGCCGAGCTGGAGGCGGTACGCACCGGCATGCTGGGCCTTCGCAACCAGTTGGCAGACGCGCTTCGCCAAGACACCAATTCAGACCAGTTCGACTTTGTCGCCCAGCATCGCGGCATGTTCAGCCGGTTGGGGATCAGCGAAGACAAGGTCACCAAACTGCGCGAAGATCACGGCATCTACATGATCGGGGACAGCCGGATGAACATCGCCGGGCTGAACGCTGAAACTGTGCCAATTCTCGCCAGCGCCATCGCGCGGGTGATCAGCGACTGACCACAGACGGCATCAGGATTTGCGTTTCACCCGCAACGTCGGGTCGGCCACGGTCGGGTCTCCGGGCCAGGGGTGTTTTGGATAGCGTCCGCGCATATCCTTGCGCACATCGGCGTATGAGCTTGCCCAAAATCCCGGCAAATCCATCGTCGTTTGCACCGGCCGTCCCGCAGGCGACAAAAGCGTAATCCGCAAAGGTCGCCCCGCCACCGTGGGGTGACGCATCTCGCCGAACATTTCCTGCAAACGCAACGCAATCGCGGGCGCTTCGCCATCATAGTCAATCGCAATCCGGCGACCCAGGGGCGTTGTGTAATGCCCCGGCACCTCGCGGTCCAACTGCTGCCGGGTGTTCCAGTCCAGCATTGCGTCCAGGGCCGGGGTCAGATCGAACCGTTTCCAGTCCGCCGCGCTGCGCACGCCCGACAGATGCGGCAAAAGCCAGGTCTCGGGGTCACGCATCAACGCGGGCTCGGACATATCCGGCACAGTGTCATGGCCCGCCGCCCGCAACAGACGCGCGCGCGCCTGCAACCGTCGTGCCGCGGGCGTCCAGGTCAGCCCAAGCGCACAGACGCCGTCCAGCATCGCGTGCGCGATGGCATCAGCGGGCGCATCGGTCCAGCGCCGCGACGACAGCGCAATGGCCCCCAGCCGCATCTCAACCGTTGCGTCCACGCGCCCCTCGCGCTTTGACCAAACGGCCTCGGCCACTTCGGTGATCCGCCCTGCGAACAGATCCCGCACCGCACTGTCCGCAATCGGCAAAGCCGTCCGCACCGTGGCCTCAGTTGGATGCCCGTCTGTGTCAGTGACCACCAGCAAGCGCGCGCCTGCCAGCGCATCGCCTGCGTCCATCGTCACCCCCTTGCCGCCCGATGTCAGCCAGCGCGGCGCATCGCCCGGGCGTCGCAGCGCAATCCGGTCGGGATAGGCCAGCGCCGCCTGCTCAGCGGCCGCATCAATCCGGGTTGGGCCGGCGGCCTTTGCCAAACGCCGGGCCTCTTGCCGGATGCGCGCCAATCCGGGCGCGTCATCACGGCCAGCCAAAGCGTCCAGCCGCTTTCCCAAGTCCGCGCCTGCGCCGCGCAACGGGTCGCGGTCCGACAGCAAAGCGGCCAACATTGCGGCCCCTTTGCCCGCGCGTTCCAGCATATGCGCCAGCCGGGGATGCAAGGGCAGGCGCGCCAGCCGCTTGCCATGGGCGGTGATGCCACCGCCAGCTTCCAACGCATCCAGACCTTGCAACACACCGCGCGCCTCGGCCAATGCGCCTTCGGGCGGTGCGGTCAGAAACGGCAGAGCGTCGCTGCCCCATTCCGCCAGTTCCAGCGCCAGCCCGGTCAAATCCGCCGTCTCGATTTCTGCCGGGGGAAACGCGGCCATCGCGCCCTCTTCGCCCTTGGTCCAAAGCCGGTAACAGACCCCCGGCGCGACCCGGCCCGCGCGGCCGCGCCGCTGATCGGCCTCGGCCCGCGTCACTCGTTCGGTCACCAGCCGCGACATGCCCGAGCCGGCGTCAAACCGCGCGCGCCGGGCCTGACCACCATCAACAACCACGCGAATATCCGGCAAGGTCAGCGATGTCTCGGCAATGGCGGTCGCCAAAACCAACCGCCGGCCGGCCCCGGGGCGCAGCGCCTTTTGTTGTTCGGCAAAGGGCAGGGCGCCAAAAAGCGGCAACACCTCGATGCCGGTTTTGTCACCCAGTTTGGACGCCACGCGCCGGATCTCGCCCTCGCCGGGCAAAAACGCCAGCACGCTTGCGTCGGTCTCGTCAATCGCGCGTCGGATCAACCCGGCCATATCCGCATCCAACCGGCTGCCCCTGGCGCGCGGGCGCTCCAGCCAGCGTGTCTCAACCTTAAAACTCTGACCTTCGCTGGTCAGAACATCTGCGCCCATCAACCGCGCAACCGGCGCGGCGTCCAGTGTCGCTGACATCACCACGATCACCAGATCAGGCCGCAACGCCGCCCGGCATTCCAACCCCAGCGCCAGCCCCAGATCTGCATTCAGCGACCGCTCGTGAAATTCGTCGAAAATGATCGCGCCAACGCCGTCCAGCGACGGATCGCTTTGGATCATCCGCGTCAAAATCCCTTCGGTAACAACCTCAATCCGGGTGGCATCAGACACTTTGGCGTCGCCCCGCATGCGGTAACCAACCGTCTGGCCAACAGGCTGGCCCAGGGTCGCGGCCATCCGGTCCGCCGCTGCCCGCGTGGCCAAGCGCCGGGGTTCCAGAACCACGATGCGGCCCGGTGTGACACCGGCATCCAGCATCGCCAAAGGCACCCGCGTTGTTTTGCCCGCCCCAGGTGGCGCCTGTAGCACGGCTTGCCCCTTGGCGGCCAAAACGGCCACCAGTTCGGGCAGGATTTCATCAATTGGCAAAGCACCCATACCCGCGTCATAGCGCGGTTTTCGCGGGACCGGAAACACCCCGGACTGGACAACGCCCAAGACAACGCGCAAACCGGGGGGCATGAGCGACCTCGCCGAAAAGATCACCCAGGGGGACCGCCGTGCGTTGGCCCAAGCGATTACGCTTGTCGAAAGCGGGCGCGCGGACCATCGGGCCAAGGCGCAGACGCTTTTACAAACGCTTTCCAACCAAAATCAGCGCCAGAAAAGTGAAGCGCTGCGCATCGGTCTGTCGGGCACGCCGGGCGTCGGCAAATCGACCTTTATCGAAGCATTCGGCATGCAACTGACAGCGCTGGGCAAACGCGTGGCGGTTCTGGCCGTCGATCCGTCATCTGCGCGCTCGGGCGGGTCAATCCTTGGCGACAAAACCCGGATGGAGCGGCTGGCCCGCGACCCGAACGCCTATATCCGGCCGTCGCCCAGCCAGACCCAGCTTGGCGGCGTCGCGCGCCGCACCCGCGACGTGGTCGCGCTCTGCGAAGCGGCGGGGTTCGACGTCGTCCTGATCGAAACCGTCGGCGTCGGCCAGTCAGAAACCATCGTGGCGTCGATGTCTGATATCTTTCTTCTGTTGCTGGCGCCCGCCGGTGGCGACGAATTGCAGGGCGTCAAACGGGGCATCATGGAAATCGCCGACCTTGTGGTTGTGAACAAAGCCGATGGCGACCTGAAAGCCGTCGCCACACGCACCGCCGCCGACTACGCAGGCGCGCTGCGGTTGCTGCGAAAACGCGACGGTGACCCGGCCGAATTTCCAAAGGTCGTCTCTGTGTCAGCCCTGGAAGAACAAGGGCTTGATACGGTCTGGGACGACATCACGGCGCTGGCCCGATACCGCCGCGAAACCGGCTTTTGGGCCCGCCGCCGCGCCGATCAGGCGCGCGATTGGTTCGAAGACGAGGTGCGGCAGGGCCTTCTGCGTCAACTCAGCGCCGATCCTGCGATTGAAACTGCGATGGCCGAACTGGCAAATGCGGTCGCCAGGGGCGAAGAAACCCCGGGCGCCGCAGCGGCCCGGGTGCTGGCCCATCTGGCAGCCAAAAGCAAAACGGGCAGGGCTTGACGACCCAAACCCAACCGCCTATCACGCGCGGACGGATTCTTGGGCAGGGCCGATGGCGCTGCCCTCTTGCATGACGGGGCCGACATACGGCCCATGAACGAACAGGATGGACCCATGTCGCGCCGCTGCGAATTGACCGGAAAAGGCCCGATGGTTGGCAACAATGTCAGCCACGCCAAAAACAGAACCAGACGCCGTTTCCTGCCGAACCTGACGGAAACCGCCCTGATGTCGGAAACGCTGGGCCGGACCTTCCGCCTGCGCGTCGCCACCTCGGCATTGCGCACGGTCGACCACCGCGGTGGCCTGGACGCGTTTCTGCTGAAAGCCAAAGACATTGATCTCAGCGCCAACGCGCTTAAGATCAAGAAAGAAATCGTGAAGGCCCAAGCCGCCTGAACACGTTTCTTTTTCGGTAAAACCGCCCCGCGTTCCGCGGGGCTTTTTTGTTGGGCAGTTGCTGGTTTGTCGGTAAGTGCGGAACTGGCAGAAGGCGCACTCAACCGGCTGTGGCTGGGCCAAGCAAAGCAGAAGCTGCACCGCGCAGGAAGGTCCGGTTCTCGGGATGCGGTCAAAAACGTGACAAAACCAAACCGAATCTTGCCAAAGGTTTGTGGCACAAGATCTTTCAAGGCTCCCATACCCGTCGCCGTCAGTGATAAAACCCACCGGTTTTGGTGAACAGGTATTGTCGGGGGGGTGTGTCCGCAGTGCGGACAAACCGGACTTGTGCAGATGCGGCTATTGCT
>CALDUK010000021.1 GCA_937924905.1 uncultured Paracoccaceae bacterium | reverse complement strand
TTCTGCACAGGGGTCTGTGCATTTGGCAAAAAAGCGCAATAATTTCAATGCGTTCACACGAATGCGAGCAAACCGTGCATCGCGCGTGAACACCTGTGAGCCCGCGTGAGCAAATGTTGCAGAATGGGGTTGTTTCGCGGCGCGCGGGGGCCAGAAAAATTTGACGGGTCGAGAAAAAACTGACCCTTTTCTCGTGCGACCCGGCAGGATTATACACTCTCTATATATAGAGTGACGCCAAACGGAGGCTGCGTGCCCGACTATTCAGACGCATTTTTGCGAAAAGTCCTGGAAGAAGGTCGTACCATCGCCATGGTCGGCGCATCGACCAATCCGGTGCGCGCGTCTTATTTCGTCGCCAGCTATCTGACCGCGCGCGACCGCAAGGTTATTCCCATCAATCCCAAACAGGCCGGTCAGACGCTTTTCGGTCAAACCGTGCTTTCGGATCTCAGCGAAATTGAGGAACCCGTCGATATGCTCGACATCTTTCGCCGGTCAGAACATGTGCCCGCCATTGTCGAAGCTGCGCTGACCCATCTGATGCCTGGTCTCAAATCGGTCTGGATGCAGTTCAATGTGATCAGCGCCGAAGGGGCGGCTATGGCCGAAGCCGCCGGTCTGGATGTCGTTATGGACCGCTGCCCCAAGGTCGAATACGCGCGTCTGATGCGCGAACTTGGCGCGGTCGGCATTGCCTCAGGCGTCGTCTCGTCGCGGTTGACGCAAAAGTTTTAGGTGGTTGGTACCGCCTCCCCGGCTCGAACGGGGGACCTCTTGATCCACAATCAAGCGCTCTAACCAACTGAGCTAAGGCGGCACGCGCGCTTGGTTAGCGCCGGGCGCGCACGAATGCAAGCAGTAGGTTGCAGCTTGTCAAACCTTTGGATGTGATGCTTCATAAGGCGAAGCCGAAAGGAATACAGTTTGCGCCCTTTGACCCTGATCGTTGTTTTGGTCTGCCTGACCTCGGCCGTGGCCGCGCATGACGGCGTGAAAAACGCGGCCGTCCAGGCCAGAATGCACGCGATGACCAATATTGGCGACGCGTTGAAAGTGCTTGTGCCCATGGCCAAGGGAAAAGCCCCGTTCGATCTTTCAGCGGCGCAGGCGGCACTGCAATCCATCGCGGATCACGCCAGCCAGACGCCTGGGCTGTTCGAAGCCAACGAAACCGATCCCAAATCCGAAGCCTTGCCGGAAATCTGGACAAGTTTCGCAGATTTTACCGCCAAAGCCGAAGCTATGGAACACGTCGCCGCGCGTGGTGCCGAATTGATCGACACCCGCGAAGCCCTGGGCGAGACGGTGCGCGAATTGTCCGGCACCTGTCTGAGCTGTCACAAACTGTATCGCGAATAGCCGGTTAATGGGCGGGGCGAATGAACGTTCCGTTGCGCAGATCCTGCATCGCCTGACGCAATTCGTCCCGCGTGTTCATCACAATCGGGCCATGCCAGGCGACAGGTTCCTGTAACGGTCGGCCCGAAATAAGCAGAAACCGGATACCGTCGGGCCCCGCTGTCACGGTAATCTCGTCGCCCGTGTCAAACCGCACCAAAGTGTGGTTCCCGGTCATGTCGCGAATGTTCAGTTCTTCGCCCATAAATTCCTTTTCGACCCGGACACCCACAGGGGTGGATGCGTCGCGAAACGACCCCGAACCTGCAAAGACATAGGCAAAGGCATTCGCATAGGCATCGACCGGCAGGGTCTTGCGCGTGTTCGGCGGAACCGAGATGTCGATATACATCGGCTCGGCGGCAATCCCGTCAACCGGGCCGGATTTGCCCCAGAAATTGCCGGTGATGATCTTGGCCCGCGTGCCATCGTCATCAATCACTTCGGGAATATCCGAACCTTGGATGTCCTGATACCGGGGTGCCGTCATTTTTAGCGATGACGGCAGATTGGCCCAAAGCTGAAAGCCGTGCATCTGCCCTTTGGCATTTCCGCGCGGCATTTCCTGATGCATGATGCCCGACCCGGCCGTCATCCATTGCACGGCCCCTGCGCCCAGCGTGCCTTCGTTCCCCAAGCTGTCGCCGTGGGTCACTTCGCCTTCCAAAACATAGGTGATCGTCTCGATCCCGCGGTGGGGATGCCACGGAAACCCTTTTTCAAAAAGCGCCGGATCGTCGTTTCGAAAGTCATCCAGCAACAGGAACGGGTCACTTTCTTCGGGTTCGCCAAAGCCAAAGACACGGTGCAGATGCACCCCCGCGCCTTCCATCGTCGGTTTGGCAAGCGAGGTCGATTTGACAGGGCGGAAAGTCATAGGCACGTCCTTTCGTGTTCATGTGTCCACATAACCCGCCCGTTCCGTCTTGCAAATCCGCACCTGCGCACAGGCGCTGTGTCAGGATGCGGCGGTGTCCAGACGCGCCCGGATGGGCGGTGCGGCCAGCATCCCGGCGACCATCGCGGCCAGAAAGACCAGCCCGCCTATGCCGCCCCACAGGGCCGAGGCCATCGCAGGCCCGGGGCAAAGCCCGGACAAGCCCCAACCCATCCCGAATAAGACCGAACCGACCATCAGGTTCCGGCTTAGCTTTGGTTCAGGCGGCGTCGGGAAAGACCCGCCAAGCGCAGGGGTCGCGCGCTGACCGGCGACCCTCCAGGCGACGAACATGACGCAGACCGCGCCCCCCAGTACAAAGGCCAGTGTCGGGTCCCAGGCACCAAAGACATCCAGCCAGCCAATCACTTTGCGCGTGTCGGTCATGCCGGACATCAAAAGGCCCAGCCCAAAAATTCCACCGGCCCCAAAGGCCCAAAGACAGCGCATCAGATCACTCCCAGCAAATGACGCGCCAGCACAACGGTCACACCACCGGCCAGCAGATAAAACAGCGTCGCGACAATGCCGCGCAGCGACAGGCGCGAGATACCGCAGACGCCATGCCCGCTGGTGCATCCATTCGCGACCCGAGTGCCAATGCCCACCAAAAGACCGGCAATGATAACAACGCCCAGATTGCCCGTCAGATGCGTGCTTGCGCCCCCTTGGGCAAAAACCACGGCCCCCGGCACCAGAACAAGACCGGCCAGAAAGGCAAGACGTTCTGATTTGAACCCGCCCGAGCCATCGACCAGCCCGCCTACGATCCCCGATGCGCCCATGATGCGGCCGTTCAGCAAAAGATACATTGCGGCGGCCACGCCAATCAGCGCTCCGCCCAGAAGTCCGTAAAGCCAGTCCTGCGGCATGCTCTATTTTCCCAGTTTGTTGATCGGGACCTTAAGATAAACGTCCCCGTCTTCGTCTGCTTCGGGCATATGACCCGCACGCATGTTCACCTGCAAGGACGGGATGATCAGCTTGGGCATCCCCAGTGTCGCATCCCGCGTTTCGCGCATTTTGACAAAGGCCTCGCGGCTGGCGCCCTGGCCGATATGGACATTGGCGGCTTTCTGTTCGGCCACGGTTGTTTCCCATGCGAAACTGTCCCGGCCTTTGGGCAGATAATCATGGCCCACGAATATGCGTGTCTTGTCCGGCAGGCTTAAAATGCGCTGGACGCTGTCATACAGCATCTCGGCCGAGCCGCCGGGAAAATCGCAGCGCGCGGTTCCGAAATCGGGCATGAACAATGTGTCGCCTACAAAGGCCGCATCACCGATTATGTAGGTCAGGCAGGCGGGCGTATGGCCGGGCGTGTGGATAACATCGCCGCGCATCTGGCCAATTTGAAACGTGTCACCATCTTCGAACAACTGATCAAACTGGCTGCCATCGCGTTGAAATGCGGTGCCTTCGTTGAAAACTTTGCCAAATGTGTCCTGCACCGTCGTTATTCCCGCACCGATCCCGATCTTACCGCCCACATGGGTCTGCAAATACGGCGCAGCGGATAAATGATCGGCGTGAACATGGGTTTCCAAAATCCATTCGATCCGAAGTTCGTTCTGCTGCGTATACTCTATGATCTGGTCGGCAGATGCCGTGTTCGTTGCCCCCGACGCGTAATCGAAATCGAGAACGCTATCGACAATGGCCGCTGATGCTCCGTTCGGATCACGCAGGATGTAGGAAACCGTATGGGTGGCATTGTCGAAGAAAGCCGTGACGAGAGGCGACATGAAACGCTCCTATATACGGAAATATTTGCAACCTTTTGGATAAGAATCAAGCGGGCAGAAAAGTCGGAATGGATGGCGAACGACAAATAGGACAGGCAATAGAATTGCGCGAGGTTGACGAATTGGCGGCGTTTCTGAAAGCGGTCGCCAACCCGGCACGTCTGCGCATTCTGGCGTTGCTGTGCGAAGGGGACCAACAGGTGAGCGAGCTGGAAAGCCGCCTTGATCTGGGCCAGGCCTATGTGTCGCAACAGCTTGCGCGTCTGCGTTCGGCTGGTTTGGTGACCGGCGACCGGCATGGGCGCGAAGTGCGCTATCGGCTTTTGGACCCGCGCACACAGCCTTTGGTGGAATTTATCGGCCAATGGCAGAACACCCAATCCAACAACGGTGCAAGTCGGCGTTAGGGGGCCGGCCTTGTCCTAACTGCGGACGCGCCGGGCCGGGTGTATTCAGCCGGAACTTGCCGACGAAAAGGAACGGGTCCGACCCAATGTGCCGATCTGTCGGGAACCGGTGTCACAACGCTTGAGTTTTCGCCCCGGACGCGCGTATGACATCACCATGGGTAAGGAAGATCAGGTCACCCTCGACGAGCGCGTTCGGATAGAGTTTCGCGACGGCGTTGCCGTGCTGTCGATCGAAAATCCGCCAGCCGCTGCTTTGTCGGGCGATGTGCGCGCGGCGTTTCTGAATGCGCTGGACACTGTCGAATCCTCAGAAGCGGCGGGGATCGTGATTACCGGCTCGCAAACCGCATTTGCGACAGGGGCCGGCGTGTCCGAAACCGTGGATGATGCAACGCCAGATCTGGCGGAACTGTGTGACCGCGTGGAAGCTTTGGAAAAGCCGGTTGTCGTTGCAATCCGAGGCCCCGCCCTGGGCGGTGGTCTGGAACTGGCGCTTGCGGCACATTTGCGGATTGCTGCGCCAACGGCACGTTTGGGCGCGCCGGACATCACGCTTGGCCTGGTGCCGAATGCAGGTGGCACCCAGCGGTTGCCCAAAATCATAGGCGGCGTCGCTGCGTTGAAACTTTTGCTCAGCGGGCGCGCGGTTTCGGGCGAGACGGCGCTGAAGCTTGGGCTTGTCGACCATCTGGACGCTGCCGACCCGGTTGGGTTGGCCGTTACCTGGGCGACACGTCTGGCCAAGGACACCAGCGTTTTGCAGCGCAGCTCGCTGAGGCGCGACCGACTGGGCGAGGGAACCGCGTTTCTTGAAGCCGTTTCAGCCCATCGGGCTGCCGCCGATGCCACCCCGCTGGATGCCCCCATCCGGCTGATCGAATGCGTCGAAGCGGCGTTGCTGTTGCCTTATGACATCGGGCGCGGGCTTGAACAGGCGGCATACGAAGACCTTGTGCAATCCGAACATTCAAAATCCCTGCGCTATGTTTTCGCTGCAGAACGCCAGTTGAAGGCAGCGACCGATTGGGAAGGCCGCGTCGCCTCGCGGACGATGAGCGGTGTCACCGTTGTGGGCGCGCGCAGTCTGGCGGCCGAAGTGTCGGTGCAATGTCTTGATGCCGGGTTTCATGTCACCGTGGCGGATGTGAACGAAGAAGCCATGGAAGACGGCGTGGGGCGGATCATTGGGCATTTCGACGCCCGCGTTGCTGCCGGGTCGATGACGGAAGACGCCGTCGAGCAGGTGCTGGACCGGATGCAGGCTGTGCCCGGCTATGACCATGTCGGTAATGCGGATGTGGTGATTGACCCCTTGCCAAATCTGACGCGGTCGCGCGTCGATGAGGTGGACGCGGCGATGAAAGCCGGTGCTATTCTGGTTCTGGGCGGCGAGGGCGTGGATATCGGCACCGTCGCGCGCACAACCGGACGGGCGGCGGATGTGGTGGGCATGCGTTTTTTCCCGGGCGTGCGAAAGAACCGTCTGGTCGAACTTGCCGTTACGGATGACACCGGCCCGCGCGCCGTTTCGACCGCACGTGCTTTGGCGCGCAAGCTGGACCGACTGATCGTCGAGGTCGCGCCCAGCAGGCTGGCGATTGGCACACAGATTCTCGAAGCGCTGCATGCGGCGGCGGATCTGTGTCTGGAAGACGGTGCAAGCCTTCAGCAGATTGACGCGGCTTTGAAAGACTGGGGTTTGCCCTTTGGGTCGTTCGGTTGGCGCGATCTGACTGGCATCAAGCGCCAATCGGCGCCGTCCGGTCTGGAAGGGGTGCGCGGCGGTGGGATTGATCCGGTTCTGGTGTCGACCGGGCGTCTGGGGCTGGCGACGGGCCGGGGGTATTACACCTATGAACGTCGCGGTTCGGCGGGCGTTGTTGACCCCGAGATTGAAAAGATGATCGACGCCGACCGTGCGGCCAAAGAGACTGAGCCGCAGAACCTGTCAGACGGCGATATCCGCGTGCGTTGTGTCGCGGCTATGGCCGGGGCCGGGGCCGAGGCGCTGGATCAGGGAATCGCCAAGCGGGCGGAAGACATTGATATGGTGGCGGTCCACGGTCTGGGCTTTGCGCGCCGGACAGGCGGCGTGATGTTTGCCGCTGATCTGGTTGGGCTGACGCGTGTCGCGGATGTTCTGGGCAAAATGGCAGCGGTGACAAACCGGTTGGCCGCGCCGTCGCGTACGCTGAAATCGCTGGGTGAAAGCGACGGCAAATTCACCGGGGGCGACCCTGGCTGATCAGGCCAGCATGATTCCCACGACCACCATCATCAGCCCGACCGCCGACAAAAGAAGCGCGCCAAGATTCAAAGCGACGACTTTCTGAAGCTCGGCCTTTAACGCACTGTCTTCCAGCCCTTTTTTGCGTGCGTGCTGGACTTTCAGAATGCACCAGATCAGCCCGGCAAGCCCTGCCAGTGTCACCACTGCTCCGATCCAGATCAGGTATTCCATTGACGTGCCCCTTGGTCGTTCGGGTGCCGGGTATCGTTTGCGCCAGTCCACTTCAACCCTTGCGATGATCAGGCGGGGGCGATATCGACACGCTTCAAAATAGAAGGAAGCCCCCCATGGACGACAGCGTCACCGAGCAGTCTTACCGCGTCACGGCGGATGAATTGCGCCAGTTCATCGAGCGTTTTGAGCGGCTGGAGGCTGAAAAGCGCGATATCGCGGATCAGCAAAAAGAGGTGATGGCCGAAGCCAAGGGGCGGGGGTACGACACGAAGGTGATCCGCAAGGTGATCGCGCTTCGCAGGCGCGACAAGGATGACATTGCCGAAGAAGAAGCTGTTCTGGATATGTATAAGCAGGCGCTTGGGATGTGATGCCGCCAGTCAAAAGTTTCGCATGCGAAACTTTTGTTTATTAACAAATACTTAAAGTTAATTTCTCGTAACGTCACCGCCCTACATTTTCAGCGCCTTTGGCGCGGGCGGCGCCAATTTTCGCGAGATTCCGGGTCGCGACTGCTGCGATTTGCGGGTTCGCCCAATTGGCGGGCAAGCGCCGGTCGTCAGGACGCGGGTTTTGGGCGTATTCAATCGGTTTTGCGCGCTGGCGTGCCGTGATCGTCCGAAAAATCTGACAGATTCAATATATTTGTTGTTGAATGTGTAAACCAAAATTGTCACAGTGATCGTACCGATCGTGCCCGCCGGTTGGGGAGACGCGTGCATTCTGTAGAACGGTACAGGTGTGCAGGTGCTCCTTCGAACGCAACTAACGAGGAGATCGGTGAAATGTCCGACGATCCTGATAAAGTTTGGCCAACAGGCCTGACCTTGCGCGAGGCCGAAGAGGTGCACAGCTACCTGATCGATGGCACGCGCGTCTTTGGTGCTATCGCTCTTTTGGCCCACATTCTTGTCGCCGTGTCGACACCGTGGCTTGGATAGGGGGAGCACACCATGAACAATGCAAAAATGTGGCTGGTGGTTAAGCCGACCGTTGGGGTGCCTTTGTTCCTCACCGGTGTCGCAGTTGGGTCTTTTGCGGTGCATGTCGCCGTGCTGACCAACACATCCTGGGTGGATGACTTCCTGCAAGGGAAGGAACTTGGCTCGGGCGATATGCAAGCGGCGTCGCTGCTGACGAATGACGAAGCCGAGGTGTCGAATGCCTCGTTCGTTCTTCCCAAAAGTGACGGGGCCAAGGAAGTGACGATTGTTCTGCCCGATGGCACAACAGCGCGCGCGATCCTGCAGCCGGACGTAATGGCGTCCAACTAAATCCGGGCAGGCCCTTCGGTCTGTACGGAGGTCTATAGGGCTTTGTCCCCGACACTCGGCCGCCCCCCCATCGGGGGCGGTCGGGGCATTGGAAGGCTCGATGGCTTTTGACTATAAAGCATTTGCTCTGAGAAAGCTGGCTTCGGTCGGGCCGAAATATATGCCGTTTGCGGATGTCGCGACCGAGGATGTTCCTTTGTCGCGCCTGCTGCGGCTTTCATTGTTTCAAATCACGGTGGGCGCTGCGCTGGTTTTGCTGGTCGGCACACTGAACCGCGTGATGATCGTCGAACTTGACGTACCGGCGACATTGGTGGCCGTGATGCTGGCATTGCCGCTCTTGTTTGCGCCTTTCCGCACCTTGATCGGGCATCGGTCGGATCAGCATCGGTCAGCTTTGGGATGGCGGCGGGTGCCGTATATCTGGAAAGGCACGATGTATCAGTTCGGTGGCTTTGCCATCATGCCCTTCGCGCTTTTGGTTTTGTCGGGCTATGGCGAAGCGATTGATGCGCCGCGCTGGATTGGCCTGTCGTCTGCCGCTTTGGCATTTTTGCTGGTGGGGGCGGGTGTGCATGTGGTGCAGACCGTTGGATTGGCACTGGCCACTGATTTGGTGCGCGACGAGGATCAGCCGAAAGTCGTGGGGCTGATGTATGTCATGCTGCTGGTCGGTATGGTTGCAAGCGCGCTTGTCTATGGCGCTTTGCTGGACACGTATACACCCGGCCGTTTGATCCAGGTTATTCAGGGGACAGCGGTTCTGACCATCGCCTTGAACCTGATTGCCCTTTGGAAACAAGAACCCCGCGACCGTGCGCGTGCGCAGGTGATGGAAACGCAGAAAGCCGTGCCTTTTGCCGAAGCCTGGCGCGGTTTGGTGGCGCGCCCGGGCATGATGCGGCTGATGGTGATGATCGGCCTTGGCACCTTTGGTTTCGGCATGGCCGATGTTCTGCTGGAGCCTTACGGCGGACAGGCGCTGGGGTTGTCGGTTGCCGAAACTACCCGGCTGACCGCGCTTTTGGCAGGTGGCACGTTGGTCGGCTTTGGAATTGCGTCCCGCGTTCTGGGCGGGTCGGGATCAGCCGTTCAACTGGGGCGGCTGGGCGCGTTGATCGGCATTCCGGGCTTTCTGGCGATTATACTGGCCAGCCAAATGGGTGGCCTTCCGCTGTTTCTTGCGGGCACATTTGCCACGGGTCTGGGGGCCGGGCTGTTTGGGCACGCAACACTGACCGCGACCATTCGGATGGCGCCTGGCAATCGCACCGGTCTGGCGCTGGGCACCTGGGGTGCGGTGCAGGCGACATGCGCTGGGATCGGTGTGGCTTTGGCCGGGATTGTGCGGGATATCATCGTTCAAATGCCCGGTTTGGGCGGACTTTCCGCCCACGCGCCCTATAACTATGTGTTCGGTATCGAAATCGTCTTTCTGCTTCTCGCCGCTTTTGTGGCTGTATCGCGGAGGACGAAGCGTTCTCTGGTTGAGACAGACCACAAATCGGTGGAGGTTGGATGACAACAGTTCTTTCGCGGCTTTACCAAACTGAACATGCGGCGCGCGGCATGCGCGACCGGCTGATGCGGGCCGGGTTTCCGGGCTATGTCCTGTCGCTTGTCGCGGCGCGCGACGGGGACACCGACGCGGCGATCAAGGCGCGCATGGTGCAGGCTCTTGTGCCTGAAGATGCGGCCGAGGCTTATGCGGCGAGGGTGGCCGAAGGTGCCAGTCTGGTGGTGGTGCGGGCCACGTACAAACCGCTGAATGCGGTGCGGATTGCGACCGAGGCGTTTGACAGCAGCGGCGCGTTGCCGGTGAACCTGCCAAGCCAGTCCTTCAAAGTGCCGACCCCGCGTGATCACGCGCCAAGCGTTTTAAAGGACCATCCGAGGTTTCTGACAATTGCACCGGGACAGGGCGGTGGCGCATTTTTGCTGTCAGACCGGCTTGGACTGCGCCTGTTGTCACCGCAAAAGCGGCGCGACAGCGTGCTGAAAGACGCGCCGCGTTTCTTTGGCCGGGCGATCCTGCGCAAAAAACGCAAGCTTTCAACGATGCAGCCGCGCCCGATGTCCCGCGTGTTCTGGCCGATGCCATTGTTGATCCATACGTCCCGCAAGCGGTCGGTTGTGCCGGGCGGCGGCACGGTGTTTTCGCGTTGGCTGGGGTGGCCGACCTCGTTCTGAGGATGGGCAAGGTCGCCTCAAGGCGAGACGAAAGTTACCTCGGCCATAGAGGCGATGCGAGACACATCTTCTTCGTACAGCTCGGTCAGTTGTTCGATCGTGTCTTCGGTCCAGCCGGGCAGGTCGATTTCAGCTTCGATTTCTTCGTCGATGGCATGGGCTTCGAGAAATGCAGAAACCGCGCGGCGGCGTTTGAATTGATCGGACACGCCGCGGGTTTCTAGAAACTCTTGCAGCCGTGTCATGCCGTCGCCGGTCATAATGGTGTCCAGCATGTCAAATTCGCCGTCCAGTTCGGTGAACGGGTCGTGCTGGGTTATTTCGCGGATGATTTCGGACCAGATGAACGGGGTGTCTTCGTGACACCAGACGATCATGTCCGCGCCGGGATTGGCGCTGGTGATATCCGCAATCACATCTGACCAGAGCAGGTCGCCCAAAGGCAGATTTTCAATGGCAATGGGCGCGTTCCTGGACGCAGCGGCGATTTCGGGCACAAAGGTGGCCGGGCTGCGGATCGCCATTGCAAAGCTGACGTCATGGCGGGGCAGGCAGTTGCGCAACCAGGCGGATTTGTTCGCTTTGGGGTAAAGCCCATCCTGGCCAAGCGCCACCTGCGGGCGGCAAAGGAAGTTGTCGCTGGACAGCACAATCCGGTCGGCGCTGTCATCGTCGCAGATTGCGTCAAGGATCATCTGTTCGGTGTCTGCATCCGCCGGGGCTCCGCGCAGTTTTGTCGAAAGATCCCCCAGCAATTCGCGGTACCGGCTGGGCCCGGGAACGATGATGCCTTCGGTCGCCAGCCGCGCGCGGTTGCGCAAGATGGATCGGATCAGAAGCCCGTCATCGGTGAAATGTGCGCCCAGATGGAAAACAACTTGCATCAGCCCCGTCTGTCGATCTTTGCGTCGACCCTTCGGTGCAACATTAGGTCGGTGTCGGGGTCAGGAAAAGAGCAGAGAATTAAACGCGTCATGGTCTTGCCCGACCGTGACCAGATTGCTAGAGAGACGCCGGGCGCCCCTATAGCTCAGCTGGTAGAGCAACTGATTTGTAATCAGTAGGTCCGCGGTTCGAGTCCGTGTGGGGGCACCACCATTTCCCTATTTCTTTTTGACGCACCCGTTGTCTTGGCATTTTGCGCGGGGGCTTTGGTATAGCCGAAATGCCGGGCATAGTCGGATTGGGCCAGAAGGGCGCCCAGTTGGTGTGCGTGTTCGGTGTCAAACGCGGCCTTTATGATCTGGGCGAACGGTTTGGCGCGGCTGTCATTCGCGCGGATCATTGGGCCGGTGGCCGGCAGATTTGCCGCCACCATGGCGGACGCAAAGGTTTGGGCGATGTCTTCATAGCGCAAGAGAATGAATGTGGTTTGCCGGGTTGTCCGAAGCCAGAAGCCATCTTCCCGGTGGATGTCGTCCAGCGAAAGGTCAAAGCACCTGGCAAAATGGTCTTCGAACCAGACGACCGGGCGCAGGGCTTGCAGCAGCATGGTTTTGATAAAGTCCGGCTCGCCCTTCAATTGGGTCAAAAGCGGGCGCGCGCCCGAGGCGATCAGGTCGCTTGCAATTGTCGCGACGCCACCGTGGGTTGCCAAAAGTGCCGCGACGCGGTCCAGCATCTGGTCAAGACCGTCGCGCAGCCTGTCGGCCTGATTTGCCCCTTGGCCAAGGGCCAGAAGATCGGGCAGGTGGCCTTCGATATCCTGCTGGATCGAGGACCGGAACCAGTCAAGCGGTGCGCGCGATAGCGACAGGATGGTCAGGCGCCGCCCGTCATGGCCAAGCCGTGCCCGGTTCATCTGATAGGTCAGGTCCAGATTGGCGTTCAACTGGCCGATCATGTGTTTGCGGAAATAGGCCGAATGGGTGGGGCCGGTGGCGTTCACAACCATGCGTTTCAGCGCATCTTCGCCCAGAAAGTGGCTTTGATGCGCGTCAATTTCCGGGTGCGTGTTCAGAGTTTTCACCAACGCGGTGCTGGCGACTTTGCCGAATTGGTAAACGATTACAAAATGTTTTTGCGCCATTATCCCGCCCCGCCGTGCATCAGGTCGGTTTCGGCATGCAGCCAGGCAAAGAATCCGTCTTCCACCTGGCGCGGGTTTTTGAAGGCCGCGCGCAAGTCTTTGCGGTCGCGGTACAGGCGCCGGACCGTATCTGGGATGGGCGTGTCATTGTCAAAGGTGCCATAGTGCCAATAGCCCTTTGGGATGCGCGGGTCTGTGGCGTTTTCAATCTGGGCTTTGTACCAGAACCAAAGTTCGAACACCTCGGTGTTGCCCGCCGCATAGCGTTGGGTCATCGCGTCGCCCTGGGGGCCCAGTTTGGTGAAATGGAAAAACCGAAGCGGGTGGCCATTGACCCGAATTTGGCCTGCGTCATCCAGAACAAGCGTGCGGTGCGACAGGTTCCAACTGGCGACATTATAGCCGGGGTCGCGCAGAATTTTGACATTGTCGAAAAAGCACGGGATCAAATCGCACCATTTCTGATCGACGAAGACGCCGATGTCTTTGCGGTCATGGCACCAGTCGCGCAACCGTTCGTCCCACCAACTGGTGCAGCGACGGCCTTCTTCTGTGTCAGAAAAGGCAATAAAACCAAGGTTGTATGTGCCGTGCATCAAGGACGACAGTTCGTTGTCCATGATATTCTGGCGTTCAGACCGGCCAGCGGGCGCGGTTTGATGAGGGGTCAGGATGATGGAATGGCTGTCCAACAGGTCGACCACGGGGGTCAGTGAGTTGAACACTGCGATATCAGGGTCGAAATACATCAGCTTGTCGCAATCGGCCTGATCCAGAATATGGCAGGCAGCCGCACCTTTGACGGCGGTGCAGGCTTCGACCACGTTATGGGCAAACAACCAGGGTTCGGCTGTGTCGCCGAAAAGATCGGCGGGGAAAAGCACGCGGTCAAAGTCTTCTTCGGTCCAGTCCAGCGCGGCGGCCTGGGGGCAGATGTCGGTCACGACGGCCCAGATGGTCCAGTCCGGGTGGTGGTCGCGCAATGTTCGCGCCAGCACGCGTGCGCGATTGAGATAGCTGAACGAAAAGCTGGTGAAGGCGTGAACACTCATGCGGCGGCGGCCTTTTCTCTCAGACAGGCCAGCGTGAAATCGCTGTGGGTGATGGCATAGGTTTGTTTGCGGCGCCGGTCGCGTGCCTCGGTCGCCAGACGCGCCAGCGTGCCGTCGCAAGCAGCAGTCATCAGCGCGTCTTCCGTGTCCAACACCAGCCCGCTTTGTGTCGACTGAACCGTGGCCGCCACATTGCCCGAGCCGCGATTGGTGATCACGAAAGCCCCGGCGGCGATGGCTTCGAAGGTTGAGAAGGAAAACGTTTCGCGGCAACTGGCCCAGTGCAGCACCAGGTCGATTTTTGCGTCTTTCAGCGCATCAATGGCCGCCGTCGGATTGTCGGGTGTGCAATGGATCGGCACGCGGTCGATATCAAGCCCGGTGGTTTCTGTGCTGAACAGCCAGAACCGATAGGCGGGGTCGGACGCCAGCGCCGCGTGCAATCGTTCAAAGCTTGGCCAGCCTTTGTGGGGCAGGGGCGCGCCCAGAAAGGCAATGCGCAGTTCGCGCGCCGGTGTCGGCGGTGCCGGGTCGGGTTGGGGGTGCAGGGTGAGGTGGGGCATAACTTGGGTAGAACGGGCGGCTAGCCCGCTTTTGTCCTGCCAGAAGGACAACGCCCCCTGGGATGGCGCGATCACGTCGATATCAAGCGCGTCGAAAAACAGTGCCATGCGCTGAGCCTGGTCGCGTCGTTCCTGGCCATACAGACAAATGGTGCAGGCGTTGGACGTTGCTTTTGGCGCGCCGCAAAAGGCGACGTTGTTGCGTTGCAACGCATAGCTGGTGCAGACCGAGAAATTGTCATGCAGCCAGAAATGGCACGCGGTCTGGCACAAGGCGTGGGCAAGCGCTGCTATTTGTTCTGGGGCGTGGCCCATCAGGTGGTGACAAATCAGGCGGGGGTCGGGCAATCCGGCGGCTGCGATGGCTTTGGTCAGCACTGACATACGGGCATGGCCCAAGGCGTCGCCATTCAACAGAACCGACATCACCGGATCAGCGTCGCGGGCGGCCAGCGTCGGCAACGGTTGGTAGGGGTGGATGTTTAGATAGTCATACCCACGCTCGGCCGCGCGGCGGGCTTCCATCGCGATGCAAAACTGAACGCCGCCCGGGGTGGTCAGATAGTTGTCATGGCCAAAACTGATCAGAGTAGCCTGGCCTTTTTGCCCGGCGCGCAGCCGCGCAGCCAGAGCATCTTGCGTTTGCAGTTCGGGTGGTGCGCTGTTTCGGACCCAGTGGGTTTTCATGGCGTCCAGCGATTGAAGATTTGCAATCACCTCGTATTGCCAGCCGCCCGGATGGCGCGGGCTTCGGCCTTCGTCGCGCCCGGCGGCCAGATAGTGCCAGAACGGGTTCACGCCGCTTTCGCGGATGTCGATATTGTCGCTTAGATAATAGCGGGTTGAAAACGTGGGCGCGGGGTCGTGCCCCAAGCGCCAGCCGGTGCGGCAATAGTGTTGCACCGGGTCGGTCTCGTCGCTCAGGCGATAGGTTCGGCAATAGAACTCGGCGTCAAATTCGGGTGCGATCAGCCGGGCTTCATCAGCAAGTCGGGCGTCGGGCGTGGCAGGGTTTGCGCCTGTTTCCAAAAAATGCAAAAGCGGGTTGGTCCCGGTTTTTGCAAGCTGGCCATGGGTTTGCAGATATCCGTTGGTTGAAAACACTGGCGAAGGGTCACGCCCTTCACGCCAGCCAAAGCGCGCATAGTGTTGTACGGGACTGAGACCCGCCTCGCGGACATCAGAATAGGTAGCAAGATAGAAGGCGTCGTCGACAAAGGCAGACATGGCCTTGATCTGCCGGCGCGTCGGTGTTGTGCGCCACCATGATCGCCATTGGGTAAGACGTGAAAACGGCGTTCTGCGCGCTTCGAACAAGGCTATGCCCCCTTAGAACAAAAAGTCTTCGTTGCCGATATCGGTCGCGGTGACATCGACAAGCGTGATGCGGTCGCTGCCGCCGGCGGCCAGCGTAATAAGTGTGTTGGCACCCGCCTGCGCAACGGACAGATCGGACATGCCCGCCACCTGGCTGTGAAGGGTAAAGTCGATCCGGTCGGGCCCGTTCGAGAAATCCCGGATCACATCGCGCCCGAATCCGTCGTCGAAAAAGAAAACGTCATTGCCGGCGCGCCCCATCAGAAAATCATTGTCGGCCCCGCCTGTCAGGCTGTCATCGCCGGCACCACCGATCAGCGCGTCATCGCCTGCGGCCCCGCGCATGTCATTGTCGCCCGCGCCGCCATAGGTGGTGTCATTGCCCAACCCGCCTGTCAGCACGTCATGGCCCGCGCCGCCCGCCAGCGTGATGTCTTCGCCATAACCGGTGGCGTCAATCGTGTCGTTGCCCAGGTAGCCCGTCACGCGTTCGACGCCGGCCCAGGTGGCCAGCGCAAGGTCAAGCCCGCTGGCGGTATTGATGGCCGCAACATCATGGCCTGAGCCACCATCGGTGACGACATCGCCGCTTTCGCCGATGAAGAACACATCATCGCCTGCGCCACCGGTGAAGGTGTCATTGCCTGTGCCACCTTGAATTTCGTCATCGCCGCCGCCGCCGTTCAGACGATCTGCGCCGGTGCCGCCCAGCAAAATGTCATTGGCGCCCGACCCGGTCAGCGTGTCATTGCCCGCGCCCCCCGCCAGCGTCAAAGATTGCGTGCCGCCTGTGGCATCAAGCGCATCATTGCCGTCAAACCCGTTGATCCGTTCGATGTCTGCCCAGGTGCCGACCGACAGGCTTACGCCAGAGACGGCGTTGATCACAACCGTGTCGGTGCCATCGCCCCCGTCGCTGACGACATCGCCGTTTTCACCGATGAAGAACACGTCATTGCCATCGCCGCCGCTGAACGTGTCATTGCCGGTGCCACCAAGCAGTTGATCATGGCCCGCGCCGCCGAACAGGCTGTCATCGTCTGCGCCGCCAATCAGTGTGTCGTTTACGGCGCTGCCGGTCAGTGTATCATCCCCGTCGCCACCCGTCAGAACAACGCTGATCGAGCCACCTGCTGCCGTGATTGCGTCAGGGCCTGTAAATCCGTTGATGCGTTCCACGCCCGCCCAGGCGCTGACCGACAGACTGACGCCACCGGCGTTGTTGATAGACGCCACATCATAGCCGCTGCCCCCTTCGGTGACGACATCGCCGCTTTCACCGATGAAGAACTGATCATTGCCCGCACCGCCCAGAAACGTGTCATTGCCACTGCCACCTAACAGATGGTCGTTGCCATCCCCGCCCGACAGGCTGTCATTGTCATTGCCGCCCAAAAGCGTGTCTGACAACAGGCCACCAACCAGCGTGTCAGATCCGCCCGCGCCGCTGAGGATATAGGCCAGGTTCATCCCGGCGGCCGAGATCTGGTCACTGCCCGACAGGCTGTTGATCCGTTCAATGCCAACCAGCGCCGAGGCCAGGACTGTCACGCCAGTCGTCACACCGATATCGACCGTGTCCTGCCCGCTGCTGCCGCTGTCTGATATGGTGTCGAAACCATCCGTGATATAGCGGTCCGCGCCATCTTCGCCGTCCAGCGTATCGGCCCCGTCACCGCCATCCAAGGTGTCGTTGCCGTCGCCGCCGGTCAGGGCGTCAGCCCCGGCCCCGCCATGCAAGCTGTCATTGCCATCCTCGCCCGCCAGTGTGTCCAGCCCATCGCCGCCAAAGATCAGGTCATCGCCGATCCCGCCGGCGACAATGTCGTCGCCGATACCCGCAAAGATCGTATCGTTGCCTGCCCCGCCGTTGATCGTGTCGTCGCTCATCACGCCATCCAAAGATTGCAGCTTTGGGGTTGCATGACGACGGGGCCTTAAAAACGCGTTAAGCTTGTTTGGCCCGGCCCGGATGGCAGGCGGAAACTGGCCGGTGGCGGTGTCGCGAATGCCGCCTCGCCTGACGCTGCGGCTTCTTGACAGTGCGGGTCATGGGCTTCACACCTATAGCTGACGTCAAGGGAACGGGGTTCAAAGCCCCGGCTGCCCCCGCAACTGTACGTGGCGAGCCTGCCTGCATGAACCACTGGCCAACCGGCTGGGAAGGACAGGACAGGGCACGGACCCACAAGCCAGGAAACCTGCGTCGCAATTTTTATGCCGGGACACCGGCCCAACAGCGTCGCCGGCGGGGCGGACAGAGGAGAGAAAATATGCATATCGAACCGGGTATCGTGGACGGTGCGAAAATGGCTCTGGCCGTTGGAACGGCGGCGGCATCGTTGGGCTATGGGGCCAAACTGGCATTTGAAGACATCCAGCGGCGCAATGTCGGGTCGTTCGCGCTGAGGGCTGCTCTGGCGGCGATTGGCACGTTTGTGTTCTTTGAAGTCCTGCCGCATTTCCCGGTTGGCGTGTCCGAAGTGCATTTCATCCTTGGCACGACATTGTTGCTGATCCTGGGCGTCGGGCCTGCCGCCTTCGGGCTGGCCGCCGGGCTTGGGCTTCAAGGGCTTTTGTTCGCGCCCAGCGATATGCCGATGTATTTCGTCAACGTCACCACGTTGCTTGTGCCGATGTTCGCCATCCATGCGCTGGCCAAGCGGGTTATCCCGGCGGGCAAGGCCTATGTCGATCTGGACTATGCCGAGGTTCTGAAACTGTCCGCTGCCTATCAGGGCGGGGTGATCGCCTGGGTCGCGTTCTGGGTCTTTTACGGTCAGGGCGTCGGTGCTGAAACCTTTGCGTCGGTTGCGACCTTTGGGGCGGCTTATCTTCTGGTCATCGTGATCGAACCGATTGTCGATATCGCTGTACTGGCCACGGCCAAGACGATGCGCAATCTTGAAGGCAGTGCGGCAGTCGACGACCGGCTTTACGCGCGCGCTCAATAGATCGGATCAGGGCGCCTGCGGGCGCCCTTCCTTTATGGAACAGCTTACCCTTATCGGCATCGGGACGGGCAGTCTTGATCATGTCACGCTGGCCGGGATCGACGCCATGCGTGGGGTCGATCTGGTCCTGATCCCGCGCAAAGGCACCGGCAAAGATGATCTGGCCGACCTCAGGCGCATCCTTTTGGCAACCCATGCCCCGGACACACCGGTGGTCGAATTTGACATGCCGGTGCGCGATGAGACGGGCGATTACACACAGCGCGTGGATGACTGGCACGACCGGATTGCGGCTGTCTGGCGACAGGCAGTCCCACCGGGCACGCGGCATGTGGGTTTGCTGGTCTGGGGGGATCCGTCGCTGTACGATTCCACGCTTCGCATTGCCGCCCGGCTGACACCGCGGCCGGCCTGCCGCGTCATTCCCGGCATCACCGCGCTGCAGGCTTTGACCGCCGCTCATGCGATCCCGTTGAACACGGTGAACGGGCCAGTCGTGATCACCACAGGGCGCCAGCTGCGCGACGGCGGTTGGCCCGACACCGCTCAGCGTGTCGCGGTTCTGCTGGACGGGGAATGCAGCTTTCAAACGCTTGATCCGACAGGCGTTCAGATCTGGTGGGGCGCTTTTCTGGGCATGGACAATCAGATGCTGGTCACAGGCGCGCTGGGCGAGGTGGCCGGCGATATTATGCAGCGTCGCGCCAATGCGCGGGCCGACCATGGATGGATCATGGACACCTATCTTCTGGCGCGCGCGACAAACTGAGCCTTGCGGGATCGCAGCGAATTGTCTTTTCTGACGCCATGATGCGCGCGGTTGCTTTCCTGATCATCGGGCTGGCCTTTGGGGGCGGGATTGGCTTTTGGCTGGGCGCGGACCAGCCAGCAATGGACCACGACCTGACGGTGGGTGAGGTGGACCATTCGGCCCACAACCACGAAACGGTCGTCTCGGTGCCAGCGGGGCCTGGTGCGCCGGGCTTGAAGCTGAGCGTTGTGAAAGACCCGGAAACAGGGTGGAACCTGCATATCCAAACCTGGAATTTTACCTTTGCCGCCGCCAATGCAGGGGCGACCCATAAGGACGGCGAAGGCCATGCGCATCTTTACATCAATGGCGAAAAACGCGCGCGTGTGTACGGCGACTGGTTCCACATTGCCGCACTGCCTGCGGGCCAGGTGCAAGTGTCGGTGTCGCTGAATACCAATGATCATCACGCTCTGGCGGTCGATGGTGTGCCGCTGATTGAAACGCTGCTGATAGAGAATCGCTGATTTCGTTGAAAAATAAAGCGGGTCGGTGGTCACGATCCACCGACCCATTGCGTGCTAAAAATGTACTGGTGATACAATCACGTCAGGTGCGGTGAACTTTCCCCAAAAACAGGGTCGGTATGCCGGTAACCTGCCGTAATCCACTCAGAAAACCGTTCTGGGCTTGGCTTTGTGATGGCATTCCTAAACTCCCTCGCATCCCACTGAGAACACTCTGGACGGGTTCAGTTGCGCCTCGCAAGCGGCCGATCACGAATTAACGGAAGATTAACACTTCGCAAATCCGGCCAATTTCTTGAAAAATTCCGCCATACATGTTGCACTTTACGAGTGAGCAATGCCCGAGGGGTCGAAATGGTGCTGCTAAACGCAAAATTGACAATGTACATGTATGGGCGCTTCCGCCTGGAAGACGCCGATGGAACGAACTTCGCGCCGAAAAGCGCGAAATCACAAACGCTGCTGGCCTTGCTGGCAACAAGCGAAACAGGCGGTCGTGGCCGCCTGTGGCTTCAGAAACGTCTATGGCCGGGTAAGGATGCCAGCAAGGCCTCTACCAGCCTGCGTCAGGCGCTGAGCGAAATTCGCAGATCGCTTGGCGATCACCGCGCCGCGCTCGTGGCGGATCGCCGTAGTGTGACGCTTGACCTTAAACATGTCTGGCTTGTCCCGGGCGCGGATGGGGCCGAGTTTCTGGAAGGCATCCAATTGATCGATGGCGATCACGGGGTCGGGGATTGGCTGGAGCATTACCGCAAGCCACCGGTCCCCGAACCGCAGGAAACGGTCATCGCAGATGCGCATATCCCGCGCATCATTCCGGCGCGCCCGGTGGTTCTGTTCCAACCGCTCAGCGCCAAAAACAGCGATTTGGGATTGATCGAAGATGTCTTCGTGGATTGTGTCGCGCGTTCAATGCGCGAAACACTGTCAGCCGAAGTGCGGATCGATGGAAAATCAGCCGATCCGAACGCCTTCCGCGTGGAAGTTCAGGCGTATCGCGGAGAAGGTGCGACGGTGGGGTTGCGCACGCGCGTCCGCCACGGCGTCCCGGAAACGCTGGTCTGGTCGGGCATGACCTCGACCCAGTTGCGCGGCGCGCCGCCGGTTGAGGATCTGCATATCGTATCGCTCGGCAATCAGCTGATCGATTCTTTGGCCGAAGCGATGACCGGCCATGTGACTGACATTCGGGATATTCGCGATCCAAACCTGCTGACACGTTTGGCCATCCGGCGCATTTTTACGCTAAAGCCCGAAAGCCTGGTGGAAGCAGATCAAATGCTAACCAAGGCCGAAGACCTGGGCGCGGGCGCGTTGGCGTCGGCCTGGCGGGCGCAGTTGCGCGTCATCCAATATGTCGAAAAGCACGAAGGCCGGTCTGAAAACCTGCCCGACGAAGCGCGCAGGCTGGCCGTTCTGGCGATGGAACGCGAGCCGATGAATTCAATGGTCGTCGCCGCTGTCGCGAATACCCGGCTGGTGTTGGACAAAGACGTGAATGTCTGCATGGAACTGGCCCGCCGAAGCGTCCGCCTGAACCCGGCCAATCCCTTGGCCTGGAACAGTCTTGCAACGGCCAAGCTATATGCGGGTGAAATCAAGGAAGCTCATGCATTGGCCCTGCGCGCTCAAAAAATGAGCTCGGGGTCGCTGTTCGGGCATTGGTGGGACTTTGGCCAATGTCTGACGGCTGCGCTGACGGGCCACAAGACCGACGCTTTGCAAAAGGCCGAAGATGCGCAGGCGATGGCGCATGGCGCCCGACCGCCCTTGCGTCACCTGACCGTGCTCTATGGTGCCACAGCGCATATGGATGATGCCGCGCGCACAGCCGAACGATTGAAGGTGTTCGAACCCGATTTCGGTCAGGACAGCTTGGTCCAGGACGACGTCTATCCAATTTCGCAGTTGCGATGGGGCGGGTTGCTGGACAGTGGCAAGGTGATTGCGCTTTCGGGCTAGCCATCTGCCGGTTCGTCCAGATCCCAGATCATGCGGCTGTCAAAGCTGAGGGCGGCGAACATCGTGCAGATCACAGACACAGCAAACGCCAGGGCCGCCGGTCCTGGCGTCACCGTGGCCAGCACCGAAAACTGAACAAGTGACGCCAGAATGGCGACGACGAAAACATCGACCATTGACCAGCGCCCGATACGTTCGACCGTTTTAAAAAGCCGGTGTCGCCTGTTCGGATGGGACCGACGCCCCATCTGAACGGTCAGGGCCAGCCACGCGATGGCTGCGAATTTGGCGACCGGAATGATCAGAGACGCCAGAACAATCACCGCCGCCACGCCAGGCGAGCCGTGCTCGGCCAGCTTATACGCGCCACCCAGAATGGTGTCGTCGCTGACGGCAAACAAAAGACGCGTCTTAAGCATCGGCATAAGATTGGCGGGGATATAAGCCAGCACGCCCAAACCCCACCAAATCCAGACCCATGTCAGGCTGCGACGGGTTCGGCTGTTCATGCGTCCGCCGCACAGCCCGCAGCGTGTTGTTGCAATCGGCCAGACACGAGCGCACCGCCGACAGCCAACCAGCCCTTGTGATTTTGCAGTGACACTATCGTTCATGCCCGAAGCGCCCGCCAGATGCCGTATCGGCAGACCATGCGGTCCTGCACCCAAAGCGTGATGACAAGCGCGGCGAAAAGATAGAAGGCCGGTCCGAATGTCACCTCGGCCATATCGGCGATCTTCAATAAGGCCACGCCACAGCCAATGGCGAACACTTCGGCCATGGACCAGGGTCTCAGGCTTTCCGACCAGCGATAGGCGGTTGCGGCCCGGGGCCAGGGCGCGCGCGCTAGCACCAGCGGTGTAACAACATAAAGCGTCAACAGAAGGCGAGCTGTGGGCAACAACAGGACCAAGGCCAGAACAGCCAGCGAAAGGATAAGAAGGGGGGGATCAAAGGCGAAAGCCGCCCCGACCAATGTTGTCTCGCTGGTGATCCAAAAGCGCGTGATGCTGAGAAACGGCAGGCTGACAGCGCCAAAAACAAGCATCACGGACAAAAGCGTCGTGACCAAAAGCGCGACGCCCGCGCGTTTCTCGGCAACGATGAGCGCGGTGTGGCATCTTTTGCATGTCAGCCCGGTGCCTGGCGCGACGTGATACAGCGCGTCGCAAACCGGGCAGGCGATCAAATTTTGATCTGGCATCATCGTCCGATGCGTCCTTTGTCTTGGTTTGCGGCAAAGAGTACCTGCCACGAACCGGCGGTCTGACGTTACGCGATCCATGCGCGCGGTTTGGCGCATTGTATCGGTTTCTTTCTGTGTTTGACAGAAACACCCGAAACTGTTCGGCGCTGCGAAACAACCGGGTACAAATTGTCGGCTTATGCCCATAAATTCCCCAAAAGCTGGTGAATTTTGATATAACGGTTGCAGGGGTCTGCTGTGTAACGGCGCGCCGATTGGGTGTGATTTGGCGATGTGCGCTGTCATCCGGTTGGACGCTTGGGAAAAGGCTCTTTCACCTTGTCCCTCAATGTGTGCGACGCCGCGCAAGCGGTCAAATTGTGTGACGAGGTAGTGGTATGAGTACCTGGAGTGAAACTGACGCTGATGTAACCGCTGGCATTCGCGGTGCGTTCAAGAAAATCAGAAACGCGGCGCAGGATTCAAAAGCGGAACGCGCCCGACAGATGCAGCGCGCCGCGCAGATTTCGAAAACCAAGGAAGAACTTGTCGTCGCACAGCGCGAACTGACAACCCGGACGGCCGTACGACAGGACGGGCTGGAAGCCTGGCCGCTGCCGGGACTGGCGCCGATGACCCGCGTGCGCACGTCCTTTGGCGATGTGCCCGCCGCCGCATTGCGCAAGGGCGACGAAGTATTGACGCGCGATGGTCGCTATCTGCGGGTACAATGGTTGACGCGCATTCAACTGGACGAAGCGATCCTGTCGACCAAGGAAGACAGCAACCCCGTGTGTTTCGCCCCCGGAGCGTTTGGCGCAGGCGCGCCATCGTCCGAAATTATGATGTCGCCACGCCAGATCATCTGTTCGGATGAAAAGAACGGCATGAACCGCGACCGCGAAGCAGCAATGTTGTTGTCGCGGACCGGTGTGCGGCGTTTGCGCGAAACCGCCTTGTCCTACACGATGTTCCATGTCGGCGAGACGGCCGAAATCTATTGCGAAGGGCTGTACCTGCGTTTCGCCCTCGACAGCTAAGACCGGGATCAACCGTTTTTTAAGCCGCGTATGAAAGATCACCGGTGCAAGTTTCACCGGCGACTTTCATGCTTGAGCGATCCTCACTTACGCGCCCGACACGGGTCTGCATCGTTGACGACACGCGGTCGGTCCGCGCGCTGATCCGTTCGATGCTAAGCGCGTCACCCAGAATTGAAATTGTTGGCGAAGCGGGCGACCCTTATGAGGCGCGCACGCTGATCCGATCGACCAATCCCGATGTTATCACCCTTGATGTCGTCATGCCGCGGATGAGCGGTCTGGAATTTCTGGAAAAGCTGATGAAGCTTCGCCCGATGCCGGTGGTGATGGTGTCGACGCGGACGACGGAAAAAAGCAACGAGGCGGTGAAAGCGCTTGCGCTGGGTGCGGTCGAATGTGTTGATCTGGGCCAGCTGCGCAAACAGAACCGGGCAACCGATCTAATCGACACCGTCCTGATGGCGGCCAACAGCAACGTCCGGTCGCGGCGTCCCGCGCCAATCGTCGTCGGGGATGCGCCTGTCGCCCCGTCTTTTCGCTGGAATGGCAAAGTCGTGGCTATTGGCAGTTCAACCGGCGGGGTTGATGCGCTTTTGACAGTACTGGCCACGTTCCCGCGCGACTGCCCGCCAACGCTGATTGCCCAGCATATGCCTGCCACGTTTTTGGAAAGCTTTGCGTCACGGCTGAATAAAAACTGCCAGCCAGACGTGCGGCTTGCCACAGACGGCGCAGCACTGGCCCCGGGGAAAGTAATGCTGGCGCCCGGTGGTGACCACCACACCCGGTTTGCGCGCCACGACAGGCTGCGGGTTGAACATGTGCCCAGCGAAGGGACGGAACCCTATGTGCCTGCGGTCAATCAGTTGTTCCTGTCAGCCCTGCCGCATGCGCCGCAAATGGTCAGCGTCATCTTGACGGGCATGGGCCGCGATGGGGCTGATGCAATGTTGGTTCTGCGCGAAGCGGGGGCTTACACATTGGCGCAAGACAGCGCGTCCTCGGTGATCGACGGCATGCCGCGGGCGGCGCGCAACCTGGGCGCGGCGGTCGATGTGGCGACGCTTTCAGAAATCGGCCCGCGCATTCTGGCGCAAACCGCCCGCACAAGCGAGGAAAGAGTGACATGAGTTTGGTTTACATCACCCAAGGCCAGCATGCCGTTGGTCGCGAACCCGAAATGATTATCACGACCATTCTGGGGTCCTGCATCTCAATCTGTCTTTGGGATCCCGAAGCGCGTGTGGGGGGGATGAACCATCTTTTGTTGCCGGATGCGCGCAGTGGCGGGAACTCGTTGTCCGAAGGCGCGGTTGATATGGATTTGCTGATCAACCGGATGATGCCGCTGGGCGCGCTGCGTCCCCGGTTGCGCGCCAAGATTTTCGGCGGCAGTTCCATGCTGGGCGGGCGCACCGATATTGGCCAGCGCAATGCCGAGTTTGGCCGCGACTATCTGCGATCTGAAGGCATACCTTGCGATGCCGAAAGTCTGGGTGGTGACAAAGCGCGACGTTTGCGGTTTTGGCCCGCGAACGGTCAGGCGCAAATGAAGCTGGTGAAAGAAGAAGCGCCTGCGCCAAAACCGGTGCCAGCCCCTGTCGGCAATGATGTGGATCTGTTCTGACGACCGGGCGCGGGTCAGCGGGACGCTTTTTCATCCAGGCCCGACAGCCCTTCGCGCCGTTCCAGTTCGTCCATGACCTGATCCAGCGTCACATCGCGGGCGGCCAGCATAACCAGCAGGTGATACAGCACATCCGCGGCTTCGGCGGTCAGACGGGCTTTGTCACCCTTGACCGCTTCGACAATCGCCTCGACCGCTTCTTCGCCGAACTTTTCAGCGGCTTTTTCGGGGCCTTTGGCCAGCAATCTGGCGGTCCAGGACATGTCCGGATCCGCGCCTTTTCGCGCGTCAATCGTTGCGGCAAGCCGGGTCAGCACATCTGTCATGTCATCCTCATCGGGATACCGGCTGCGGCCATATGGGCTTTGGCTTCGCCAATGGTAAAATCGCCAAAGTGAAAGATCGACGCGGCCAGCACAGCGCTTGCACGCCCCTCGGTCACGCCTTCCACCAGATGATCCAGCGTGCCGACCCCGCCCGAGGCAATCACGGGAATGCCCACGGCATCGGATATCGCGCGCGTCAGAGGCAGGTTGAACCCCGCGCGCGTGCCGTCACGATCCATCGAGGTTAACAGAATTTCGCCCGCGCCCCTGGCTTCGACGGTGCGGGCAAATTCGACAGCGTCAATCCCGGTTTCGCGGCGACCACCATGGGTGAATATTTCCCAACGTCCGGGTTCCACGGTTTTGGCGTCAATCGCCACGACGATGCATTGTGCGCCGAACTTGTCAGCAGCGCGCGCAACCACATTTGGGTCGGCAACGGCGGCCGAGTTGAAACTGACTTTGTCCGCCCCGGCCAAAAGAAGCGCGCGCACATCTTCCGTGGTGCGCACCCCGCCACCAACAGTCAGCGGCATAAAACAGTGCTCGGCCGTGCGACGGGCCAGATCATACATGGTGCCGCGATTTTCATGGGTGGCCTGAATGTCGAGAAAACACAGCTCGTCCGCGCCCGCGGCATCATAGGCAATCGCGGCTTCGACTGGGTCGCCCGCGTCGACCAGATCGACGAAGTTGACGCCTTTCACAACGCGCCCATCGGCGACATCAAGGCAGGGGATGATCCGGGTTTTAAGCATGACGCGGGCGTTTTACCCTAGTCGCGCGAGAAGGTGTAGGTGCTTCGTTGTCGATAGGTCTGACCCGGGCGCAAAACGATGCTGGGAAAAGACGGATGATGCATGGCGTCGGGCCAGTGCTGGGGTTCGACGGCAATACCAAAGGGCTTGCCGGAATAGATTTGCACACCGGGCGCATCGGTCGTGATCTCAAGGCGCAGCCCGTCATCGCCGGTCAGCGTGACAGCGGCGTCGCCCGGGGTCAGGCAAAGGTTGTGGTCAATCTCGCCGCTGGCTTTCGTCAATTGGCGCAGATCGAAGATTGTGCTGTCAACGGAGGCTTGGTCACCTGTGGGGATTTTGGTGTCATCCACCGGCAAATAGGTGTCTGCGCCCACGGCAATGCGCATGCCCGTGCGCCCTTGTTCGGACAAGCGCCAATAAGGGTGCAAGGCCAGGTTCATCCAGGTTGGCGCGTCGGTCACGGCCTCGAAGGTCAGGCCAAGCGTGGTTTCGGTCAGGTCATATGTCGCAAGGCAGGTCCGGTTGCCGGGAAAGCCGCCCAGCCCGGCTGGCAGGGTCACCGCAAAGGTGACCGAGGTTTCGGTCTGGGCGCGAATGTCCCAGGTTTGGGCGTGCAGGCCATCTGTCCCGGAATGCAGTGTCGAGATGCCGTTTTCATTCGTCTCAAACGTATGGGCAACGCCAGCCAGCGTCGCCTTGCCGCCTGCAATCCGGTTCGCGACAGGGCCGACAACCGCGCCGTTGTATTTCTTGGGCCCAAGGGCTTCGTCCAAAGATGCAGAGCCTTCGGTCAGGTTGCCTTGGTCCTGAAACCAGACGCCGTTCAGGCGGGCGCCAAGGGCCCAGGTTTCGATTTTAAGCGGGCCAGCGGCCAATGTGGCAATAGTGTTCATGCGTGCTCGGGGAATAGGGATTTCAAGTCATGCGGCGCCACGACGCCGCGTTCGGTGATCAGCCCGGTCACAAGACGCGCGGGCGTGACATCGAAGGCGGGGTTGGCGACCGGGCTGTCGGGCGGGGTGACGCGGACGCTGTCAATGCCATTCGGGCCGGTGCCCAAGACATGGCTGACCTCGCGCGGGTCGCGGTCTTCGATGGGGATGTCACGGATGCCGTCGGACACGGTCCAGTCAATTGTGGGCGAGGGCAGCGCAACATAGAACGGCACGCCATTGTCATGGGCGGCCAGCGCTTTCAGATAGGTGCCGATCTTGTTGCAGACATCGCCGGTGGCGGTTGTGCGGTCGGTGCCAGTGATGACCATATCGACCAAACCGTGCTGCATCAGATGCCCCCCGGCATTGTCGGTGATATAACTGTGCGAAATGCCGTGACTGCCAAGCTCCCACGACGTCAATGCGCCTTGGTTGCGCGGCCGGGTTTCGTCGACCCAGACATGCAGGTCGATGCCTTTGTCGGCGGCCTGATACATTGGCGATGTCGCGGTGCCCCAATCGACCGTTGCGATCCAGCCCGCGTTGCAGTGGGTCAGCAGACGAACAGGGTCACCCGGCTGTTTTTGAGCCGCGATCTTCTCTATGATTTCAAAGCCGTATTCGCCAATCCTGCGGTTGATTTCGACATCTTCGTCAGCAATGGCGCGGGCCAGTGTCAAGGCGGTTGCGGCACGCTGGGGTTCGGGCGTGTCGCTCAGCGTCGCGCGGCACCGGTCGAGCGCCCATTTCAGGTTGATGGCCGTCGGGCGGGTGTCGATCAGCCTGTCATAGGCGGCGGTCAGCGTGGTATCGGTCGGGGATGTCGTCATCGCATGGGCCATGCCGTAAGCCGCTGTCGCGCCAATCAGGGGCGCACCACGCACCCACATATCGCGGATGGCGGTTGCGAAACCGTCCAGATCGATCAGCGTGGCGATGCGAAAGTCATGCGGCAACCAGCGTTGGTCGATCACCTTGACCAGACCGTCTTCGTCCCAAATTGAACGGTAGGGTTTGCCGTTTACCTTCATCAAAGCCTCCTTCAAAAGTTTCGCATGCGAAACAATGGATTAGAAGTCGAAATGTCACCTAAACCTTAAAGCAGCGCACGGGCGACATCGACGGCGAAATACGTCAGGATGGCGTCGCACCCGGCGCGCTTGAACGCCAGAAGGCTTTCGAACATTGCCATTTCGCCATCAAGCCAGCCATTTTCGGCAGCGGCCTTGATCATCGCATATTCCCCCGAGACCTGATAGGCGGCGACAGGCGCGCCGAACGCGTCCGAGACGCGGCGGCAGATGTCCAGATAGGGCATGCCGGGTTTGACCATCACCATATCCGCCCCTTCGCGCAGATCACGTTCGACAAGGCGCAAGGCCTCGTCTGTATTTCCGGGGTCCATCTGATAGGTTTTCTTGTCGCCGGTCAGCAGCCCGGACGCACCGACCGCATCGCGGAACGGCCCGTAAAAGGCGCTGGCATATTTTGCGGCATAGGACAGGATGCAAACATCTTTATGCCCCGCATTTTCAAGCGCTTGGCGCATCGCATTGATGCGACCATCCATCATGTCACTTGGGCCGATGATGTCAGCGCCTGCATCGGCCTGGGCCAGCGTCATCTTGACCAGGGCCGCGACGCTTTCGTCGTTCAGAATGACACCGTCGCGAACGATGCCGTCGTGGCCGTTGATGTTGTAAGGGTCCAGCGCCACATCGGTCATAATCGCGATGTCGGGCACAGCTGCCTTGATGGCGCGGGTGACGCGGTTTGAAAGGTTGTCGGGGTTCCAGGCTTCTTCGCAAAGCTCGGTCTTGAGTGCTGTGTCGATATAGGGAAAGAGGCATATCGCGGGAATGCCCAGCCCTGCCGCCATTTCAGCCGCTTTGACCGCGCGATCGGGGGTCAGCCGCGACACGCCGGGCATCGACGGCACGGGCGTTTCGTCGTCTTCGCCTTCGCGGATGAAGATCGGCCAGATCAGGTCATCCACGCTAAGCGACGTTTCGCGCACTAGACGGCGGAGCGCGTCGGTGCGTTTCGTGCGGCGAAACCGCGTTGCCGGAAAGGAACCTGTCGTCATCAATTGCAGCCTTTATGCACACATGCGCCTGCAATTGCGGTAGCGCGACGGCCGCAGGCTGGTCAAGGGCCAGACCATTCTCTAGTGTCTCAAGGCGCAAAGAACTGGGGCCCCGCGTGGATTGGTACGATTCCGTCTTCGAAGTCATTGATCTTCGGTCGTTTTCAAACCTTTGGTATTGGATCGGCCTTGCTGTGCTGTGGTCTTCGGTCTCGCACTGGGTTTTGGGCATTCCGTATGATGCCATCCTGCGCGCCCGCCGCCGCACGCCAGACAGTGCGATGGTGGATTTGCACGACCTGACGCGGGTGAATGTGAACCGCATTCTCTATATCTATGATGTCTCGGGCGTTTGGATTGCGCTGTTCGGGTCGGCTTTTGTGACAACGCTGGCGATCATTGCATTTGTCTATGATATTGAATTCGCCCAAGCGGTGTTCCTGCTGGCGGCACCGATGCTGTTTGTGGGCGCATTGTCGGTGCGCACGGCGCGCAAGATCAAAACGCAATCGTTGGAAGGTGATCCCCTTGTCGGGCTGTTGCTGCGGCATCGGTTTGTGGTGCAGCTGATCGGGGTTGCAGCCATCTTTGTTGCGGCGATGTACGGGATGTATGTCAATCTTTACACCGGGCCGTTCTAGGGCGATGTGGCGCGCGCTTGACACGCGGGCCAGAGGCTTTACCTGACCGCTTCATGTCTGCCCTCCAAACCATAACCGTCGGCGGTGCACCCGAAGGCTTTGATGCCCGGCTTTTGCTGGACGAGTTGCGCAAGACGGGCAGCGTCACGCATGTGGCGCGCGACGACAAACGCATGAATGCGATGGCCGAAGCGCTGGCCTTTCTGGCGCCTGATGTGCCGGTGTTCACGCTCCCTGGGTGGGACTGCCTGCCTTATGACCGGGTGTCACCGAATGCTGATATCTCGGCTACGCGGATGGCAACACTGGCCGCACTGGCGCATGGGTTGCCAGACGGGTTTATTTTGCTGACCACGGTGAACGCTGCCACGCAGCGTTTGCCTGCGCGGGCGCTGCTGAAAGAGGCCGCGTTTACCGCGCGCACCGACGACCGCGTTGACGAAGCCGCGTTGCGGGCCTTTCTGGTGCGGATGGGATTTGTCCAAGCGCCGACCGTCACTGAACCTGGCGATTATGCGATCCGGGGCGGCATTATTGACATTTTCCCACCTGGCGACGGCGGGCCTGTGCGGCTGGATTTCTTTGGCGATGTTCTGGAAGGCGCGCGCCGGTTTGACCCGGTCAGCCAGCGCACGACCGAAGCGCTTGAGGTGGTTGAGTTGGCGCCGGTGTCCGAAGTCATTCTGGACGAGCCGGCGATCACTCGGTTTCGGCAAAGTTACCGGCTGGAATTTGGCGCGGCGGGCACGGACGACCCGTTGTACGAAGCGGTCAGTGCCGGGCGCAAACACGCAGGCATTGAACATTGGCTGCCGTTTTTCCACGAAAGACTTGAGACGCTGTTTGACTATTTGCCGGGGTCGACCGTGGCGCTGGATGATCAGATGACAGCCGCGCGCATTGCGCGTTGGGAAACGGTCGAAGATCAGTATGACGCGCGCCGCGAGGCGATGACCGCCAAAGGGCGGGTGGACAGCGTTTATAAGCCCGCGCCACCCGATGCGCTGTATTTCGACGAAGCGGCCTGGGATACGGCCTTGGCTGGCAAGCGGGTTTTGCAGTTCGCCGTATTGCCGATGCCGACGGGACCGGGTGTGGTTGATGCGGGCGGACGTGTGGGGCGCGAATTTGCACCGGAACGCCAGCAGGAAAGCGTCAGTCTGTTCGATGCTTTGGCCGATCACATCAAAGCGCGGTCCAAGGCTGGCCCGGTTTTGATGGCGTCTTACTCCGACGGCGCGCGCGAGCGATTGCAGGGACTTTTGGAAGACAGCGGCATCGAAGGCGCGCGCCCGGTCAGCACGTTTCGCGATGTCGGTGAAACAGGTGTCTATCTGTCGGTCTGGTCGCTGGAGCATGGGTTTGAAACCCGAGACGGGCTGACCGTTATATCGGAACAGGATGTTCTCGGCGACCGCCTGATCCGCCAGCCCAAAAAGAAACGGCGCGCGGACAATTTTCTGACCGAAACACAATCTCTGTCGCCGGGCGATTTGATCGTGCATGTGGATCACGGTGTTGGCCGGTACATGGGGCTTGAGGTGGTCGAGGCCCTGGGCGCGCCGCATGAATGCATCCATCTGGAATATGCGGGCGGCGACCGGTTGTTCCTGCCGGTCGAAAATATCGAGCTTTTGTCGCGATATGGGCACGAAGAAGGGTTGCTGGACCGGTTGGGCGGGGGCGCATGGCAAGCCAAGAAGGCCAAGCTGAAAGAGCGTATCCGCCTGATTGCTGAAAAGCTGATCCGGGTTGCTGCCGAACGGCATTTGCGAAAAGCGCCTGTGTTGGACACGGTGCCTGGCGCGTGGGACAGTTTTTCGGCCCGGTTCCCGTATCAAGAAACCGATGATCAGCTGAAAGCCATCACTGACACAATCGACGATCTGGCGGCAGGGCGTCCGATGGACCGGCTGGTTTGCGGCGACGTTGGGTTCGGCAAGACCGAGGTTGCGATGCGCGCCGCCTTTGTGGCCGCCATGGCGGGCGTGCAGGTGGCGGTAATTGCGCCCACAACGCTGCTGGCGCGTCAGCATGCGGCCAGTTTTCAGGAACGGTTCCGTGGGTTTCCGGTGCAAATTCGGCAATTGTCGCGCTTTGTCTCGGCGAAAGATGCCGACGCGGCGCGCGATGGGTTGGCGCGCGGCACGGTTGATATTGTCATCGGCACCCATGCCGTTTTGGCCAAAGGCGTGCGCTTTGCCAATCTGGGTCTTTTGATCGTGGACGAAGAACAGCATTTCGGTGTGGGTCACAAAGAACGGCTGAAAGAACTGCGATCCGACATTCACGTGCTGACCCTGACCGCGACGCCCATTCCGCGCACGTTGCAATTGTCGCTGACGGGCGTACGCGATCTTTCGATCATCGGCACGCCGCCTGTCGACCGTCTGGCGATCCGCACGTATGTCAGCGAATTTGATACGGTGACGCTGCGCGAGGCTTTGCTGCGCGAACATTATCGCGGTGGGCAGTCGTTCTTTGTCACCCCGCGTATCGCGGATTTGCCGGAACTGGAAGACTGGCTGAAACGCGAGGTGCCCGAGGTGTCGTTCGTGGTCGCGAATGGCCAGATGCCCGCGGGCGAGCTGGATCAGAAAATGAACGCCTTTTACGACGGCAAGTTCGATGTCCTTCTGGCGACAACGATTGTCGAATCGGGTCTGGATATCCCAACCGCAAACACAATGATTGTGCATCGGGCCGATATGTTTGGTCTGGCCCAATTGTATCAGATACGCGGGCGGGTCGGGCGCTCGAAAACGCGGGCCTATGCCTATCTGACCACGAAACCACGGGTGAAACTGACGCCACAGGCGGAAAAGCGGCTGCGCGTTCTGGGCTCGCTCGACAGTCTGGGGGCCGGGTTTGCCTTGGCCAGCCAGGATTTGGATATTCGAGGGGCTGGCAATCTGTTGGGCGAAGAACAGTCAGGCCATATCCGCGAGGTGGGCTATGAGCTGTACCAATCGATGCTGGAAGAGGCGATTGCCAAGATCAAGGCAGGCGAGATGGAAGGCCTGTCGCAGGCCGACGATCAATGGGCCCCACAGATAAACCTGGGCGTGCCGGTTTTGATCCCCGAAGCCTATGTGCCGGATCTTGATGTGCGGCTAGGGCTGTACCGGCGTCTGTCATCGCTGACAACAAAGGTCGAACTTGAAGGCTTTGCCGCCGAATTGATTGACCGCTTCGGCACGTTGCCAAAGGAAGTGAACACGCTGTTGTTGGTGGTGCGGATCAAAGCCGAATGCAAAAAGGCTGGCATCGCGCGGCTTGATACCGGGCCAAAAGGCGGAACGATCCAGTTTCACAACGACAAGTTTGCCAATCCGGCCGGACTGGTCGCCTTTATCGAAGACCAGCGCGGGCTGGCCAAAGTGAAGGACAACAAGATTGTTGTACGGCGCGACTGGACCAAGACCAAAGACCGTGTTCAGGGCGCGTTTGCGGTCGCTCGTGATCTGGCCACCAAGGCGGCAGAGGCAAAAACAATTTCTGCCGCGAAATCATAGATCAAAAGACGCATTTTCCGCCTTGCCCAAGGTGGCCGCAATCCCTTATTCAGGCGGCGGTGCGCCCGAGTGGCGGAATGGTAGACGCAGGGGATTCAAAATCCCCCGATGGCAACATCGTGTGAGTTCGAGTCTCACCTCGGGCACCACAATCGTTTCGATAGAAACGAGCAACATCCGAACAACCCGCCGGGCGACAGTCGTTTCGTCGAAACGATGAGAGCGTCCGCGGTTCTGGTTTGTTCCGCCCCACTGCACCAAAATTTCCGAACCGGATCAGCCGTCGCGTTCCAGCCGCAGGACTTCGGCCAGCCCGTGCTGGGTTTCGGGCGTATGGTGAAGGGCGCCAAACATGCAGACATCAACGCATAGGCCGCAATGCGTGCAATCCTTCGCTGCCGAAAGGGCTGGCAGACGGGATCGGTCAAGCTCGATGATTTGCAGCGGGCAGACCTCGACGCAATCGCCGCAGCCCGGACAGGTTTCGAGCAGGTCTTCGTCGTTCAATGCGCCCGGAGGGCGGTGTGTATCAGCCGCTTTGATACGAGGGACAGCGGGCATATCCATGGCATGTGCCTCCCGGCACGGGTCTTTACGCGATGCGGGCAACCGCAGTCTTTATCTCAATGAACCGTTTCCCTGACTTTCCGTCGGAAAGCTGTTCCATAGGGCGCGGGTTCACGTTCGCTGCGCCATCTGTCAACCAAAGTTAACAAAAGGCAAGGCGAGTGTTCGATAAAATTGACAGCAAAGCAAGCCCTTGCCAGACGGCGCTGATCAATCGTGATCGTGCTTTTCATAGTCTTCCGGTTTGAAGCGCACGAAAAACTGCCAGAACAGATAGCCGCCTGCGACCGCGAATACCGCCGCCCAGATCGGTGCGTCGTTCCACATTTCAAAACCAGCCCACAGAAAGCAAACCGCCGTTGCCAGGGCGCGCCGCCAGGCGGGACGGAAGAACGGGTGTCTTACTTCGAATACTTCGGTAAACTTGCGCGCCATGGCGTGGCCCTAACTGTTGCAGCGCCTTCATGGCAAGCTTTCGGCCAAGGTCAAGCTTTGCGGCCTTTCTGCGCGCGGACGACCGGGGTAGGAAAGGGCATGAGTTTTTCCCTGACGCATTTGTCCGAGCTGACGTCTGCCCGGTTTGATACGATCATCGACGTGCGCGCGCCGTCCGAATTTGCTGAAGACCATGTGCCGGGTGCAATCAACCTGCCGGTGTTGTCAGATGCCGAACGCGCCCATGTCGGCACGATCTATGTGCAGGACAACCCGTTCAAGGCGCGCAAGATCGGTGCGGCCCTTGTGGCCCGCAATGCGGCTTTGCATCTTGAAGGCCCGCTTCAGGCGTTTGACGGTGGCTGGCAGCCGTTGGTTTATTGTTGGCGGGGCGGTCAGCGCTCGGGGTCGTTTGCCTCGATCCTTGCGCAAATCGGCTGGCGGGTGGAAACGCTGGACGGCGGCTATCAGACGTATCGGCGTTTGGTGTCGCAGTGCCTGTATCGCGCACCGTTTCCTGCCCCGATTGTGCTGCTGGATGGCAATACCGGGACAGCCAAAACCCAGATTTTGCAGCATCTTGCGGCCATGCGGGTGCAGGTGCTGGATCTGGAAGGGCTGGCGCATCATCGCGGCTCGGTTCTGGGCGGGCAGGGGGGGCAGCCCAGTCAGAAAGGGTTCGAAAGCCGTCTGGCGGAACGTGTCGGTCGGCTTGATCCGACCCGCCCGGTGGTGGTCGAAGCAGAAAGCAGTCGCATCGGACGTCTGAACCTGCCGCCCCGCCTGTTCGAGGCGATGAAAACCGCACCCCGGATTGAAGTCATCGCCCCCCTTGCCGCCCGCGCGGCCTATTTGACGCGGGCCTATGTCGATTTGGTTGTCGAACCCGGCCTTCTGGCCAAACGGCTGGAACGTTTGCGCGGGCTTCAGGGCCATGCGCGGGTGGATAACTGGTTGGCGCTGGTTGAGGCGGGCGCGCTGCAGGACCTGGCGGTTGAACTGGTCACGCATCACTATGACCCCCGCTATGCAAAGACGCGCGCGCGGGCGGGCCGGGTGGTGGCAAGGGTCGAAGCATCGGATCTTGGTGTGGCCGATGTTGAAGCGCTGGCGCGCGACGTGTCGGATCAGCTTGCGATGATCTCGACCGGGTAAGTGGATGCCTCGATGACGCGGCCAATCCGTGCGGCCTGATGACCCGCATCGCGGATCGCCTGCAGCATGCCGTTACTCGCCGTCGGTGGCACGGCGGCCAGAAACCCGCCTGCGGTTTGCGGGTCAAACAACAACCGCGCTTCGGCGGTGTCGGGCAGTGGGCCTTTGTGGACCGCGCGGTTCGCGGGCCAAAGGGAGGACTGGTGCCCGGCCTTTGCCAGCGCAATCGCACCTTCAAGAATGGGAATGTCGGCCAGGTCAAGCGCCAGCGTAACGTTTGACGCCTTGGCCATGCGGTGCGCGTGACCGGCAAGACCAAAACCTGTTACATCGGTCATTGCATGGGCGTGCTGCGCCAGCACCCGCGCCGCATCGCCTTGGGATGTGCCCATAAGCGTCAGCGCCGCAGCGATGTGATTGCCGTCTGCCGCCCCAGTCATGTCGGCGGCCAGCAACGTGCCTGTGCCAATGGGGCGGGTCAGGATCAGATCGTCGCCCGGCCAAGCGCCACCCAGCGGGATCGGCCTGACAAGCGTGCCGGTCAGCGTGAAGCCCAGCGTCATCTCGGCCCCGAGCGATGTATGCCCGCCAATGATTTCCGTATCTGTTTCTGCAAACACGGATTGGGCGGCATCCAACATCTCGGCCAGGCTTCGGGCCTGCAAATCGGGCGACATATCGGGCAGGCTTAGATGCATCAGCGCGGTTCCCGGCGTCGCCCCCATGGCCCAAAGATCGCCAAGGGCATGAAGTGCGGTGATACGCGCGAACGTCCAGGGGTCGTGGCAAAAGGCGCGCAGATGATCGGTAGTGATAGCAAGCTGCGCGTCGCCAACGGCAAGGATTGCGGCATCGTCGCCCGGGCCGGTCAGCACATCTTCGCGGGTGGGCGTGGGCAGGCGGCTGAGCGCGGTGCCAAGAACGTCCGGCCCGACTTTTGCTCCGCATCCCGCGCAAAGCGGTGTGGTCGTCGCGTCGTCCGCCATTGCCCGAACGTCGGGCAAGGGGCGGCCCATGGGCGGCAGTTTGGCAAGCCGATCCATGAAAGCGCGGTCAATCCGGTCTTTCCAGCGCCACACCCAAGCGCCGGTCAAAGCGCGGCCCCATTTGTCAGCAAGGGCCGCTTTGTCGCCAAGCGAGACCAGCTTGAGGTAATGGGATTGCGGTTTGAACGGTTTCAGCGTGCGCCCGGCGGCGATGGCTTTTAGGTTGTGGGTCAATACAGGCGCGGCGCGCACCGCAAAAACCCCCGCCTTGGGACGCGGTGCGGCGGTCAGATGGGCGCAATCACCCACAGCAAAGATGCGGTCGTCGTTCACCGCGCGCAGGTCGGCCCCGACCGCGATATATCCGTCGTGCAGCGTCAGCCCGGTTTCCTCCAGCCAGCCATAGGGCCGCGCCCCGGCGGCGCCGACGGTCAGGTCGGCGGCCACGCTTTGCCCGCCTGAAAGTTCAACCGTTGCTGCCGTCACCTTTTGGACAGCGGCGTTTTCGATCAAGGCAACGCCGGTGTCCTTCATCGCCGCGCGCAAGGCAATTGCGGCCTTGTCGCCCACACCGGCCAGCGCCGTGCTGCGGTCGATCACATGAATATCGGGCCGTGCGCCCAGAGCATGGCGCATCGCAAGCGCCAGTTCCACACCCGCGATGCCGCCGCCGATGACGGCAACCGGCCCGCGCGACCCGGCCAGATGCGCTTGCCAGCGTTCGGAAAACGCGCCCAGCGGTTTGGCTGCAATTGCATGGTCTCGAAACCCCGGGATCTCGGGCATGTCGGATGTGATGCCAATATCAACCGAAGCATAGTCATAGGCGACAGGCGGACGCCCCGGCACATTCAACAGCCGTGCGTCGCGGTCGATGCCTGTGACGCAGCCCAATATCAGCCGCGCGCCTGCAAACCGTGCAAGCTTGACCAGATCGATGTCCAGATCGTCGCGCGTGTAATGCCCGGCCACAAACCCCGGCAACATGCCGGTATAAGGGGCCGTTGGGCCGGGGTTGATCACCGTAAGCCGCGCGCCCGGCAAAGGGTTCATCCCCCATTGGCGCAGCAAAAGCGCATGGGTATGGCCGCCGCCAATCAGAACGATGTCTCGGGTCAGGGAAACGGGCATGTCCATCGCGCCATTCCTAGCCGGAAGCTGGCGTGGCGATCAATAGCCGCTCATCTCAAGATAGCCGACGCCTGAGTGTGTGCCGCTGACCTGCACCGGACCTTCCCAATAGGGGATAAGCGTGTCCATCCAGCTGTCGGGATAAACTGCGGTGACGCGGATATCGACCGAACGGTCCGGCAGTTCCACGCGCCAATCGGTGGGCACTTCGCGGCCCGCGACACGGGTCTGCGCCAGTACTGTCATGGTCATCTGATCGGGCGTCAAAGGCGTGGGCGTGCCATCGGGCGCGATCCAGGTGCCGACGGTATAGGTGGTGTTGTCTTCGTCGCGCAGTTGAAAGCCCATCAGCTTGTCGCCTGTGTCCAGGTGCAACGATATCCAGTCCCAGCCCGTTTGCGTTTCGGCCAAAGGTTGCGACGACCATTCGCGGTCAAGCCAGCCTTGGCCGGTAACCGTGACCGGACCTCCGGGCAAGGTCAGTGTGCCTGTGACCGTATAGAATGGTTGCGAATAATAGTGGCTGGCCTGACCGGCGTCGGATTTGACCGAATACCCGCGCTGCCCTTGGGGCACGAAAGGCAGGGTCGCTGTCAGGCGCAGATCATAGTGAAATTCCGGGCCTTGAGCGGTCACGCGGATTGAATTCAGGTCTGGCCCGCTGATGCCCCATTCGTCGATATGGGCGGCAAACGGAGCGGCGGTGACGCCTGCCTGACCGGTCCCCCCGCGTGCAAACCGTTCGGCCGAGAAATGTCCCAAGGGCGATGACAAGGCGGCATGGGCCATCCACGCCTGATCTTCCGGGCGACCGGTGGGGCGAAGCGCGTTGCGAAAGAGCGTCCATTGGATGCCGTAGGTTGTTCCGTTGAGGTCGGTCAGGTTGGCGGTGATGTACCACCATTCGATCCGAAACCCGGGGTGCGATCCGTGGTCGTCCGGAAAGGCGAACCGTGTGGCCGGGTCTGGCAGGGCATAGTCTTCGGCCGCTTGGCCTAACCCCGCAAACCCCTGACCGAAAGCCGGTGCGCCCACAAGGCATGCAAGGACGCATATCAGGGCTTTAACGTTCATGGCTGAAAACCTTGATCAGATCGGCAGGCGGGCGTTTCGCCAATTGCCGGGCGGGCCAAATGGCTGCAAGCGTGGCCGCGCCCAGCGACGCAAGCGCCAGCCAGACCCAGTCTTTCGGGAAAAGCGACATGGGCAAACGCCAGCCAAAAGCTTCGACATTTATAACGGCCAGCAAAATCCACGCCAGCATCAGACCGACCGGCAGCGCCAGCACAAAAGTCAATGCGGCCAGGGCCAGCGCGCGGATAAGTTCCAGCCAGGCCAGTCGTTTGCGTGTCATGCCTATCGCCCAAACCGGCGCCAGTTGCGGCAGACGCATCGCAGACAGCGTCAGAAGCGACGTCAGAATAGCAAGCCCCGCCACGCTAAGCGTCAGCACATTCAGCGCGGCCGTGACGGCGAAGGTCCGTTCGAAGATATCCAGCGAAAACGCTTTGAGCGCAGACTGGTCGATCATGCGCGCCTCATCGAGGCCGACGGTGTCGCGCAGGCCCCGGCGCATCGCGGGAATGTCGTCTGTCAGGATGCCAAAATCGCTTTGGTCCAGTGCCTCAAACCGTTGGGTCAGCGTGGCCAGTGGAATGACCACTTGGGCCAGCGGGTTGCCATAATCGCTGTAGACCCCGACGATGGGCGTTTCCCAGCCACCCGGCATGGCTAACATATCGCCGGGGGTCAGGTCTTCGCGCCGCGCCAGTTGTTCATTGACCAACGCGCCTTGATTGGCGGCCAGACGGTCCCACGCATCGGGCAGGCTGGCCAGCAACGGCCAGTTGTCACGGTAGACCGCGTTGTCAACGACGCCGTATATTTCAGCGGGCGCGCCTTTGATTTGACCGTCGGTGTGCCAGATCGGCAGGACGGTGCCCCCGGCCTTGGTGACAAAGTCTTCCAGTGCGCGCGCCTGATCTTTGGTTTCTACGGTTACGTAAAGTTCGCTGACCAGCCGTTGATCCAGCCAGCCTGTGAACGTGTCTCGGAAACTGGAAACCATTGTGCCGACACCAATATTGGCCGAAAGCGCCAGCAAAAGCGCCATCAGCGCCAGCGCCAGACCGGGCACTTGCTGGCGCGTGTCGGCCCAGAACCATTCTGTTTCGGCGGTGCGTGCGCCTGCGCTGGCAAAACGGATAATGCCAAGCAGTATGCCGGGCAAAAGAAGGGCGGCCCCCAAAAGAAAGCTGCCCAACAGCGTAAAGCCCGCGACCAGCCCGCCGCCTGCCAAATAGGCAAGGGCGGACAAGGTGAAACAGGCGCAGGCCGCAAGGGTTTGCCAGCGAATGGCGCCTTGGCTGGCCCGTTCCCAGGCGCGGGGTTTCGCTGGCGCCAAAGGTGGCATTCGGGCCACCTGGTAAAGGCTGGAAAGCGCGGCCAGCGCGGTGCCCAGAACAGCAATGCCCAGCCCGCTTAGCCACCAGACCGGCGAAAGCGTCAGCCCGCCTTCAACGGTCGCGCCATAGATGCCCCGCAAGGTCGCCGCGACCCCCGGCAAAAGCGCGCCTGCGATCAGATAACCCAAAAGGATGCCCAATGCCCCGGCGGCCAGCGCGAAAAGCAGCAATTCAGCCATAAGGATGACAACCAGTGTTCGCGACGAAACGCCAAGCGCGCGCAGAGTGCGGAACATCGGTCGTCGTTGCTCGAAAGCCAGACCGATGGCACCATGGACGATAAACAGCCCGACCGCAAAGGACAAAAGGCCAAAGGCGGTCAGGTTCAGGTGGAAACTGTCTGTCAGCCGTCCGATGTCGTCTGCCGTGGCAGGGGCCTCGATCGTCAGGTCAGGTGCCAGATCGGCAAGGGGCGTCTGTTTCAGCGGCTGATCGGGCAAAAGGATCAACCGGTCATACCCTGTTTTGCCCGTCAGACGGGACGCAGTGCGCAGGTCGGCGATGGCCATGCCGGGGGCGACGCTATCGTCGATTTGCAGCGGGACGCCCGTGTTTGCCAGCCGTTCGGCGGTTTGGGTATTGGAAAAGACCTGCGCGTCGGGGCCGGTTAGACCGGCCAGGTTGCCTGTCTCGGCTGCGGCGCCAAATGTGCCGTCGCGCGGGGCGGTGAACGGATCAATGCCAAGGATGCGCACCCGGCCTTCGGCGGTGGTCAGCCAGCCATCCACCACCGGGCTGACTTGCCAGCCGCCGCGTCTGAGACGCACGAACGTGTCTTGCGAAATCAAGCCTTTGGGATCGACAAGGTTGCGTAGCCCGCCACCGCCCAGCACATCGGCGGCGGCGTCATAGCTTTTGCGCGCTTCGGCATTGATCGCCTGCACGCCGGACCAAAGCGCGGTCGCCAGCGCAAGACCCAGCACCAGCGCTGCAAATTGCGCGGGCCGGCGTTTCCAATAGGACAAAAGAGCGGTCAGAATGGCGGCGGTCACACGGCCACCCGCCCATGCGACAGATGCAGCGTGCGGTCAGTTTGGGCCGCGAGTTTCTGGGAATGCGTCACGATCAAAAGGCCCGCATTGGCCTTTGCAGTTTCGCGCAAAAGCAGGCTGAACACCGCATCCGTGGTTGCTTCGTCGAGATTGCCGGTGGGTTCATCCGCCAGAACCAGTTTGGGCTTTGGCAAAAGTGCGCGCCCGATGGCGACGCGTTGCTGCTGACCACCTGACAGTTCTTCGGGGTATTTGCTGAGGTGGTCCTCAAGCCCCAAGGCGGTCGCCATGTTTTCTGCCGCCTCGGGCAGAACGGTTTGTCCGGCAAGACGCGCTTGAAAGGTAAGGTTCTGCGCAACGTTTAGCGATGGGATCAGGTTAAACTGTTGAAATATCATCCCAATCGAGGTCAGTCGCAGCTCGGCTCGCGCCGCATCCGCCATGCCGGTCAACGCTTGGCCCGCAATGGTCACCTGACCCGCATCAAAGGTTTCCAGCCCCGCGATGATGTGCAGCAACGTCGATTTGCCTGATCCGCTTTCACCGGTCAGCGCCAGTGTTTCGCCCGCCTTCAGGCCAAGGGAAACGCCGTCGAGCACGGGTTTTTCCATGCCCGAAAAGCGTTTTTCGATGGTGTCTGCGGCCAGCAACATACCCCGTACCTATGTCGAATTTAGGCAAGGTACAGGGGGCCAAATGCGCGCGCGTGGAAAACCTGCATTTCGCGCTTTCGCACGCCTCTGGCGCTGCATATGGTGATGGTATGAGCAGCTCCAGTTTTATTCATCTTCGCGTCCACACCGAATATTCGCTTTTGGAAGGCGCGGTTCGGTTAAAGTCATTGCCGCAGCTTTGTGCGGATGTTGGCATGCCCGCCGTAGCGGTCACAGACACAAATAACATGTTCAACGCGCTTGAGTTTTCGGTCTCGGCCCAAGGGGCAGGCGTTCAGCCGATTGTTGGCTGTCAGGTGGATGTTCAGTTTGACGACGCGGCACTTGGCGAAGCCCCGCAGCGGCCCGCGCCCGTTGTTTTGCTGGCGCAATCGCGCGCGGGCTATGAAGGTCTGATGCAAATCAACTCGGCGCTGTATCTGCGACAATCCGATTGGCCGCATGTCACGCTGGATGATCTGGCCGACCATGGCGAAGGTCTGATTTGCCTGACCGGCGGCTCAGACGGCCCGGTTGGGCGTCTGTTGCAGCAAGGGGCGCGGGCAAAGGCCGAGGCTGTTCTGACCCGGCTGAAAGACGTGTTTGGTGACCGTTTGTATGTCGAGCTTCAGCGTCATCCGGGCGAAGGGGGACACTTGCCCAAGGCCGAGGCGGTGACCGAACGGCCGTTTATTGAAATGGCCTATCAGATGGACCTGCCGCTTGTGGCGACGAATGATGTCTATTTCCCGAAAGCCGATTTATACGAAGCCCATGACGCGCTGATTTGCATAGCCGAAGGCGCTTATGTGGATCAACAGGCCGCGCGCCGGAAACTGACGCCTCAGCACTATTTCAAGACGCCGTCCGAAATGGTTCTTTTGTTCAAAGACCTGCCGGAAGCCATTGAAAACACAGTCGAGATTGCCAAACGCTGTGCGTTTGGTGTGGCGCGACATGATCCGATTTTGCCGAAGTTTGCGGATGACGAAGTTGAAGAATTGCGCCGTCAGGCCAAGGCTGGTTTGGACGCGCGGCTGGCTGTGATTGAACCTGCCGCCGACCGCGAAGACTATGACAAACGCCTGGAGTTTGAGCTTGGGATCATCGAAGGTATGGGGTTTCCCGGCTATTTTCTGATCGTTGCCGATTTCATCAAATGGGCCAAGGACAAGCATATTCCTGTCGGCCCCGGGCGGGGCTCGGGCGCTGGGTCTTTGGTGGCTTATGCCCTGACGATCACCGATTTGGACCCGTTGCGCTATTCGTTGTTGTTTGAACGGTTTTTGAACCCTGAACGCGTGTCGATGCCCGACTTTGACATCGATTTCTGCATGGACCGGCGCGAGGAAGTGATCCGCTATGTGCAGGAAAAATATGGCGAAGATCGCGTTGGCCAGATCATCACCTTTGGTGCGCTATTGTCCAAGGCGGCGGTGCGCGATGTGGGGCGGGTTTTGCAGATGCCCTATGGGCAGGTGGACCGTCTGTCCAAGCTGATCCCGGTGGAAGGGGTGAAACCTGTCAGTATTTCCAAAGCCTTGGCCGATGAGCCCCGGCTGCGCGAAGAAGCGAAGGCCGAAGAGGTGGTTGATCGGTTGTTGACCTACGGACAGCAGGTTGAGGGGCTGTTAAGAAACGCCTCGACCCATGCTGCCGGTGTGGTGATTGGCGACCGCGCGCTGGATAAACTGGTGCCGCTTTACCGCGACCCGCGGTCCGACATGCCGGCGACGCAGTTCAATATGAAATGGGTTGAACAGGCCGGGTTGGTCAAGTTTGACTTTTTGGGGTTGAAGACCCTGACGGTTATTCAGAACGCATTGAATTTGTTGGAAAAACGCGGAATATCCATCGATATCGGCGCCATCGCTCTGGACGACGCGGCGACTTACGAGCTGTATGCGCAGGCCAAAACGGTTGCTGTGTTTCAGGTGGAAAGCTCGGGCATGATGGACGCGCTGCGGCGCATGAAGCCGACCTGTATCGAAGACATCGTGGCGCTTGTGGCGTTGTATCGGCCCGGTCCGATGGAAAATATTCCGCAATATTGTGACGTGAAAAATGGCCGGGCCGAACGCGAGGAACTGCACCCGCTGATCGACCATATTCTGAACGAGACGCAGGGAATTATCGTTTATCAGGAACAGGTTATGCAGATCGCGCAGGAAATGGCGGGCTATTCGCTGGGCGGTGCTGACCTGTTGCGACGTGCGATGGGTAAGAAAATTCAGGAAGCGATGGATGCCGAACGGCCCAAGTTTCTGGAAGGGGCCGCCAAGAATGGGGTCGATAAGGCCAAGGCGTTGGAAGTTTGGAACCTTTTGGACAAGTTTGCCAATTACGGATTCAACAAATCCCACGCTGCCGCTTATGCCGTTGTCAGTTATCAGACTGCCTGGTTGAAGGCGAATTACCCGGTTGAGTTCATGGCGGGCGTTATGAACTGTGACCTGCATCTTACTGATAAACTTAGTGTTTATGCAGAAGAAGTGCGGCGCGGGCTGGATATTGAGATTATCCCCCCTTGCGTCAATCGCAGCGAAGCGACGTTCAGTGTGCGCGACGGCAAGTTGGTCTATGCGCTTGGGGCTTTGAAGAATGTGGGTGTCGAGGCGATGCGGCTGGTGACTGACGCGCGCGACGGTAAGCCTTTTGCAACCATCTTTGATCTGGCCCGGCGTGTGGATTTGAAGCGGGTCGGAAAACGGCCTTTGGAAATGCTGGCGCGTGCTGGCGCGTTTGATGAGCTTGATCCAAACCGGCGCAAGATATTTACCTCGCTTGATGCGCTAACCGCTTATTCTGCCGCGATTTTTGAGCAGAAAGGGTCGAGCCAGGTGTCGCTTTTTGGCGAGGCTGGTGACGATTTGCCCGAACCGCGTTTGTCGCCTATGGATGACTGGTTGCCCAATGAGCGGTTGGCGGAAGAGGAAGCCGCGATTGGGTTCTATTTGTCAGGCCATCCTTTGGATGAATATATGCCGTCCCTGAAGCGGAAAAATATGAAGACAATCAAAGACCTAAGGGATCAGGCCGAGAGCGGACGCGAAAGTGTCGAACGGGTGGGTGTGATCGTCAGCGCCTTGCAGGAACGCAAGTCGGGCCGGGGCACGCGGTTTTTCCGGATGAACATCAGCGACCCCACCGGACAGGTCAGCGGGATGGCTTTGTTCCCGGATGATTTTGAAGCGGTCCGAAAGGTATTTGAGCAGACACATCAAGTGGTTATGACCCTTGAGGCGCGGTTCAACGAAGGTCAGTTTGACCCTATCGCGCGGTCGGTTGCGCCGATCGAGACGGTCGCGGCGGCAGGGGCTGCGGCTGGGCTGAACGTGATGATTGATACGCCTGATGCGGCTGCGATGATTCAGTCGGTGCTGGATCGGTACAAGGAAGATGCATCGGTCAAGGTCAAGGGGCCTGTGCGGGTGACGGTTTTGTCGGTGCCTTTGGAAGAGGCGACGCAGGATATTCCCATCGAATTGGGGACCGGTTGGCCGGTGTCGCCGCAGATAAAAGGGGCGCTGAAATCCCTGCCTGGTGTGGTGATGGTCGAGGAGCTGATCGGCTAGGCGTTGAAGCGGCCAAAACCCCCTGACGAATAGACCAGAGGTTCGCCATCGCGGGCCGATGCAGCGTCGACGTGACCGACGATAATCGTGTGATCACCCGCGTCATGGGTGGCGCTGAGACTGCATTCGAAATGCGCGAGACATCCTTTTATCAGCGGCGCACCATTGGGGGTTTCAGTGGTGGAAAGGTCTTTGAAATCAAGCCCATCCTTGACGAAGCGCATGCAAAGATCGCGCTGTTCCTGCCCCAGAACATGAATGCAGAAATGCCCGGCATTGATGAAAGACAAGTGCCGCGACGAGCTTTTTGCAGGCGACCAAAGCACCAGCGGCGGATCAAGCGATACGCTGGCAAAACTGTTCGCGGTCATGCCCAAAGGCCCCCGTTCTGACTGGCATGTCACGACCGTTACGCCGGTCGCGAAACGCCCTAATGCACCGCGAAAATCGTGGGTTGTGTCGGGGCCTGGGATGAAGCGGGTCACGCGACTTCGTGCCCGAGTGCGGCTGTGTAGAGTTCGTACCAGGTTTCGCGGTCCATTTTGACCTTGAACGCGTCGCTGAACGCCTTGATCCGGTCGATCCGGTTGGTGCCCATGACCGGCAGGATGCCGACGGGATGGGCCAATAGCCACGCGATTGCGACGGCGGCTTCGTCGACCTGATTTTGCATCGCGACCTTGGAGACGGTGGCGCGCGGTTCGCCATCCTGAAAGAGGCTTCCGCCACCCAGAGGGGACCAAGCCATTGGGTTTATTTTGTTTTCCTGCAAATGCGCGATGTCACCATTGGTGAGTGGGGCGTGGTTTTGCAGGCTGATTTCGATCTGGTTTGTGGCCAGGGGTGTGTGCATGGCCGACTGCAAAAGCGACCAATCCCAAGGGCGGAAATTCGAGACGCCAACCGCGCGGACTTTGCCCGAAGCGACGAGGTCATCGAGGGTGCGACCGGTTTCTTCATGATCCATCAACGGGTCTGGTCTATGAATAAGCAAGACGTCGATCCGATCTGTGGCCATTTCGGTAAGTGACGTTTCAACCGACTGCGTAATATGACGCGCAGAGGTATCATAATGTTTTACCCGTGCGCCTGAATGGCGACCCACGGGCGCAACGATATCGCATTTTGTCACGATCTCGCATTTGTCGCGCAGATCGCCGTTTGCGTTGAAACATGCGCCAAGCAGTGCTTCGGCGGTGTATCCGCCGTAGATATCGGCCTGATCAATGGTCGTGATGCCCTGTTCCAGACAGGCTTCGATTTTGGCGCGAATATGGGCCGGCGATGTGTCGGCGTCGTCGCCGACGCGCCACATGCCATAGACGATGCGGCTGAGGTTGACGCCGCCGGGAAGGGTTACGCGTTCCATTATACTCTTTCTCCTACGCCGAGCGGTGTTGCCGGGGTGCTGTCGGGTACGCGGCCATAAACATGGGGCAGCGAACAGGTTTTCAAGTGCGGCATGACCAGTCGGCCGAAATGCTTGCATTCGTCGATATGCGGGTAGCCCGAAAAGATGAAGGAGCGGATGCCCATTTTCTGATAGGCCTCGATTTCGGACAACACCTGGTCGGCAGACCCGACGAGTGCCGCGCCACAACCCGAACGGGCGCGGCCAACACCGGTCCAGAGATGGGGTTCGACATAGCCGAATTGATCGGCCAGTTCGCGGGCGCGGGCCTGGTGGCTGACGCCAAGCGAAGTGCTGTCATGGGCCCGGTCGCGGATCATCTGCCCGTATTCGTCATCAAGTTTCGACACGATGTAATCGGCGTATTCGCGCGCCTCGGCTTCGGTGTCGCGGACGATCATATGCACGCGCAGCCCATAATCCAGCGTGCGGTTGTATGTCTGGGCGACCGCGTTCACCGCTTTCATGCGGTCTGCGATCTGGTCCTTTGGTTCGGGCCACATCAGATAGACGTCGCAATGCTGGCCGCAGAGTTCCAGCGCGGCGGGTGAGTAGCCGCCGAAGTACATCAGGGGACCGCCATTTTGCTGATAAGGCCGGGCCGGGTTGGTGGTGAGGTCTGAAAATTCGTATACCTGACCTTGGTAATTGATTTCATCCTGCGACCAGGCCTGTTTCAGGATCTCGACCACTTCGCGGGAGCGTTGATAGCGGAAATTGCTGTCGGCCTTTTCGCCCGGAAAATCGGACGAGATGATGTTGATCGTCAGCCGCCCTTTCAGCATATGGTCCAGCGTCGCGATGGTGCGGGCCAGCATGATGGGTTGCATTTCGCCACAGCGCACAGCCGCCAGCATGTTGATGTTTGTTGTCAGCGGGGCCATTCCGGCGACAAAGCTAAGCGTGTCCTGCCCAACCTGATAGGATGAGGGGGCAAGGATGTTGCGAAAACCTTGTTTTTCGGCTTGCAGAACAATGTCGCGGCAATGGTCGAAGCTGGAGCGCAAGTCGCCATCGGGCACGCCCAAAAACTGATAATCGTCTGAACAAAGCGCCGAAAACCAGCTGATCTCGGCTGCGTCGAGATCGGGCGAGGTGATGGGAACGATGGTCATGGGGGTAACCTTTGGTGCTGAATTTCTTCTTGCATAGCAGTTGGATTTGAATGCATCAATCCTGTATCAATTTGTGAGCGTGCAAAAAATGCGACCCGACGCCACTGCGTTGCCGAAACATGTCCAGACCTCTGAGGCGCTGATCCGCGATATCTCGGCCGGCCGTCTGCGCGATGGGCAAAAGCTGCCCCCTGAACGCGAGATGGCGGCAGAGCTGGGGATTGCGGTTGGCACGTTGCGCAAAGCCTTGGGCGAATTGCAGGCCAAGGGGTTGCTGGACCGTATTCACGGGTCGGGCAATTACGTCAGGCACAAGCCGGAAGCGGCTGGTCTGTATGCGTTTTTTCGGCTGGAGCAACTGGATGGGGGCGGGTTGCCGACGGCTGATCTGGTGTCGCTGGACAAGCTTGGAAAGCCCGCGGATTTGCCCGTGTTTGGGCGCGCATCCGATGCGTTTCGGATGCGCCGCATCCGGGCCTTGTCGGGTGTGTCGGTTGCGTTGGAAGAGATCTGGCTGGATGGCCATTGGGCCAGCGAGATTGACACAAAGCGATTGTCGGAATCGCTGTATCTGTTTTACCGCCGGTCGCTGGGGCTTTGGATTGCGCGCGCCGAAGATCGGGTTGGATTGGCCGATGCGCCTGAATGGGGTCATGGTTTGGGCGTGTTTGACAGCAAGACTGTCGGCCATGTCGAACGTCTGAGCGAAATTGAGACGGGCGAGGTGGTCGAATATTCGCGCACCTGGTTCAACACGAACAGGGCGCGCTATGTGGCGCGGATGAAGTAAGGACAAAGCCCCATGGTGAATTACGGGTTGATCGGATGCGGCATGATGGGCCAGGAGCATTTGCGCAACATCGCCTTGTTGCCGGATGCGCGGGTTGCTGCGATTTTCGAGCCAAATCAGATTATGGCGGATCGGGCCAAGTCGATTGCGCCAAACGCGCGGATGTATGGCTCGGTTCAGGATCTTTTGGGCGATGACAGTCTGGATTGTCTGCTGATCGTGTCGCCCAATCATATGCATGTGGGCCAGTTTGAAGACATCGCGCGCGCGCGCCATTTGCCGTTGATGATTGAAAAGCCGTTGTTCACGCAAAACAAGGATGCGGCGCGGCTGGAAGTGCTGGAGGCGTCTTATACTGCGCCTGTCTGGGTGGCGATGGAGTATCGGTATATGCCGCCTGTGCAGACTCTGATCGAACAGGTTCAGGCGGCCACGGGCGGTGTGAAGATGCTGACCATCCGCGAGCATCGGTTTCCGTTTCTTGAGAAAGTCGGCGACTGGAACCGGTTCAACCGGAACACCGGCGGGACTTTGGTTGAGAAATGCTGCCATTTCTTCGATCTGATGCGGCATATTTTGCAGGATGAACCGGTGCGTGTGATGGCAAGTGCGGGTCAGGATGTGAACCATCTGGACGAGGCTTATGACGGCGAAGTGCCGGATATCTGGGACGGCGGTTTTGTGATCATTGATTTCGCGGGCGGGGCGCGGGCGATGCTGGAATTGTGCATGTATGCCGAAGGCTCGACCTTTCAGGAAGAGATCACGGCGGTCGGCCCCACCGGCAAGATTGAGGCCAAGGTGCCGGGGCCGGGCCGCTTTTGGCCGACGCATCTGGGCGAACCGCCGGTGGCGCAGGTGATTGTGTCACCGCGTCAGCCGAAAGGGCCGCAGATGGTGGAAATCCCGGTGGACCCGACTTTGATGGAGGCGGGCGATCACAATGGATCGACGTTTTACCAGCATGTGAAGTTTCTGGATGTGGTCACGGGTCGGGGCGTACCCGAGGTGACCTTGCGCGATGGTCGTCTGGCGGTCGAAATGGGGCTGGCGGCGCAACAGTCGGCCCTGACCGGCAAGGCGGTGGCGTTGCGCTTTGATCCGGGCCTGGCGGCCAGCGCCTGAGCGGATCTTTCTGAACGGGTGACCGGTGCTGTTTTTGGCGCCGTCGGTCGCGCCATCTTTCCGGCTTTTCGGCCGGGCCGGTCGGGAAAAGGCGTTTCGCTGTCGCGAAATGGCGCGAGTGGAGCTTGGCTTCGTCCGACGCTGAGCGGCAGGAGGAGACCTGCCATGTCATCGGATTTGTCTCAAGTTCTGGCGCCGATCGAGCGCGCGCATGGATTGCCGAACACCCATTACACGTCGGATGAAACCTATCAGGCGGAACGTGCGCCTTTGTGGTTTTCGACATGGGCCGGTGTGTGTGTGGCCGCCGAGCTGCCCCAGCCGGGTGATGCGCGCCCTATCGATTTTCTGGGCGTGCCGTTGTTTGCGATGCGGGGCAAGGACGGGGCGTTGCGGGTTTTTCAGAATGTTTGCCGTCACCGTGGCATGATCCTGGTCACCGGGCGCACGCGGATCGAAGGGGCGATCCGCTGTCCTTATCATTCGTGGTGCTATAGCCATAAGGGCGCGTTGGTCGCGACCCCGCATGTGGGCGGGCCGGGGCAAAACGCGGACCCACAGATTGACCGCTCGCAACTGGGGCTGATCGAGGTGCGCAGCCATGTGTGGATGGGCGTGGTTTTTGTGAACCTGTCCGGCGATGCCGCGCCATTTGACGATGTGCATGCCGATCTGATCGACCGCTGGGCCGAATTTGATCAGCCGCTATACACCAATCTGGACGACAGTTACTTGCAACTGACCTGTCAGACCAACTGGAAACTGGCGATTGAGAATTACTGCGAAAGCTATCATTTGCCCTGGGTGCATCCTGGCCTGAACAGCTATTCGCGGCTGGAGGATCATTATCACATCATTCAGCCCGGGCGCTTTTCCGGGCAGGGCACCGAGGTTTATCGTCAGCTCAGGGGTGAGGATGGCGCGGTTTTCCCCGATTTCGCCGGGTTGTCCAGCAAATGGAACACGGGCGGCGAATATATCACGGCGGTGCCCAATGTGATGCTGGGCGTGCAGCGCGACCATGTCTTTGCAATTGTTCTGGAACCGAAGGGGCCGCAGATGACCGTAGAGCATGTGCATCTGTTCTATGCCACGCCTGACACGCCGGATGCATTGCGCAAACAAAACATGGCGCAATGGGCATCGGTGTTTGAGGAAGATATTCACGTCGTCGAAGGCATGCAGGCCGCGCGCGGGGCGCCCGGGTTTGACGGGGGCCGGTTTTCGCCCGCGATGGATGGCCCGACGCTGGAATTTCACCAATGGGTGGCGCGGCGGATGCATCACGCCGCCGGTGCGGCACATTGATGGACAGCGGATTGGACGACCGGTTGCTGGCCGCGCATGCGGCGGGGCAACCGTCTTTGCTGGCCGGGCTTTACGCCGAAGCGGCTGATCTGGCGGAGGCCGCGGGCGAACCGGTTCGGTCGGATTTTTATCTGACCCATGCCTGGGTGTTCGCGTTGGAGGCGGATTTGCCAGAGGCCAAAGAATTGCGGGCGCGGCTGATCGCGCGGGGAAGGGAATGCGAGAGATGAAAGACCAATATCGGGTCGTTGTTATCGGGGGTGGGGTTGTCGGCTGTTCGGTTCTGTATCACCTGACCAAGCTTGGCTGGTCGGATGTGTGCCTGATCGAACGGTCCGAGCTGACGTCGGGGTCAACCTGGCACGCGGCGGGGGGCTTTCACACGTTGAATGCCGATACGAACATGGCCGCGCTTCAGGGGTATACCATTGGTTTGTATAAGGAACTGGAAGAAATCACCGGCATGTCCTGCGGCCTGCATCATTCGGGTGGGATGACATTGGCGGACACGCCCGAACGCTTGGATATGCTGAAGGCCGAGCGTGCGAAACATCAGTATATGGGGTTGGATACCCGTATTCTGAGCCCGGATGAGATTGGCGAGATGGCCGATCTGGTGAATTTGGACGGTTTGCTGGGGGCTTTGTATGACCCGCTGGACGGGCATCTTGACCCGTCAGGCACCACACATGCCTATGCGAAGGCCGCGCGTTTGGGCGGGGCCGATATTGTTCAGCACACCCGCGTTCTGGAAACCAACCCCCATGCCGATGGCTGGGAAATCGTGACAGAAAACGGCCGGGTGATTGCCGAACATGTGGTTAATGCAGGCGGGCTTTGGGGGCGCGAAGTTGCGGCGATGGCGGGGCTTTATCTGCCGATCCTGCCGATGGCGCATCAGTATCTGGTGACCGAGGATGTGCCTGAAATTATCGCCCGCGACACCGAATTTCCCCATGTGATCGACCCGGGCGGCGAAAGCTATTTGCGCCAGGAAGGGCAGGGGTTTGTCATCGGATTTTACGAACAACCCTGCGAGCCCTGGTCGGTTGACGGCACGCCGTGGGATTTTGGCCATGAATTGCTGAACGATCATTTTGAGAAGATCGAAGCGTCGGTCGCCTTTGCCTATCGCCGCTTTCCGGTTCTGGAACGCTCGGGCATCAAACGCGTGATCCATGGGCCGTTTTCCTTTGCGCCCGATGGCAACCCCCTGGTCGGGCCGGTGCCGGGGTTGCGGAATTATTGGACCGCTTGCGCGGTGATGGCAGGGTTCAGTCAGGGCGGCGGGGTCGGATTGTCGCTGGCCGAGTGGATGATCGAAGGCGAGCCCGCACGCGACCCGCGCGCGATGGATGTGGCACGCTTCGGGCGGTGGACGACGCCCGGCTATACGGTGCCGAAGGTGGTCGAGAACTATCAGAAACGGTTTTCGGTCAGCTATCCGAACGAAGAATTGCCGGCCGCGCGCCCATTCCGAACCACGCCGATGTACGACATCTGGGACGGGATGAACGCGGTTTTCGGCCAGAATTACGGGCTGGAAGTGGTGAATTACTTTGCCTTGCCGGGCGCGCCGCGCATAGAGACGCCATCGTTCCGGCGATCAAATGCGTGGGAGGCGGTGCGCGGCGAAGTGCGGGCGGTGCGCGAGGGTGTGGGGATCAACGAAATCCACAATTTCAGCAAGTTTAGTGTGCGCGGCCCGAACGCGCGGGCCTGGCTGGACCGGGTGATGGCGGGCCGCGTGCCGGGGCCGGGCCGGTTGAGCCTGTCGCCGATGTTGGCCCCGTCGGGCCGGTTGATCGGGGATTTCACCATCGCATGTCTGGGCGAAGACGACTTTCGGATGAACGCGAGTTACGGCAGCCAGGATTTTCATTTGCGCTGGTTCGAAAGCCAATTGGAACCGGGGGTTTTGGTGACCAATGTTTCGGATCAGGTGACCGGGTTCCAGATTGCCGGACCGCGGGCGCGCGATGTGCTGGCCGGACTGGTGCGCGACGATGTGTCGAACGCAAGCCTGCCGTTTTTGGGGGTGCGCCGGATGACTGTGGGTATGGCGGATTGCGTGGTGCAACGCGTCAGCTATACCGGCGATCTGGGGTATGAGATTTACTGCGACCCAACCCAGCAGCGCGCCCTTTGGCACGCCTTGTCGGCGGCGGGCGCACCGTTTGGGATGCGGGCCTTTGGGATGCGGGCGATGATGTCTTTGCGGCTGGACCGGTTTTTCGGGTCGTGGCACCGGGAATACAGTCAGGACTATACGGCGGCGGAAACGGGGCTGGACCGGTTTGTCTCGTTCAAGAAAAACACCGACTTCATAGGTCGGGCTGCGGCAGAAGCCGAACGCAGCGCCGGGCCAAAGCGGCGGCTTTGCGCGTTTGAGGTCGATGCCGAAGACGCCGATGTGGTGGCCTGGGAGCCGGTCTGGCTGGGCGACCGGATTGGCGGGTTTTGCACATCGGGCGGGTATTCGCATTGGACCGACAAATCTATTGCGCTTGCATTGATGGATATCGAGTGCAGTACGGCCGAGGCAGGCTATGCGATTGAGATTTTAGGCAAGAAGCGCGATGCGGTTCGGCTGACAGCCCCCATTTTTGATGCCGATGGCACGCGGATGCGGGGGTGATTGCAGAGGTCTAGAACAAGGAAAGCTCGCCGCTTTCCGGAGCCGGGTCGGCATCGTCGGGATCAAAAAGCGCGGTTTCAAGACTGCGCAGCGTCAGGGTTTTCTTGAGATCCCCAAGCCCGATGGCTTCGCCGCCCAGAACGTCGGAAAGCGCGCCCAGCAATCTGGCCAGATCCGCATGCGTCTGGGTCAGAAGATCGGCATGTTGAAGGCTGGTCACATCGACCGCGGAACTGGCTGTTGCGGACAGGTTTGCAATCGCATCCTGCAATGCCAGATCGCTTTGAAAAAAGCTTTCCATCAGTGTGGCCGAGGCCCCGAGGATATGCGCAACATCCCGCGCCGAACAGGCAGGCTCACCGATTGTCGTGGTCATTCAAAGGCGTCCGACTATGGCTTCGATTGCGGTTTTCAGATCGACGGGCTGGAATGGCTTGGCGAGAAAGTTGTTCATGCCCAGTTGCTTGCCCTTGTTGATAATCTCGGGATCCGCGCGCCCCGTGATCAGAAGGAACCCGGTTTTCTGCGTTGCGGGTGATGACCGCAGATAGTGCAAAAGATGCAGGCCATCCATTTCGGGCATATTGTAATCCGAGATGACCAGATGAACCGGCGATTGGGCGATGGCGGCCAGGGCAGTGCGCCCGTCACCCGCCGTCGCGATGTTTTGGATGCCCATGGAATCGAGGGCCTGTGTGATAAGACCCCGGCTTGTGGACATATCGTCCACCACCATGATGCGCAGCTGTTCTCGGAGAGACATGGTTTGGTTACACTCTTGCTAACTTTTTCGGTAGGTGGTGACGCCGGTGATCGTGAAACCGCTGCCTTCGATCGGATGAACCCGTTCCGAATGTCCAAGATAGAGGCTGCCGCCGGGGCGGAGGCGGGCGCGGAAGTGTTCAATCAAGGCGCGTTGGGTGTCGTCATTGAAGTAGATCATGACGTTTCGGCAAAATATGGCATCGAAATGGCCTGACATCGGCCATTTCCCCGCGTTCAGGTTCAGCCGCCGAAACGAAATCAGTGATTTCAATTCGGGCTTCACTTCGAACATGTCGTCGGCGCGTCGTTCGAAAAACCGGGCTTGTTCGCCGTCTGGCACGCCCGCGATTTCCTGTTTGGAATAAGCACCCTGTTTCGCGCGCTCGATCACCGCGGGGTCGATATCGGTCGCAAGGATACGAACATCTTGCGCAGCGGCTTGTGGCAGTTTGCGCAAAACAGTCATTGCCATCGAGTAGGGTTCTTGACCGTTTGAACATCCTGCGGACCAAAAGCGCAGCTTGCCCGCCGCCGCATGCGACAAATGCGTCTGGGCGAAGTCGTCGAAGTGATGCGCCTCGCGGAAGAAATGCGAAACATTTGTGGTGAGGGCCGAGATGAAATGGTTGATTTCGACCGTGTCGGTTTCCAGCGAGCTTAGATAATCGGTATAGTCGCTGAGGCCCAATTGGCGCATGCGTCGCGCAATCCGCGACTGGACCAGCGATTTTTTTGTTTCGGGAATGGCCAGCCCTGCGGTGCGCGCGGCGATATCGACGATTGTTTTGAAATCGTGGTCGCCAAGGGGAGACGGGCGCGCGAGGTCGGTCATGCCGCGATCTCTTCTATGCCGGGCAGGACGGTCGACAGGTCAAGCATGCGCACCATGCGTTCGTCGAGGATGGTCAGGGCTTTTACGAACGATTCCGTAGCTGGCGAGGCCACGTCGGGTGGGGGTTGCAGCTGATCTTTTGTGAAGGACAGAATGTCTGAGACCGCATCGACGCGCAGGCCCATCACGCGTTCGCCGGCATCGACAACGATGATGACATTGCGGTCTTCGGGATCGGTTTCCGCAAGGCCCAGGCGCATGGCCAGATCGATGACCGGAAGGACGGTGCCGCGCAGGTTGATCACACCGCGCACAAAGCTGGGGGAATGCGGCAGCGAGGTCGTTTGGGTCCAGCCACGGATTTCGCGCACCGACATGATGTCGACGGAATATTCGTCGTCGCCAATGCGGAAGGACAGAAATTCAGTCGGGTCGCCGCTGTCCGGGCCCGCAGGCTTGGCGTCTTGGTCGTTGGGATGGGTCATGTCAGGACGCCTTTCTTTCAGCCTCGGTTAGATTTGCCCCGGCGGCATTTTGGACGAGGTCATTCGCGTCAAGGATAAGCGCGACCTTGCCGTCGCCAAGGATGGTTGCCGCCGCGACGCCGGGGACGCGGCCATAGCTTTCCTGCATGCCTTTGATCACCACCTGGCGCTGGTCTTCGATACTGTCGACAAGCATGGCGACGAGGATGCCTTCTTCGGGCGAAATCAGGAGCGCAATGGCACCGTCATCGACACAGATCGCGTTGCGGTAGCCAAGTTCGCGCCCAAGATCGAGGACGGGCACGAATTGGTCGCGCACGCAAAGCACGGTCTGGCCCGGCGAGACCGGGTTCAGGTCTTTTCGTTCAAGCGACAGCGATTCAACGATGGCATTGACGGGGACGACGAGGGTTTCGCCCGCAACAGTGACGACCATACCGTCAAGCACGGCGAGCGTCAGCGGCAAGGAGATGCTGAACGTGGTGCCTTTGCCGGGCACTGAATCAATGGTGATCCGACCGCCGAGCGACGTGATCTGGGTTTTGACGACATCCATGCCGACACCGCGACCCGACAGGTTGGACACCGCGTCCGCCGTGGAAAACCCAGGCAGGAACAAAAGCTGATCGATTTCGCTGTCGCTGAGCGCGGCGTCCGGCGAAACCAGACCTTTGCTTTCGGCAATCGAGCGGACTTTTTCGCGATTGATGCCGCCGCCGTCATCCGAGACTTCGATGATCACGCGGCCCGAGCGATGCGCGGCGGCCAACCGGATTTCGCCTTGTTTGGACTTGCCGGTTTCCAGACGTTTTTCCGAAGATTCAAGGCCGTGGTCGACTGCATTGCGGATCATATGGGTCAGCGGATCGGCCAGGCATTCGATGGCGGTTTTGTCGATTTCGGTCGTGTCGCCTTCGGTGACAAGCTTGACGGATTTGCCGACGGCGGTTGAGGCTTCGCGCACGATGCGCGACATGCGCTGAAAGAGCGATTTGACCGGCTGGGCGCGGATCATCATCACGCTTTCCTGAATGTTGCGGGTCAATTGCATGAATTCATCCAGCCCCGCCGAAACCGGTGAATTGGGGGGGATGTTTTCTTCGGCGATGGACTGGGTGAGCATGGCCTGGTTGATCACCAACTCGCCGACCAGATTGACCAGCCGTTCGATGCGTTCCAGATCAACGCGCACGGTGGGGGACGCTTTGGTTGCCGTTTTGGGGGCTGATTTTGCCGCTGGTTTGGCGGGGGTTGTGATCTTTGGGGCCGGGGTGTCGGGTGGCGGGGCATCGTCTGCCGGTGGCGCGGGCAGGTCAGGCGCGGCGTCGGCGGCTGTGGCTGCGGTGCGTTCTGTGACGTCGATTTGGCAAAGCCCGACGGCAAATTCGAAGATTTCGTGCACGTCTGCCGGGCCAGCTTCGGTGTCGATGTCAATCTGCCAGCTGAGGCGGTGGCCGGATTTTGCCAGATCGACAAGATCGTCTGGGGCGTCGAAGCTGAGAGAAATATCGCATGGGCCAAGATCGGCGAGCGCGCGGAGGAAAAAGAGCGGTTCGTTCCCGCTTTCGTAAAGTTCGTGTTCCGGCTTAAAGGTCACGGACAAGCCCTGGCGTGGGCCGGTTGTGGCGGTGTCCGGATGTGCAGTCGCGTCCAGCGGAGGGAGGTCACCCAAAGGCGGCAAATCAGGCAAGGGCGGCAGGTCGGCGGGCAGATCAAGGGCCGGGCCGCCCGGGCCCAGATCGCCAAGGCTAAGCGTGGTTGGCTGAAAATCGACGGTTTCTTCCGGGCCATCGTCGCCACTGTCAGGGACATAGCCCGCAAGTTCGCCAATCAACCCTTCGGCGACCGATGTGTTGATGTCGTCGCTGTCGCGCGAACAGCGGATCAGGTCAGACAGAAAATCCCCGCATCGCAGGAACAGTTGCACCAAATCATCGGTGATCCCCAGATCGCCCGACCGGCACCCATCCATCACGGTTTCAAATTGGTGGGCAAAGCTGACCAGATCGTCGAGACCAAAAGCCCCGGCACCGCCTTTGATGGAATGGACTGCGCGGAAGGCGACATTGATGGTTTCCACATCGTGTTCGCCATCGGCCATCATTTGCAAAGCGTCGGTCAGCGCCTCGTGCAGTTCTTCGCATTCCACGAAGAACGAGGCCATGATTTCTTGCATAGGATCGGACACGGGACTGCCTTTTAACCTGCAACCATGCGGAGCGCCCGCACCAGTTTGTCTTGCGCGAACGGTTTGACGATCCATCCGGTGGCCCCGGCATCGCGGGCTTTGGATTTCAGTTCGGCCGAGCTTTCTGTGGTGAGCACCAGAATGGGCGTTGTCCGCGTGTCGTCGCGCGCCCTGACGGCGTCGATGAAGCCGAACCCGTCAAGGCGTGGCATGTTGATATCGGTGATGATGACATCGGGGGCCAGACCATCGAGGACTTCGAGCCCGTGTTCGCCATCTTCGGCCAGCGCGACATCGAAGCCTTCGGTGGCAAGTGCAAGGTTGATCATGTCCCGCATGGTGCGGCTGTCATCAACGGCGAGAACCGAGATTGTCATGCTGCGTACCCCGCCAAACGGTCCGGGGTCAGGCCAAACCGCCCGAGGTCGTCCGCCATGGTTTGCGAGACATTTTCAAATGAAACCGTTTGCCCGTTCTTTCGCCACAGCACGACGGCAGACAAAAGCATTTCAAGACATGCTGCGCCCAATTGTTCGACCTGGGCTGCATCAAAAGCGATGCTGTCCCCGGACGCATTTTCCAATTCCGTTCGCAGGGCCGCCGCCGCCGCCGTATCAAGTTTGGGCGGGAGTGAAACCTGTTTCGCCATACGCGCACCTCAACCAAGTCGTTCGCCCGGTGTCGTTCATCGGGCCTCGGCTATGTACCGTTCGGGCTGTTAAGATGCGGTTACTGTTTTTCGGTTTTCGCAGGCCGTATCACATTCTTTGCCGCGGCCTGCGGTTTCAGGCGCCGGAGAGGTTGATCTGGTGGTCCAGATGGGCAGCCAGACCCACAAGCGCGGCGAAGTCATCTTCGACCAGATCCACATGAAAATTATTCATAAATCCCGCGAACCGTCCTTTGTCGCGGAACGCGTCTGCAAAGCCAAATTCATCGAAATAGGGCTGCATCGCGCGAGCGACGCCGCCGATCAGCGACACGCCACCGAATGGCAGGTGGATCAGCGACAGGTTGCCAGCAACGGTGCCCAGAATTTTGACGAACCACCGGATGGTTTCCCCCGCAATCGGGTCGGTTTCGGCGTCGGCCATGATTTCAGCGGCGCGCTTTTCATTGTGATTGCCCGCTTCGGACGCAAGCCAGCCATAGATGCGTTCAAGACCACGGCCAGACATCACGTCTTCGACCGCCGGAAAGCCGTGGCTGGTTTCGACAAATTTGCAAAGCCGCAATTCGGCTTTGGTTCGAAGCGGCATATTTGCGTGGCCTGCTTCGGACGGTGGCACCATGCGGCCGCCGGGGGTGTCATAGACAACGGCGGCGTTGAAGCCGGTGCCGACCCCGATCACCAGACGTGTGCCACCGGCCTTTTTGGGGCCATCAATCACGGTGGTCAGGGTGCTTTCCGCGACCAGCCCCATGGCGTGGCCCTGTGCCTGAAGATCGTTCAGCACGGCGACGGTTTCGGCCTTGGTGACGTCGGCCAGCAGTTTGGTGTCCATCGACCAGTCCAGATTGGTCAGCGTACCGCGCCCGTCGCGCACCGGGCCCGCGATGGCAACCGCGGCCCCTTTGCAATCGACCTTTTCGCTTTCAACATAGCTGGCCAACACAGTGCCAAGCCCCGGATAGTCCTGGTTTGGATATTTCCGCACCGTGTCGCTTAACAGCCTGGCCCCTTTGGCAAGGGCCACGCGCGTGTTGGTGCCGCCGACATCGGCGACGAGTGACAAAGTGTCGGGCTTGTGATCGGACATAGATTACCTAGCGAAAGCGTTTGCCAGCGCCTGATACGAGGATTTGGGCGTCCGCTGCAAGGTCTCAAAGTCAACATAAACAAGCCCAAAGCGCGGGGCATAGCCGCACGCCCATTCGTAATTGTCCAGAAGTGACCATTGGAAATAGCCTTTGACCGGTGCGCCAGCGACAATGGCGTCTTGTACCGCGGTCAGGTGGCTGGACACAAAGTCGATGCGTGCCTGATCGTCGATGGTGCCGTTTTTGATCGGATCTTCCAGCGCCAGACCGTTTTCGGTGACATAAAGCGGCAGGTCGCCGGTATAGTCCTGTTGCGTGCGGATCAGGAAATCGGTCAAGCCTTTGGGGTAAATTTCCCATTCCAGATAGGTTTTGGGCAGGTCGCCACGCGATTGGGTGTAATGCGGCCAGGGGCCATTGTCGTGATCGACCAGCGTGCGGGTATAATAGTTCAGCCCACACCAGTCGACAGGTGACATGATGGTCGGGAAGTCATCCTGCCAGCCGGTCGGCAGGTGAGGTTCAAGACCGGCCAGCACCTGGTCCGGATATTTGCCTTTGAACATGCCGGACAGGAAGAAGCGGTTGTAGATCGCGTCATAGGTCGCGGCTGCTTGTTTTGCAGCTTCGCTGTCATTTGCGGGCGTGGCCCATTCCAGATTGCAGACCGCGCCCAGATTTTTCATGCCAAGCGCGCGCATCGCCTGGATCGAGGTGCCATGGGCCAGAAGGATATGGTGCATCGCGCGTGCGGTTGCGCGAATGTCGCGCAGGCCGGGGGCGTGCGCGCCCATGAAATGCGACAGCCAGCCCACGCACCAGGGTTCGTTGATCGGGGCGGCTGACCAGACGCGGTCGCCGATCCGGCCCATGATCGCGGTGGTGAAATCGGCCATCCAGTTTGCAATATCGCGGTTTCGCCAGCCGCCCTGATCGGCCAGCGCCGAGGGCAGTTCCCAGTGATACAGCGTAGCTGCCGGTTTGATGCCGCGTTCCAGAAGGCCATCGACCAGACGGTCGTAAAAATCGAGACCGTCCTGATTTACCGCGCCTGTGCCGTCTGGCATCACCCGCGCCCAGGACGTGGAAAACCGGTAGGCATCGACATTGAGCGCTGCCAGAAGGTCAAGGTCTTCGTCCATCCGGTGGTAATGGTCGCAGGCGATTTGTCCGTGTTCTGCGCCGACAACATTGCCGGGAGTGGCGGCAAAATCATCCCAATGGGTGCGGCCTGCACCGCCAAAACCGTGACCTTCGATCTGATAGCTGGAGGTCGCTGCCCCGAACACGAAGTCTTCGGGGAAATCCTTCCGGGTCGGAAGCATGGTGTTATCCTTCTTTGAGCAATTGGCGCACGGCTGGCGCGGCGCCGGTCGACTGGCCGACGGTCAGTTCGGCTTCAAGCAAAAGCTGGCGGGGGGGCTGGTGCGGTTCGCGGATGGCGGCCAAAAGCATATCGGCCGTTTCTTCGCCCGCTGCGCGGACTGACGATCGGGTGGCCGTATAGGTCGGCACGTCGCCGTCATTGCGGAAATAGGACAGGTCGTCGTCATGGATGACGATCGAGATATCTTTGCCCGGTGTCAGGCCGCGGTCGCCCAGCGCGCGCCGTGCGCCGATGGCCGGGATGATCGACGATATGATGATCGCGGTCGGCGGGGTGTCCAGATCAAGAAGCGCATTGGTCCGGGCATAGCCATAGGTTTCTGTCATCTCGGCATGGCTGACGATATCGGGGTCGACGTCCAGACCGGCGGCGTGCAGCCCGTCTTGATAGCCTTTGAACCGGCGTGCGGCGAAATCCATGCCTGCAAGCCCGTTCAAAAGTGCGATGCGGCGATGACCAAGATCGAGCAGAAACGCCGTGGCGCGCGCGAAGGCGCGGCGGTTGTTCACGTCGATCCAGTTGTAATCTGTGCTGACCTCACTTGAGCGCCCGTGGACGACAAAGGGCAGGCCCAGTTCGGTCAAAAGTGCGATGCGTTCGTCATTGATGCGAGGGCCGTGGACAACCACGCCGTCGACTGCGCCACGCCGGGCAAGATCGCGGTAGGTTTCGGCTTCGTCCTTGTCTTCGACCACGGACAAGACCAGATCGAAGCCGTTTTCAGCATAGCGTTTGCCCGCGCCTGCGAGAAAGTCCGAGAAGATCGGGTTGACCATCTCGTGTTCCTTGGACACGGGCAGCAGATGGCCAATGGCCATCGCGCGCCCTGTGGCCAGGCGTTTGGCGCGGGCGTCGGGCAGGTAATCGTGTTGGCGCGCGGCATCCATCACCCGTCGGCGGGTCTTTTCGCTGACTTCCGGATAGCCATTCAAGGCCCGGCTTACCGTGGTTTGCGACAATCCCAGATAGTCCGAGAGTTCCTTAAGGTTCATATGCTCAAAGCGCTTTCAATTTTGAGGGATTATTATGCAATCGCATTTGCAGGGTGCAAGGGCGAATGTCTGTATAGGCCGTTTAATTGCGTTGACATTGTGGCAAAGCTGGTAAAGGCTCCAATTCTCAAAGCGCTTTGGGAAAATGCGATTCTCAAAGTGGCGATAAGGAAACCGTGGGAGGTATCTCGATGTCCAAATCACTCTTTCTTGCGGGCACTGCCGTTGTTGCATTGACCGCAAGTGGCGCAATGGCTGGTGGCCATTTGCCTTTCAATCCCGGCGAAGGTGCCTTTAGCTGGGACAGTTACACAGCATGGGCAGAAAGCGCCCCTGATCTGTCTGGTCAGCAGGTGACCGTTTTTGGCCCCTGGCTGACACCCGAAGATGATGTGTTCCGGTCGGTTCTGGCCTATTTCGCTGACGCGACCGGCGCCGAGGTGATCTATACGGGTTCGGATGGGTTCGAACAGCAAATCGTCATTGATGCCGAAGCCGGGTCTGCGCCGAACATCGCTGTGTTCCCGCAACCGGGTCTGGCCGCTGATCTGGCCGCGCGTGGTCTGTTGTCGCCGCTGCCTGCGGGCATGGACGACTTTGTGACCGAAAACTACGGCGCGGGATCGTCCTGGGTTGACCTTGGCACCTATGCCGACGCCGATGGCAATCCGCAGCACTATGGGTTTTTCTACAACGTCAACGTAAAGTCGCTGGTGTGGTACAGCCCGGAAAACTTTGAAGACGCGGGTTATGAAATCCCGGAGTCGATGGAAGATCTGCGCGCCTTGACCGAACAGATTGTTGCCGATGGTGAAGTGCCCTGGTGCATCGGTCTGGGGTCCGGTGCTGCGACGGGCTGGCCTGCGACCGACTGGGTCGAAGACATGATGCTGCGCACCGTCTCGGCCGAGGATTACGACGCCTGGACCACCAATGAGATGCCGTTCAACGATCCAAAGGTGATTGCTGCGATCGAGGAATTCGGCTGGTTCGCGCGCGATGACGCCAAAGTGGCCGGCGGCGCAGGGGCTGTTGCCTCGACCGACTTCCGCGACAGCCCGAACGGGTTGTTCTCGTCGCCTCCGGGTTGCTACATGCATCGTCAGGCATCTTTTGTGCCGGCGTTCTTCCCCGAAGGCACCGAGTTTGGCACGGATACCGACTTCTTCTACTTCCCGTCCTATGCAGACAAAGACTTGGGCAACCCGGTTCTGGGCGGTGGTACGTTGATGGCGATCACCAATCCGTCGGATGGCGCGAATGCGTTGATGGACTTCCTTAAGCTGCCATTGGCGCATGAGGTCTTCGGCGCGCAGTCAGGGTTCCTTACACCGCTTAAATCGGTGAACCCGGAAACCTATCTGAACGACGCGCTGCGCGGTCAGGCCGAAATTCTGGTCAATGCGACGACCTTCCGTTTCGACGGGTCCGACCTGATGCCTGGTGGTGTCGGTGCCGGTACGTTCTGGACCGGCATGGTCGATTATACCGGCGGCAAGTCGGCAGAAGATGTGGCCAATGAGATCCAGTCAAGCTGGGACGCGCTGAAGTAAGCGCTTTGGTCATTTGGTCGGGGCGCCGCTCGCCCCGGCCAACATTCACGTCACGTTTCAAGTTCGGGCTTTGGCCATTGCTCTTTGACGGGCAGGGGAGGACACCGTTATGGATGCCGCATTACTTGGACTGAGCACGATCATCATCGGTGTCGGGGGCTGTCTGGGGTATTTCTATTTCTCGAACCTTTTTCTGGACCGGGTGTTGTTTCCGCCCAAGGGCGAAAACGCCGGGCGCAATATCAACCGCGCCAATCAAATCCGGCCCTGGCTGTTTGTATTTCCCGCGATGTTCGCACTGGGGCTTTATCTTGGGTATCCGGTGTTCGAGACGCTGCGGCTGTCGCTGATTGATCGCAGTCAGGACAATGCCTTTGTCGGGTTTGCCAATTACAACCAGATGTTTGCCGAGGCCAAGTTCTGGGAAGCCATGCGCAACAATATGCTTTGGCTGATCGTGGTGCCCGCCGTATCGACTGCCTTTGGCCTGTTGGTCGCGCAGCTGACCGATCGGATTGGCTGGGGCAATATCGCCAAGTCGATTATCTTTATGCCGATGGCGATTTCATTTGTCGGTGCCAGTGTAATCTTCAAGCTGATCTACGACGCCCGCCCGGAAGGCACAGCGCAGATTGGCGTGATGAACGCGGTCTGGATGAGCTTTGAGGGCGGCATCGGGTCGTTCATATTCCTAAAGGTTTTTCCGATCATCCTGATTTTGTCTTTCGCGGCGATGGTGGCCTATATCGGGTATATCGTTTTGCGCATGGCAGGCGGTGTCTGGGTGATGGTGCTGAAACTGGTCGCGGCGCTTTTCAGTGTCTGGATGGTGGTCCTGTCGGTGCAATCCGTGTGGGGCGTTGCCACGGCGAATTTGCCGTATGGCGAGCCGCAGCAATGGCTGACCATACCGTTTTTCAACAACTTCTTCCTGATGGTCGTGCTGATCTGGATTCAAACCGGCTTTGCCATGGTGATTTTAAGCGCGGCGCTGCGCGGCATTCCGGAAGAAACTGTCGAGGCAGCGGTGGTTGATGGTGCCAATCCTTTTCAGATTTTCTTCAAGATCAAGGTGCCGCAGATCATGCCCACGATTGTTGTGGTCTGGACGACGATCACGCTGACGGTGTTGAAGATCTTTGACATCGTGTTTGCGATGACCAACGGCCAGTGGCAGACGCAGGTTCTGGCCAATTACATGTATGACAAACTGTTCCGCGCCAACGATTGGGGTGTCGGGTCGGCATCGGCCATGATCATCATGCTTTTGGTGTCGCCCATTTTGATCTGGAACATCCACAACGCCCGCAAGGAGATGCGCTGATGACCGATCAAAACGCGGATCGCGGCACCATCGTTGCAGGGTCGCAGCAGGTCTTCAAAGGAATTTTCGGGCGCAAAAATGCGGCCCCCACCGGGATCGCCGGGTCGAAATCATCGTTGAGCTGGCTGGTGCATGTTTCGGTTCTGGCGCTGGTCCTGCTTTGGGTCTTTCCAACCGTCGGCCTGTTTGTGTCGTCGTTCCGCACCGGGGATCAGATCTCGACATCCGGGTGGTGGGCATCGCTGGGCACGTCGGAACAAAATGTCGTCTTTCGTGTCGCCGACCCCGATGAAAACCGTGTGGCAGATGGCGACCAGTTTGTCGTCACAGGCAATTTCTTCGATGAAAAGGGCGGAAGCGGAACCATCACCGTCTGGGGGACATCATCGCGCGCGATTGCAGCCTATCAGGCCGGTGATCTGGCCGAGTTGAAAGGCACCGAAACAATCACGGTGGATGCCAGCGGCGCCTATACCTGGCGGGGGGCCGAAGACGAGATTACAGGCCGCGGGCAACGGGTGTTTGCCACAATCACCGCGCCGCCTGAGTTTACGTTTGAAAACTATGAAAACATGCTTTTCGACCCATCCAACAGCGAAGGCATGGCCAAAGCTTTTTTCAACACGCTGACCGTCACCATCCCCGCAACGATCATTCCCATCGTTATCGCCGCTTTTGCGGCCTATGCGCTGGCTTGGATGGATTTTCCGGGCCGCGCGCTTTTGATTGCCGCTGTCGTCGGCTTTCTGGTGGTGCCGTTGCAACTGGCGCTGATCCCGCTTTTGAAGCTGCATTTGGGAACGGGGATCGGGAAAGGTTATCTGGGGGTCTGGCTGGCGCATACCGGGTTCGGAATGCCTTTGGCGATTTATCTGTTGCGCAACTATATGGTCGGTTTGCCCAAGGACATTATCGAAAACGCCAAGGTTGACGGGGCGACGGATTTTCAGATTTTCACCAAGATTATCCTGCCTTTGTCGTTTCCGGCTTTGGCGGCGTTTTCGATCTTTCAGTTTCTGTGGACGTGGAATGACCTGCTGGTCGCGAAAGTGTTCCTGATCGATTCCACAGGCCAAACCACCGTGATGACCAACCAGATCACCGAACTGTTGGGGACACGCGGCGGCAACTGGGAAATTCTGGCAACAGCGGCGTTTGTGTCCATCGCGGTGCCGCTGGTGGTTTTCTTTGCAATGCAACGGTATCTGGTGCGCGGCCTTTTGGCCGGCTCGGTTAAGTAGGACGGCTTCCATGAGTTTTGTTGACATCCAATCAGATGAAAAACCTTCGGCTTTGACCAAGGACCCCAACTGGTGGCGGGGGGCGGTGATCTATCAGATCTATCCGCGGTCGTTCCAGGATTCGAACGGCGACGGCATAGGCGACTTGCAAGGCATCATCGAGCGTTTGCCACATGTTGCGTCGCTGGGGGTCGATGCCATCTGGATCTCGCCGTTTTTCAAATCGCCCATGCTGGACTATGGCTATGACGTTTCGGACTATTGTGACGTTGACCCGATGTTCGGCACGATGGGCGATTTTGACCGCTTGATCGAGCGCGCCCATGATCTGGGCATTCGGATCATTATCGATCTGGTGTTGTCGCATACCTCGGACAAGCACCCGTGGTTTGTCGAAAGCCGGGTCAGCCGCGACAATGCAAAGGCGGATTGGTATGTCTGGGCTGACGCAAAACCCGATGGCACGCCGCCCAATAACTGGCTGTCGATCTTCGGTGGATCAGCCTGGGAATGGGACACGTCGCGGATGCAGTATTACCTGCACAATTTCCTGCGCGAACAACCCGATCTTAACTTCCACAATATGGATGTGCAGGATGCGGTGCTGGATGTGGCCCGATTCTGGCTGGAACGTGGTGTTGACGGGTTTCGGCTGGATACAGTCAATTTCTACGTCCACGACAAGGAATTGCGCGACAATCCTGCGGTGCCCGAGGACCAGAAAAACAGCGATATCGCGCCCTCGGTGAACCCCTACACCTGGCAAGAGCATCGCTATTCCAAAAGCCAGCCGGAAAACATCGTGTTTCTCGAAAAGCTGCGCCGGGTCATGGACGAGTTCCCGGATATCACATCGGTCGGCGAGGTTGGCGATGACCAGAAAGGCTTGCAAATTCAGGCCGAGTACACCGAAGGCACCGAACGGTTGCACATGTGTTACGGGTTCGATTTCCTCTCGGCCCCGTTTCCGACAGGCACACGGGTTGCGGCCATTCTGAACCGGTTTCAGGACATGGCCGCCGAAAGCTGGGCCTGTTGGGCCTATTCGAACCACGACGTCATCCGGCACACCACCCGGTGGGAGCTGAGCGCCGAGGCGCAGAAAGCCTATCTGGCGCTTTTGATGTCGATGCGCGGTTCGGTCTGTCTTTATCAGGGCGAGGAATTGGGGCTGACCGAAGCCGAGGTGGCCTTTGAAGACTTGCAAGACCCGTATGGCATTCAGTTCTGGCCCAAATTCAAGGGCCGCGACGGGTGCCGCACGCCCATGACCTGGAGCTCGAACGCACAAAACGGCGGGTTCTCGGCGGGCAAGCCTTGGCTGCCGGTATCCAGTGAACATGCGGCTATGTCAGTGGACAGCCAACAGGCGGCTCCGGGCTCGATGCTGAATTTTTATCGCCGGATGATTGCGTTTCGCCGCGCCCATGCGGCCTTGCAGCAAGGCGGGCTGGTGATCACCGAGGCCACGGATAGCCATCTGGCCTTTATTCGTGATCACGACGGCAAGCGGATGTTCTGCGCCTTCAATCTGTCGGATGCGGCGATGACACTGCGCTTGCCTGACGGTGTATGGCATTTGGACGACAGCGCGCCGTTTACGGCTGAACAAAGCACCGATGGCGTACATCTGGCGGCCTGGCAGGTCGTCTTCGCACGCGAAGGGTAACCCCACAGGCCGGGGCGCATGATCCGGTCTGCGGAAAGGGAGAAAGTCATGGCAAATCTCAAGCTGACGGATGTTGCGAAATCCTATGGCACCGTCAATGTTCTGAAGAACATTGATCTGGATATTGAAACCGGCGAGTTGATTGTCTTTGTAGGCCCGTCTGGCTGTGGCAAATCCACCTTGTTGCGGATGATCGCGGGGCTGGAACAGATCACAGGCGGCGAGCTGCAGATTGACGGGATGGTCGTGAACGATGTGCCCCCCAGTCAGCGCGGCATCGCGATGGTGTTCCAATCCTATGCGCTTTACCCGCATATGACCGTGCGCGAAAACATGCAGTTTGCCTTGAAAATCGCCAAAATGGATGCGGCCCAGATTGAAGAACGGGTCGAACGCGCGGCAAAAACCTTGCAGTTGCATAATCTTTTGGACCGTTTGCCGAAAGAGTTGTCAGGCGGTCAACGCCAGCGTGTTGCTATCGGGCGGTCGATTGTGCGCGACCCCAAGGTTTACCTGTTTGACGAACCGCTTTCCAATCTGGATGCGGCCTTGCGCGTTGCGACCCGGATCGAGATTGCGCAGTTGAAGGAACAGATGCCAAATTCGACCATGATCTATGTGACGCATGATCAGGTCGAAGCCATGACACTGGCAACCCGGATTGTCGTTCTGGCGGGCGGCGGGATTGCGCAAGTGGGCACGCCGCTTGATCTTTACGAACGCCCCGAAAACGAATTTGTCGCGCAATTCATCGGCTCGCCTGCGATGAACCTTTTGCCGGGCACAATCGTCGAAACCGGGGACAGAACAGTGGTGGACATGGAGGGCGGCGGTCGCGCTGTGTCAACCGTGCCATCGCGCGAGGCGGACCGGGGCATGGCTGTGAACATTGGCGTCCGGCCCGAGGATTTTGTCGAAGCCGACGGCGCGCATATTTTTCGCGGCAAGGTCGGCATTACCGAGGCTTTGGGCGAAGTCACCTTGCTTTACTTTGAGCCGCAGGGCGGGGCCGATCCGGTGATCGGCAAGCTGCAAGGCATCCATAAAGGGCTGCGCGGGCAGGACGTGGCGCTGACGGCGGATCCTGCGAAAGTGCATGTATTTATGGGCACGCAATCGCTGTTGTACCGCGACCGACCGGTCAAAGAGATCGCGACCAAGGCGCATTAGGTGTATGGGGCAGCGTACTTACTGACCCTTGGCCGCGAAAATGAAGCCCAGAAAGTTCAGCGTTATTTGCGCGGCCAGAATGGCGGTCGACCCGGTCGGATCATAATCCGGGGCGACCTCGACCAGATCAAACCCTGCAATTTCATGGGCTTCCGCGACGGCTTTTAACAATTCCAGCACTTCGTAATACAAGAACCCACCGTGGCTGGGGGTGCCGGTTCCGGGTGCAATCGACGGGCAGAACGCATCAATATCCAAGGTGACATAGACACGGGCGTCTTTGGGGATACGGTCTGCCACACCTTGGGGTCCAAGCGCGCGGGCTTGCCGGACGCTTAGAATATCCGACCCCATGGCGCGCGCATCGTCATAGCCTTCCTTCGCGGTTGACGACACGTTGCGAATGCCAACCTGGGTCAGACCGGTAACCTGGGATTGTTCTGCGGCGCGGCGCATCGGGTTGCCGTGGCCATGCCGCACACCATGGCGTTCATCGACGAAATCAAGATGGGCGTCGATCTGCAGGATATGAAACGGTTTTTCCTGATCGAATGCGCGAATGCACGGGATGTTGACGCTGTGATCGCCGCCAATGACAACGGGCAGCGCACCGGCTTTTAGAATGGCGCGCACGCCGGTTTCGATATTGGCGTGGCTTTGATCGGTATCGGTATGGATAATATCTGCATCACCGATGTCGACGATTTTTACCGATCCCGGCAAATAGGTCTGATCGTCTTCGTGGTCATAGGCGCCTGCATGGCCAAAGGAAAACAGGGTTGAGGCTTCGCGCACGCCGCGCGGGCCAAACCGCGCGCCTGCACGCCATTGTGTCCCTGCGTCAAAGGGCGCGCCCAGAATGCAGACGTCTGCATCAATCGCGTCCCAATCGGTGACAAGGGGACGTTTGCCAAAAGTCGAAACGCCCACGAATGGCAGATCAAGGCGACCTGTATCGTAACTGTTGCTCATCCTCTGAATAGGGCGGAACTGGGCGGGCGGCGCAAGGGGCCACCAGATATTGCGGTTTCTTGGGCAACGCCCGCGAATAGGGCTTTCGATTTTCAATGACCCGTGCAATAGGGAAGCGCCAAACGAACCGCTCCGAAGGAGAGACCCATGGAGATTCGTGAGGCGCTCACGTTTGATGATGTTTTGCTGGTCCCCGGAGCCTCGAAGGTGTTGCCGGCGGATGCGAAAACCGCAACCCGCGTAACCCGCGATATTGCGATGAACATCCCCCTTTTGTCATCGGCCATGGATACGGTGACCGAAGCGCGGATGGCCATCACCATGGCGCAGGCAGGCGGGATCGGTGTTCTGCACCGCAACCTTGATATAGAAGAACAGGCGCGCCAAGTCCGGCAGGTCAAACGGTTTGTCAGCGGTATTGTCTATAACCCCATCACGCTGACGCCTGATCAAACGCTGGCAGATGCCAAAGATTTGCAAGCCCGGTACAATGTGACCGGCTTTCCGGTGGTCGATAACACCGGCCGCGTTCTGGGCATCGTGACCAATCGCGACATGCGGTTTGCCGAGGATGACGACACGCCGGTGCGGGTGATGATGACCTCGGACGATTTGGCGATGATGAAAGAGCCTGCGAAACTGGATGAAGCGCGCAGCCTGATGAAAGCGCGCCGGATCGAAAAGCTGCTGGTGACCGATGAGCGCGGCATGCTGACCGGTTTGCTGACGCTGAAAGACAGCGAACAAGCGGTTCTGAACCCGATTGCGTGCAAAGACAATTTGGGGCGCTTGCGGGTGGCTGCGGCCTCGACTGTGGGCGACGCAGGCTTTGCACGGTCAGAACAACTGGTCGATGCGGGCGTCGATATCGTGGTGATCGACACGGCGCATGGCCATTCCGAAGGGGTGGCCGAGGCTGTGAAACGCGCGAAAGCCTTGTCAAACGAAGTGCAGATTATCGCAGGCAATGTGGCGACAGGAGACGCGACCAAGGCGCTGATTGATGCGGGCGCAGATGCGGTCAAGGTGGGGATCGGTCCCGGCTCGATCTGCACGACCCGGATGGTCGCGGGCGTCGGGGTGCCGCAACTGACGGCCATTATGGATTGTGCCAAGGCCGCTGGCGATGTGCCGGTGATTGCCGATGGCGGGATCAAATTTTCGGGTGATTTCGCAAAAGCAATTGCGGCAGGCGCTTCCTGTGCGATGGTCGGCACGATGGTCGCGGGCACCGATGAAAGCCCGGGCGAGGTGATCTTATATCAGGGACGGTCGTTCAAAGCTTATCGGGGCATGGGGTCACTGGGCGCGATGGCGCGCGGCAGTGCCGACCGGTATTTTCAGAAAGACGCGGCCAGCGACAAGCTGGTGCCCGAAGGGATCGAAGGCCAGGTGCCGTATAAAGGGTCAGCCGGTGCGGTGATCCACCAATTGATTGGCGGATTGCGCGCCGCAATGGGCTATACGGGCTGTGAAACGGTTGAAGAAATGCGAAAAAACTGTACTTTTGTGAAGATAACCGGGGCTGGACTGAAAGAAAGCCATGTTCATGACGTGCAGATTACCCGGGAAAGCCCTAATTACCGTTTAGGCGGATGAGGCGAACCAAGAATCATCTGCGTCTTTTGTAAGGCGTGTGAACCGTATTGTGGTGGTGCCAAGAGTGGGGGTAGGCGGATCACATGAGTAAAGAGGGTGACCCAGGCGTGCCCAAAAAAGGGGTCTTTGAGCTAGACAAAGACGAACGCTGGCAGGCGCGTCTCGATGAGGCGCGTGCGCGGCGTGAGGTTGCCTTGCGCGAAAAGGCCGCTGGCATCGCGCGCAAACCGCGCCCGAAACCTTGGGAAATCGAAGGCTCGGACGTGGAAGAGCCGAAAAAGATCGACCCGATCATTCAGGAACGGGGCGACGACAAGTTCGATTTTGCCGACCGGCTGGAAAGCATTCGCGAAAACCAGACCGACGAACCGGATGATTTGCCAGGGGCCGTGCCGGATGATTTGCCTGGTCACGCGGCTCAAGTTCTGCCAGATGATCCGCCGGCAGATCCGCCCGAAGCCGTGCGCCCTGTCGAAGCCCCGCCAGAACCTGCCTATGCGCCCGCCCCCGAAAGACGGGCCCGCCCGCAACCATCGCTGATTTTGCCGGGGGCGCCGGACGTGGCCGATATCGCCGCGCGCTATGCTGAAACGCTGGATGCGAAAGACGGCTATGCGCGCGCGCCCGATTTTCAACTGGACGACCCGGTTGCGCCCAGGCCCGAAGCCGAAAGCGCGCAACTTATCCCGCTGCCCGCCGGGCGTCGTCGCGCGGCGCCTGACAAACCGCTCAGCCGCGCGGAACGGCGGCGCGGGGTGCGCCCGATGGGCATGGCGTATGCTGTGCTTCTTTTGGCGGCGTTCCCGTTTACGACCAAGGCGCCACCGCTGGAACAAGGGCCCGAAATGCCGATTGTCCAACGCTTCGGCAGTGAACCGGCCCTGGGCGTGACCTGGTCTTTATCGGGCCGGCCAGCGGAAACCGCGGCCTCGGCCTGGCGCCCGGTGACGCGCGCGCCAGAACTTGCGCCTTTGTCGTTCGAGCCATCGCCTGTAAGGGGGGCCGCGTCAGCCGATCTTCCGGCCCTTGACGTGCCGCCTGCACCGTCTGCGCCGGGTGTGGATTGGCAAGATCTGTCGGGGCTGGATCGGACCGCCGAAGGTGATGCACTTTTTGTGCCCGACGGCCAGCAATCGCCGGTGGTCGGATTTGTCGGCCCCAATGACCTGCCTGCGCCAAAAGAAACGCTTGGGGCTGAAACCGCACCTGTGACGATCGAAGACACCCCGGTTGTGGGCGTGCCGTCTGTGATTGTCCCTGTGCAACCCGACCGTCGCCCCACACCTGTCGAACGCCCGGCCTTAGCGCCACCGGCCAACCCGTTGCGGGTGACCGTGCTGTATCCGGTGACGGCAGGCGATGCTTTGGCGGGGGACATTGGCGCACGTATCGAAGACGACGGGCATGAATTGGTGAACCTTACGCCATCTGTTTACAGTGTCAGCACACGCAACCTGCGGTTTTTCCATGAAGAAGACCGGGCCGAGGCGGAACGTCTGGCGACCCGGTATGACGCCGAATTGCGGGACTTTACCTTCTTCCAGCCCAAGCCACTGCCGGGCACGGCCGAACTTTGGTTGTCGGGGCGCCCATCGGTGCGTCCGGCGGCAACGCCGGTCGAAGCTCCTGCCGCGAACCCATCCGTGGTGCCTCTGCCCGAGGTCGAGATTGCGCCGCAGGCCGCGCCCGAAACTGTTGTGCCCCCAACGGCCATTCAGAACCCGTTCCTTGAACGTTTGTTTGACCGGTTGGGGCTAAGCACCGAATTGCCACGCGATTTGGAGAATGGCTCGAACTAGCGCCCGGTTTTGGGTATGGCCATGACATGCGATCCGACGCCCGAATAGCTGCTGCCATCACCATCCTTGACGATGTGCTTGCCAAAGACCCCGCCGAACGGGTTCTGGTCAATTGGGCGCGTGCCAATCGATATGCCGGATCATCAGATCGGGCCGCTGTGCGCGATCTTGTTTTTGGCGCGTTAAGGCGGCGTCGTTCTGACGGGTGGCTGGGCGGAGGCGACACCGGGCGGGCGTTGATGCTGGGGCATGGGCAACGGATGGGCGACGATGCGCTGGACACGCTTTTCGGCGCGTCACGCTATGGACCCGAAGCGGTCAGCCCGGCCGAACGCGGGCAATTCCGGGACATATCCGATGCGCCAGACCCGGTGCGGTACGACTGTCAGGATCAACACTGGCCGGTATTTCAGGCCGACTACGGGGCAGATGCCGTGCCTATTCTGGCACGTTTGCAGGACCGCGCGCCGATCTTTTTGCGGGTAAACATAGCCCGGATATCGCGCGAAACCCTGCTTGCGCAACTGACCAAGGCCGGGATCGGGGCGCGCCCGATGCCGTTGGTTGAGACCGCCATCGAAGTGGTCACGGGCGAACGGCGGCTGCGCGGGTTAGAGGCGTTTCAGAAAGGTCTGTTCGAATTTCAGGATGCCGCCTCGCAAGCCGCTGTGCAGATGGCTGCGGCGCAGGTCAGCGGCAAGCGCGTGTTGGATTATTGCGCCGGGGGTGGGGGCAAGGCTTTGGCTTTTGCTGCCCTTGGATTTGATGTGACCGCCCATGATGCGGACGCCAAACGTATGACAGACCTGCCCGAACGCGCAGGGCGCGCGGGCGTGGATGTGCGAATGGTGAGCGTGCCCAAAGATACGTTCGATATGGTGTTCTGCGACGCGCCCTGTTCCGGCTCAGGCGCGTGGCGGCGCCAACCGGACGCGAAATGGGCGATGGACGCGAACCGGCTAGAGGCGTTGCATCGCGTTCAGGCCAAGATCCTGGACACCGCGCGTCACTGCGTCGCCCCGGGCGGCGTGCTGGCCTATGCCACCTGTTCGCTTTGGTCGTCGGAAAATCAAGCGCAGGTGGACGCGTTCACCAAGGCGTACCCGGATTGGAGATGTCTTGAAACCCGGCAATGGACGCCCCTTGAGGGCGCAGATGGGTTCTTTTTGGCACTATTGGGCAAGTCTTAAGGACCCACACGCGCGTATTCAGAATTTGTTAACACTTTCGCACCCAGTTTGAAGACGGTTTCAAAAAGGGGGCCAAGGTGCTTTCGCGACGCGTGCCGAACTCGGCTGTTGATCCAGATCAGTCTTCGGGTCTGCCCGGGCTTATGTTGCCTGTGGCTGCATTGGTGCTGGCTGCGGCGGGATTAATTTTGCCCAGCGGGCCTGGCAGCCCGTTGTTGTTTGGCGCTTCGGCGGGGCTGATTGTGATGGCGCTTTGGACGAGCGTGCACAAGCCAATCCGCGACCGGATCGACCGAAGCCTGCCGCGCGACTTGCAGGACCGGTTGACCGCGACGCAAACCATTGCGGTGGTTACAGCCGAAGACGGGCGCGTGATCGCGGCCAATGGCAAAGGCGAAAAGTTTGGGTTTCGGGATCGTGGCGCGCCGATGTCCAAGGCGCTTGGACAGCTTTCGATTGACCCCGATGGCACGATTGCTCGGGTGATGGTGCGTTTGACAGATGACGACATTGCCGATGCGCGCCTCGGGTTGTTGCCGGACAGCGACCGTTTGCAGGCCACGCGGTACGGCAAACGCCACATCTTCTGGACAGTTCTGCCGGGCGACAAACTGTCTGATCTGGCGGTAATGACCGTATCAGCGCAATCTGTGCGGCTGAACGAGATTGCCAAAACGATGTTGGGTGGTGTGCCGATTGGTCTGGCCGACAGCCTTGCGGGGCGCGAGCTGCGCAATGGCGGGATGGTGTCGTTGCCGCGCGTTGATACGACGCCACTTTCGGCCCGGCTTTTTCAATTGCGCTCGACCGGTCTGAGCGTCGAATACGCGATCATCCCAGACCCTGCAAACCTGCCCGATACGACAGTGGTGCAAACGCCAGTGTCTGCCACGGATGATCTGCTGCGGCTTTTGCCCGTGCCGATGTTGAAAATCGGGGCCGATGGGATGCTGTTGGAGGCGAATGTCGAAGCACGCTCGATCCTTGCGCTGGATGACAGAAAGCTGCCGCCTCTGTTTGAACTGGTCGAAGGGATGGGGCGCCCGATTGCCGAATGGATTTCCGAAGCGGCATCGGGGCGGGGCTTGTTAAAGCCCGAGATCGTGCGCGCGGTTATTCCGGGGCAAGAGCTTTACCTGCAAATCACTTTGGGCCGGATGCTGGAAAAGGGCGAGGTTGTTCTAGTGGGCATTCTGAACGACGCGACCGAGTTAAAGACGCTGGAAGCGCAATTTGTTCAAAGCCAGAAAATGCAGGCCATCGGGCAGTTGGCGGGCGGGGTTGCTCATGATTTCAACAACCTTCTGACGGCAATCAGCGGGCACTGTGATTTGCTGCTTTTGCGCCATGACGCGCGCGACCCGGATTATGCAGACCTGATCCAGATCTCGCAGAACGCCAACCGCGCGGCCAGCCTTGTTGGCCAGCTGCTGGCGTTTTCACGCAAGCAGAACCTGAAGCCGCAATCGCTTGATCTGCGCGACACGATGGTTGATCTGGCACATCTTCTGAACCGTCTGATCGGCGAGCGTGTGCAGCTGGATGTGACCCATGCGCCCGGCCCGCAACTGATCCGCGCGGACCGGCGGCAATTGGAACAGGTGATCGTCAATCTTGTGGTCAACGCCCGTGACGCCATGCCGGATGGCGGGAAAATCACCGTGCAGACCCGGTCCGAGTTTTTGTCCGAAGAACTGACCCGTGACCGCGCGCGGTTGCTGCCTGGCGATTATGTGGTGATCGAAGTCGCTGACACCGGCGTCGGGATCCCCGAAGAAGTGGTGTCAAAGATCTTCGAGCCATTCTTTACCACCAAGAAAACCGGCGAAGGTACGGGGCTGGGGCTGTCGACAGCCTATGGGATTGTCAAACAAACGGGCGGGTTCATTTTTGTGGACAGCAGGCCCAATGAGGGCACGACTTTCAGTCTGTATTTCCCCGCAGCTTCGCCCGATGACCCGAAAGCCGAAGCGCCCAAGCGCAGCCGTGCGCTGACCGCGCCCCGCAAACTGGAAGCCAGCATTCTATTGGTGGAAGACGAAGCGCCGGTGCGCGCCTTTGCCTGCCGCGCGCTTAGCTTGCGCGGCTACAATGTGATCGAAGCCGAAAATGCCGAAGAAGCGTTGGAAATTCTTTCGGACAAACAGCTGACCGTTGATTTGTTTGTCACCGATGTGATCATGCCCGGAATGGACGGGCCAACATGGGTGCGGCGGGCGCTGAAGGATCGCCCCGACACCGGCGTTGTTTTCATGTCTGGATATGCCGAAGAGGGGCGTGCGGAAAAACAATCGCGGATTCCCAACTCGGACTTTCTGCCAAAGCCGTTCTCGCTGAACCAATTGACCAATCTGGTGCATGAAAAACTGCACTAATCGCGCCGTTCAGCCTGCAAAGCGGACACGGTAACCGACTGTTAAGACCCCCGGTCCATAAAACTTCACATAAATCCGTTGCAATGTTCTCTTTTTGGTCCCATACAGGGCGACAAGAACAAGAGGCGAACATGAGTGGCGTTGCCGCCGACCGGTGGCTATGAAATAAGGAACAGGAAAATGGGTGCAGCAGAACTTTTGGATATGACCTCAAAGGCAGGAAACGAAAAACAAAAAGCGCTGGATGCAGCGCTGGGCCAGATTGAGCGTCAGTTCGGCAAAGGCTCGATCATGAAACTTGGGGGCGATAACGTCATTCCCGAGATCGAGGCCACGTCGACCGGATCGCTTGGTCTGGATATTGCACTGGGTATTGGTGGTTTGCCGAAAGGGCGGATCATCGAGATTTACGGTCCTGAATCGTCTGGTAAGACCACATTGACGCTGCACGCGGTCGCGGAAGAACAGAAAAAGGGCGGCGTTTGCGCCTTTGTGGATGCCGAACACGCCCTTGATCCGATGTACGCAAAAAAGCTAAGCGTAAATCTTGACGAATTGCTTATCTCACAGCCCGATACTGGTGAGCAGGCGTTGGAAATCACCGACACGCTGGTGCGTTCGGGTGCAGTGAGCATGGTTGTGGTCGATTCTGTTGCAGCGCTGACACCAAAATCCGAGCTTGAGGGTGACATGGGCGATGCGTCGGTTGGCGTGCATGCCCGCCTGATGAGCCAGGCCATGCGCAAGCTGACCGGTTCGATTGCGCGGTCGAAATGCATGGTCATCTTCATCAACCAGATTCGGATGAAGATTGGCGTCATGTTCGGCTCGCCCGAGACGACGACAGGCGGGAACGCGTTGAAGTTCTATTCTTCGGTTCGTCTGGATATCCGCCGGATTGGTGCCATCAAGGACCGGGACGAAGTTGTGGGCAACACCACACGCGTGAAGGTTGTGAAGAACAAAGTTGCCCCGCCTTTCAAGCAAGTTGAATTCGACATTATGTATGGCGAAGGCATTTCCAAGATGGGCGAGCTGATTGATCTTGGTGTCAAAGCCGGGGTGGTCGAAAAATCAGGCGCCTGGTTCAGCTATGGCGACGAGCGGATCGGACAGGGGCGCGAGAACGCCAAGACCTTTATGCGCGAAAACCCGGATATGGCGCATGAGATCGAAGACAAGATCAGGGCCGCCCATGGGTTGGATTTTGAAGGCGGTGATCCCGGCAAGGACAGTGACGACGATCTGGTCGAAAGCTGACCGTCGCGGGGTGACCCCTACGGGAAGGCGCCCGCGCGTTTGAAGAAAACCGAAGTTGCGAAAGACCGTCCTAAAGGGCGGTCTTTTTCCTTTTCGGGGGGCTGCTGTAGATGGGCGAAACCAGTTTTCTCGTGAACGTGACGCCGATGTTATCGCGCGGTCGTTTAGGATGGGCACAACAAAAGGAGACCGTCCAAATGATTTCCCGCCGTTTGCTTTTGGCCGGGTCGGCTGCCGGAATGCTGGCCCGCCCCGGATTTGCCGCAGATGATGACAAAGCGCTTTTGGATTCTCTGTTCCGTCTGGTCAGTCGGAACCCGCAGCAGCAATTCATCGGCTTGCAGGAAGTCGAGGCGTTTGGCGGGATCGAGCTGGCCTCAAGCCTTATTCTGGCCTCGCGGTTTACGCGCGCCGAAGCCTTGGATGCGGCGTTGCAAAAGCTGACGGGTGAAAACCGCCGGGGTTGGTTTGACTGGATGCTGTGGCAGGAAGAAAATCCGCAGATTGCGTCGCACCCTGTATATACAGCGTTCAAGCGCGACATGTTCTTGCGGATCGATCCGCAATTCGACGTGTTTCTTGACCCCGCCCATATCGCGCCCGGGGCCATGAAGATCCGGTTTGAAGAAGTCACCTGGGGCGGCGTTCGCAAGGATGGCATCCCGTCGCTGGACAATCCCGATCTGATCGCTGCGGGGGACGCTGCCTATTTGCGGGATGATGATCTGGTCTTTGGCGTGGCGATCAACGGCGATGTTCGCGCCTATCCACTGCGGATCATGGGCTGGCACGAGATGTTCAACGAAGTTATCGGCGGCGTGCCTGTGGCATTGGCCTATTGCACGCTCTGCGGGGCGGGCATTTTGTTTGAAACGCAGGTGCCGGGCCGGGCCAAGCCGCTTGTTTTTGGGTCGTCGGGGTTTCTTTACCGGTCGAACAAGCTGATGTTTGACCGTGAAACGCATTCCCTTTGGAACCAGTTTACCGGACAGCCCGTGTCGGGGGCTTTGGTCGACAGCGATATCACACTGGTACAGCGCCCGGTCGTGATCACCGAATGGGCAAGCTGGAAGCGCGACAATCCGGGCACGCGGGTTTTGTCGCTGCGGACCGGGCATGACCGCGACTATGGCTCGGGCGTGGTGTACAAAAGTTATTTCGCATCTGACGATCTAATGTTCCCGGCAGTTTTGCAGGGCGAAAGCCTGGCGCAGAAAGACTATGTATTCGGGGTGCGCGCGCCGGGCGGGGCCAAAGCCTGGCCGTTAAGCGCGTTTGAAGGCGGGCGGGTCATCAATGACACGGTCGGGTTTCAGAACCTTGTGCTGATCGGCGATGCCGCAACGCGGACGGTACGGGCCTATGATCGGGGGACGGCACGCTTTGAGGCGGACCTCAGCGTTGACGGTCAGATCTGGACACAGACCGAAGATGCGCTGGTGGCCCCGGATGGGACAAAAGCACCGCGCGTTGCGGGGCATGTGGCCTATTGGTTTGCCTGGGCCGGGTATCTGGGCGACCGCGCCGATTTCTACGAAGGCTAGCGCCTGCGCCGCGGCCGATTTGAATCAAGTTGTTCGAGGGTCGGGTTCGGGGTAGGGAAGGCCAACTCCGACTTTTGACGATATGACCCATGACCAGCCTGAATGATATCCGCGCGACCTTCCTGAGCTATTTCGAAAAGAACGGCCACGAAGTGGTCGACAGCTCGCCTTTGGTGCCGCGCAATGACCCGACGCTGATGTTTACCAATTCGGGCATGGTGCAGTTCAAAAACCTGTTCACCGGGTTGGAAAAGCGGGACTATGTGCGCGCCACGTCGTCTCAGAAATGTGTGCGCGCAGGCGGCAAGCACAATGATCTGGACAATGTCGGCTATACCGCGCGTCATCACACATTCTTTGAGATGCTGGGGAATTTCAGCTTTGGCGATTATTTCAAGGCAGAGGCCATCCCGTTTGCCTGGAACCTGATCACGGGCGAATTCGGGATTCCGAAAGACCGGCTTTATGTCACGGTTTACCACACCGATGACGAAGCGGCCGAGATCTGGAAAAAGGTTGGCGTGCCGGACGATCGGATTATCCGCATCGCGACCAGCGACAATTTCTGGCAGATGGGGCCAACCGGCCCCTGCGGCCCGTGCACCGAGATTTTCTATGATCACGGCGACCATATCTGGGGCGGGCCTCCGGGGTCGCCGGATGAAGATGGTGACCGGTTTATCGAGATTTGGAACATCGTTTTCATGCAGAACGAGCAGTTTGAAGACGGCTCGATGACGGCATTGGAAATGCAGTCGATTGACACCGGCATGGGGCTGGAACGGATTGGCGCGCTTTTGCAGGGCAGCCACGACAATTACGACACAGACACGATGCGCGCGCTGATCGAAGCGTCGGCCAATGCCACGGGCGTCGCACCCGATGGCGACCAGAACGTGCATCACCGGGTGATCGCCGATCACTTGCGGTCCACCTGTTTTCTGATTGCCGAAGGTGTTTTGCCATCGAATGAAGGCCGCGGCTATGTGCTGCGCCGGATCATGCGCCGCGCCATGCGGCATGCGCATTTGCTGGGGGCGAAAGATCCGGTGATGTACCGTCTGGTGCCATCACTGATTGCCGAGATGGGGGTGGCTTACCCCGAGTTGTCGCGCGGCAAGGCGTTGATCGAAGAAACCTTGCTGGCCGAGGAAACGCGGTTCAAAACGACATTGGATCGCGGTCTGTCGCTCTTGGACGATGCGGTCGGCGGTATGGACAAAGGTGGCGAATTGCCGGGGGCCACCGCGTTCAAACTGTATGACACGTTCGGGTTTCCGCTGGATTTGACGCAGGATGCGTTGCGCGAACGCGGTTTGTCGGTAGACACAGACGGGTTCGACGCGGCGATGGCCGAACAAAAAGCAAAGGCGCGTGCGGCCTGGTCAGGCTCGGGCGAGGCGGCGGATGCTGCGGTTTGGTTCGACATCGCCGATGCGCATGGAGTGACCGAATTTCTGGGCTATGAAACCGAAACCGCCGAAGGTCAGATCACCGCGCTTGTCACCGATGGCGGGCGCGTCGACGAAGCCAAGGGCGAGGTTCAGATCGTTCTGAACCAAACGCCGTTTTACGCGGAAAGCGGCGGCCAGGTGGGGGACGCCGGTGTGATCGAAACCGACACCGGCACAGCCGAGGTCACAGACACCAAGAAAGCTGCCGGCGTTTTTATCCATCAGGCGCGCGTCACCAAAGGCCATATTGCCAATGGTCAGGCGGCAAAGCTGGTTGTGGCGGCGGATCGCCGGGCGGCTATTCGTGCCAACCATTCGGCAACGCATCTGTTGCACGAAGCCTTGCGCATGGCCTTGGGCGACCATGTTGCGCAGCGCGGGTCTTTGAATGCGTCGGATCGGCTTCGGTTCGATTTCAGCCATCAAAAGGCGCTGTCGTTGCAGGAATTGAAACAGGTCGAAGCGGACGTAAACGCATTCATTCGCCAGAACAGCCCGGTCGAGACACGGATCATGACGCCCGATGATGCGCGAGAGATCGGCGCGCAGGCCTTGTTTGGTGAAAAATACGGCGACGAAGTGCGTGTCGTTTCAATGGGGCGTGCGCCTACCGGCAAAGGGGCCGAAGGCGACACTTATTCTATCGAGCTGTGCGGGGGCACGCATGTGACGCGCACTGGCGATATCGGCCTGTTCGTGACGCTGGGCGACACCGCGTCTTCGGCCGGTGTGCGCCGCATCGAAGCGCTGACGGGCCAGGCGGCGTTTGACTATCTGTCGGAACAGGATCACCGGTTGGCCGAAGTTGCCCTGGCGCTTAAGGCGCAACCAGGTGACGTGGCAGACCGGGTGAAAGCCTTGCAGGGCGAGCGCAAGGAACTGGCCGCCGAGGTTGCGGACCTGCGGCGGCAACTGGCGATGGCAGGTGGCGGGGCTGCGCCGGCCGACGCCGAGACCGTGGGCGGGATGGCGTTTTACGGACAGGTTCTGAAGGGCGTGTCCGGCAAAGACCTGCCGCCATTGATCGACGAACACAAAGCGCGGCTTGGATCGGGTGTTGTGGTGCTGATTGCGGACACAGGCGACAAGGCTGCGGTGGCCGCAGGGGTGACCAAAGATCTGACCGACGCGGTTTCGGCGGTTGATCTTGTGCGCGCAGCGGTGGCCGAACTTGGCGGCAAAGGTGGCGGGGGCCGGGCCGATATGGCGCAAGGGGGCGGGGCGTCCGCCGAACAAGCCGATGCCGCCCTGACAGCGGCCAAAGCCGTTATGGGGGGCTGATCATGCCAGCGCTTTGGATTGCCCGCGCCGATGTAACGGATGCCGCGCTTTATGCCAAATATATCGAGGTCGCATCAGACGTGATCCCGGCCCATGGCGGTGTGTTCATCGCGCGCGGGGGCCGGGTGGAACCGGTCGAAGGCGCATCACGGGCGCGGAATGTGGTAGCCAGATTTCCCAGCGTCGAGGCGGCATTGGCGGCGTATAACGACCCGAAATATCAGGACGCTGTCGTGTGGGCGAAAGATGCGTCAGACCGCGAAGTGATCATCGTTGAAACCGATGCATAAGCGCCTTGGGGCTCTGCCCCAAACCCCGACATATTTTTTCCAAGAAGAAGCGCATGCTGACGCTGGCTGAATTGCAAGGGCGGTTTGCCAGCCCCGGCCGGGTCGAAGCCATGTGGCTGCGGCCTGCACGCGGGGCGGCGGCGGTGTCGGTTGACCGGGTGCCCGTGACCGAGGCCGGGTTGTCGGGCGACCGCGGCCGCGCGGGCAAGCGCGCGGTGACGCTTATTCAGGCCGAGCATGTGCCGGTGATTGCGTCCTTGGCCGGACTTGAAGCGATTGATCCCGGTTTGTTGCGGCGGAATATTGTCGTTTCGGGTCTGAACCTTTTGGCGTTTCGCGGCAAACGGATGCGGCTGGGCACAGCGGTGTTAGAGCTGACCGTGCCCTGTCATCCCTGTTCCAAAATGGAGACCCTGCTGGGCCATGGTGGCTATAGCGCGATGCGCGGGCACGGTGGGTTTTGTGCCAGTGTTGTTGGCCCGGGCGATCTGGCCGTTGGCGACAGCATCGCCCCGGTCTGAGATCAGGCGGCACTGCGCGCGGCGCGTTTTCTTTCATGCGGGTCAAGATGGCGTTTGCGCAGGCGGATGTCGTTTGGCGTGACTTCGACCAGTTCGTCATCGTCGATATAGGCAATCGCTTCTTCCAGCGACAGACGGATGGGCGTGGTCAGGACCACGGCATCATCCTTGCCCGAGGCGCGCACGTTGGTCAGTTTCTTGCCCTTGAGCGGGTTCACTTCCAGGTCATTGTCCCGGCTGTGTTCGCCGATGATCATGCCTTGATACACTTTTTCCTGCGCGCCGATGAACATGCGGCCCCGGTCTTCCAGATTGAACAGCGCGTAGGCAACGCTTGTGCCGTCTTCCATCGAGATCAGAACGCCTGCGCGACGGCCCGGAATGGCCCCTTTGTGGGGGGTGTGGCCATGGAACACGCGGTTCAGCACGCCGGTGCCGCGTGTGTCGGTCAGAAACTCGCCGTGATATCCGATCAGACCGCGCGATGGCACATGAGCGATGATGCGCGTTTTGCCGGTGCCTGCGGGTTTCATTTCGATCAGTTCGCCCTTGCGGGGGCCGGTCAGCTTTTCGATCACCGCGCCGGTGTGATCGTCATCCACGTCGATGGTGACTTCTTCGACCGGCTCATGGCGTTGGCCGTCGATGTCGCGGAAGATGACCTGCGGGCGCGAGATCGACAGTTCGAACCCTTCGCGACGCATGTTTTCGATAAGCACACCCATTTGCAATTCGCCGCGGCCCGAAACCTCGAAGGCCTCGCCGCCCGGTGTGTCGGTGACGCGGATCGCGACATTGGTTTCGGCTTCTTTCAAAAGCCGGTCGCGGATCACGCGCGATTGCACCTTTTTGCCATCGCGCCCGGCCAGCGGGCTGTCATTTATGCCAAAGGTGACGGTGATCGTCGGCGGGTCGATGGGCTGGGCGTCCAGCGGTGTTTCAACCGCAAGCGCGCTGATCGTGTCGGCCACGGTGGCTTTCGACATGCCCGCGATGGATACGATGTCGCCCGCTTCGGCTTCGTCGATCGGTTGTTGCGCCAATCCGCGAAACGCCAGAATTTTGGTGATGCGGAATTGTTCAAGCTTTTCGCCCGTCCGGCTGATTGCCTGGACATTTGCCCCGGTTTTCAGTGTGCCGCTTTCGACGCGACCTGTCAGTAACCGCCCAAGATAGGGGTCTGCGGCCAGGGTGGTGGCCAGCATCTGAAAGTCTTCGCCCTTGCGGGACTGTTGGCGGGGGGCGGGGACGTGATTGACGATCAGATCAAAAAGCGCCGAGAGGTCTTTGCGCGGACCGTCCAGGTCGGCATCTGCCCAGCCCGAACGCCCTGAAGCGTACATATGCGGGAAATCCAATTGGTCTTCATCGGCATCGAGGGCGGCGAAGAGATCAAACACCTCGTCCAGCGCGCGGTCTGGTTCGGCGTCTGGTTTGTCGACCTTGTTCAGAACGACAATCGGGCGAAGCCCAAGGGCCAGTGCTTTCGAGGTGACAAACTTGGTCTGCGGCATCGGACCTTCGGCGGCGTCGACCAGCAAGACGACCCCGTCCACCATCGAGAGAATGCGCTCAACCTCGCCGCCGAAATCTGCGTGGCCGGGGGTGTCGACGATGTTGACGCGGGTGTTCTTCCATTCGACGCTGGTTGCTTTGGCCAGAATGGTGATGCCGCGTTCGCGTTCCAGATCGTTTGAATCCATCGCACGTTCGGCCACAGCTTCGCCTTGCCGGAACGCTCCGGATTGCTTGAGCAGTTCGTCCACCAGCGTTGTTTTGCCGTGGTCGACATGGGCAATGATTGCGATGTTTCGGAGGTCCATTTGACGCGCCTTTCCTGTTGGGGCTGCGCCTAGCGGTTTGGACTGGGAAAGACCAGAGGGTTTGCAATGGCCGTGGCGTCGCACCCCCGCTTAGTGGGACAATCGGCAGTTTCATGCGGTATTGGCCGGTCAGGCGCGGCGGCCCGTGCCTTGCGAGATTCAGTCAGCCAAGCATTTTGTCGATTTTGTTGCCCGAGATGCCTTGGCCAAGCCCCGTGAAATCGCCGGTGTCGAACATCGCATGCGCTGTGTCGAAAATCGCGCGATGGGTGACCCGGGCCAAAGCCGACCCAAGCGAAAGACGGGCCGCGCCGATGGCTGCATAATCCGCCAGAGGCACATCGCTATAGGCACCTGCGACCAGAACGTTGACAGGTTTTGAGGTGGCCGCAATGACGCGTTTCAGGTCGTCCATGGATTTGGGCAAGGGGACATATAGACAATCAGCGCCTGCGGCGTCGAAAGCCCGGATGCGGGTCAATGCCTCGTCAATATCATAATGCCCGTTCATCACGCCGTCGGCGCGCGCCACAAGGACAAAGTCATTTTTAAGCGCGCGCGCGGCGGCGGCGGCAGCGTGAATGCGGTCGGTGGCCTGATCCAGCGGATAGGCTTTGTCATCCGGCATGGCGGCGTCTTCGATCGAGATACCGGCAAGCCCGATCTCGCCCGACAGGCGGACTGTTTCGGCGCAATCGTCTGGTGTGTGGCCAAAGCCGTTTTCAAAATCCCCAGACACCGGCAGGTTGACTGCCGCCATAAGGTCTTGCGCGTGCGCAAGCGCTTCGTCGCGTGTGACCGTGCCGCCGTCGGGGCGCCCCAGTGTAAACGCATGCGCCGCGCTAGAGGTCGCGATGGCAGGCGCGCCCAGGGCGGCCAGCATTTTTGCGCTGCCTGCGTCCCAGGCGTTGGCAAGGATGAAGGGGTGGCCGGGGGTATGAAGGTCTCGAAAGCTCATGCGGGCCTTTCGGTGAGAGTGGTGTAAAAGTTGGCCAGCGTATCAAGCGCGGCCATCAAGCGGTTGTCTGCGACGGTCAGGGCGATGCGAATATGGCCTGCCGCCGATTGTCCAAAGCTTTCGCCCGGCATGACCGCGATCTGGTGGGTGTCAAGCAGGCGGTTGGCGAAGGCGTTGCCGGTCAGGCCCGTCGCGCGGACATCCGCCATCAGGTACATAGAGGCCGCCGATGAAACCAAGGGCAGACCGGCCCCGCGCAACAATCTGGATGCCGCGGCATGGCGGTGGCGGAACGGCTGGGCGATGCGGTTTTCAAACGCGACGCCTTGATCAAGCGCGTATTCGCCTGCCATCTGGATGAAGCCCGGCACGCCATAGGTCGTGTGGGTGCTGAGGTTGATCATATGAGCGATCACCTCTTCCGGCCCGATGACCCAGCCGAGACGGCTGCCGGTCATCGCGTGGCTTTTTGACAGTGACCCTATGACCAGCGTGCGCTCTGCCAGGTCGGGCAATTGGCGCGGGGACAGATGCGTGCCCTGCCAGATCTGGCTGTCGTAAACTTCGTCCGAGATCAGCCACAGATTGTGGTCCCGGCAAACGTCCGCGATGCCACCCAGCGTGTCGCGGTCATAGGTAACGCCGGTTGGGTTGTTGGGTGAA
>CALDUK010000020.1 GCA_937924905.1 uncultured Paracoccaceae bacterium | reverse complement strand
CCCGGCTGGGTAGTTTGTGCACAACTTATGGCAACAGGCCAGCGACCACGACCGGTAGCATCTCATGCTATGAGACGTGTACTTGTTTTGAATGTGTCTTAGATGACTCGAATCGCTACTTCTTGCCGAGCCGGCGCACATTTCTGACAAATTCTGGTGACAAATAACGTAGTGTAAACTACCTATAGTATACGATCCCGGCCACGCTGACCGGTCGTCAGGGGAGTAAAATGACAGGAATTGCAACACCTCAAGAGCTGTTGGACAGGTTGTCCGCAGCGGCAAAAAGGAATCTTTCAGGAGCTGAAATTCATCAGCAGCGCGTTTCTTTTGTTATGAGCGCTGTTGATGACGAGAGCACGATAACCAAAGATCAAGTGGAGCAGGTTCTCAAGCAGCACGAAGGAAAGTAACTATTTGATACTGATAGATTTAACAGGCGGGGAACAACACCCCGCCTATCAAAAATTTGAAATCGAAAATGGTGCACGTCAGTACGATTTTTTGAGATCTGCTGTTGAAGCTGCGATAGCTCTCGAACGACCGTTTCTCTCACAAACAATTCTCAAGGCTTTGAATTTTCACGCTATTGCGTGTCTACATACAAGCGCCGGTGAATTCAGGCCCTGCAAAGTTTACGTAGGAGAGTACGAGCCGCCACCAGAGTTCCAAGTCCAAGGACTGATGGACGATTTCGTCAACCAGGTGAACAGACATTGGGTTGAGCAAGACGCGTTAGCTCTCGCGTCTTATGTGCTCTGGCGCTTGAACTTTATTCACCCATTTATCAACGGAAACGGTCGGACCGCTAGGGCCGCGTGTCTCTTCGTGCTTTGCGTCAAGCTTGGTGGTTGGCTTCCCGGCGCTCCAATTCTTCCCGAGTTGATCCGCCGAAATCGTGCAGAATACATCACGATAATGAAAGAGACTGATGCTTCGTTAAAGGAAGGGAAAATAGATCTCACTAAGTTGCACGAGTTTTTGTCTAGTTTGTTAAACGAGCAGCTGGCGTCTGCGGGAGAAGACGCGAGCTAACGCACCCTCCGCTTCACATTCCCGCCCTTTTGACCAGCGCGGCCAGCCGTTGATCGACCTTTCGCCTTTTGCGCGCTCTCGACCGCTTCTTCCACCACGGACTGACGCGCCAAGGGATCATCCGACACGGTCAGCTCCACCGTTTCCAGACGCTTGACCTCATCCCTCAAACGCGCGGCTTCTTCGAATTCGAGGTTCTCGGCGGCTTTGCGCATTTCGGTGCGCAGCCCTTCGAGGTGGGCCGCCAGGTTCGCGCCGAACATGGGTTTTTCGACCTTGGTGGTGATGCGTGATTGGTCGGTATCGCCTTTGTACAAGCCGGCCAGCACGTCTTCGACGTTTTTCTTGACCGTTTCAGGCGTGATGCCGTGCTTTTCGTTATACGCAATCTGTTTTTCGCGGCGGCGGTTGGTTTCGGCCAGCGCACGGTCCATCGAGCCGGTGATTTTGTCGGCATACATGATAACGCGGCCATCGGCGTTTCGGGCGGCGCGGCCTATGGTCTGGATCAGCGAGGTTTCAGAGCGAAGGAACCCTTCTTTGTCGGCGTCCAGAATGGCGACAAGCCCGCATTCGGGGATATCCAGACCTTCGCGCAAAAGGTTGATGCCGATCAGGACATCAAATGCGCCAAGACGCAGATCGCGGAGGATTTCGATCCGTTCCAGTGTGTCGATGTCGCTGTGCATATAGCGGACCTTGATGCCCTGTTCGTGCAGGTATTCGGTCAGGTCCTCGGCCATGCGTTTGGTCAGCGTCGTGACCAGCGTGCGATAGCCTTTGGCGCTGACCAGTCGGATTTCGTCCATCACGTCGTCGACCTGCGTGGTGACGGGGCGAATTTCGACCACCGGGTCCAAAAGCCCGGTGGGGCGAATGACCTGTTCGGTGAACACCCCGCCTGTTTGTTCCAGTTCCCACGATTGCGGGGTGGCGGACACGAAGACGGATTGGGGGCGCATGCTGTCCCATTCCTCGAATTTGAGCGGCCGGTTGTCGGTGCAGCTGGGCAGGCGGAAGCCGTGTTCGGACAGTGTGAATTTCCGCCGATAGTCGCCCTTATACATCCCGCCGATTTGCGGCACGCTGACATGGCTTTCATCGGCGAACACAATGGCGTGGTCGGGGATAAATTCAAAAAGTGTGGGCGGGGGTTCGCCCGGCGCGCGCCCGGTCAGATAGCGCGAATAGTTTTCGATGCCGTTGCACGATCCGGTGGCTTCCATCATTTCAAGATCGAAATTGGTGCGCTGTTCCAGCCGCTGGGCTTCCAGCAATTTGCCTTCGTCGACCATCTGGGCCAGCCGTTGTTTCAGTTCGGCCTTGATCGAGCGCATGGCCTGCTGAAGCGTCGGGCGCGGTGTTACATAGTGGCTGTTGGCATAGACGCGGACCCGGTCGAATGTGCCGGTTTTCTTGCCGGTCAGCGGGTCAAATTCGGTGATGTTTTCCAGATCATCCCCAAAGAAATCCAGCCGCCAGGCGCGGTCTTCCATATGCGCGGGCCACAGTTCGATGACGTCGCCGCGCACGCGGAACGTGCCGCGCTGAAACCCTTGGTCATTGCGCCGGTATTGCTGTGCCACAAGATCGGCGATGACTTTGCGCGGATCATGGGGATGGTCGGTTTTCAGGTCTTGCGCCATCGCGCCATAGGTTTCGACGCTGCCTATTCCATAGATGCAGGACACAGAGGCAACGATGATGACATCGTCGCGTTCCAGCAGGGCCCGGGTCGCCGAATGGCGCATCCGGTCGATCTGTTCGTTAATCTGCGCTTCTTTTTCAATATAGGTGTCGCTACGCGGTACATAGGCTTCGGGCTGGTAATAGTCGTAGTAGGACACAAAATATTCGACCGCGTTGTCGGGGAAGAAGCCTTTGAATTCGCCGTAAAGCTGGGCGGCCAGCGTTTTGTTCGGGGCAAGTATGATCGCCGGGCGCTGGGTTTCTTCGATAATCTTGGCCATGGTGAAGGTCTTGCCAGTGCCGGTGGCCCCCAACAGCACCTGGTTCTGTTCGCCGTCCTTCACCCCCTGGGACAGTTCCTTGATGGCCGCAGGCTGATCGCCTGCCGGTTCAAATTCGGTATGCATCACAAAGGCATGCCCGCCTTCCAGTTTTTCGCGTTTGCGAACGTCTTCGGCGGGGGAATTCAGAACGGGTTCGGTGACCGACATACGAGGCATTTCCTTTTCCACGCCTCAAAGGTGATGTCTTGCACGCCGGGTTCAAGGGCGTGTGGCGTGACCCAGTGTCTGACCCGTCAAATTTTGGAAGAGCAAGGCGGGAAACCGTGAAGAACAAAAAATACAACCTAAAGGAGAAAAAGTGCTTGCCGACAATCGTTAACCATGTATAACGGGTTTACTAAGCAGCAGAACGGGCGCCGGCCGGACAATGCGACCCACCCACCCCTCGCTCCACGTTGTCCGGCCGGCTTCCTCTCACCCCGTTCAAAAACCCCTAAACTGCGACGTATGACGCCCTTGATCGCCGGGGGTGTTTTCCGATAACTGGACACAGTTCAAAGGGTTGGCCCATGTCTGCACGAATCTATCGTCCCGCAAAATCCGCAATGTCTTCGGGCACCGCCAAGACGCGCGATTGGGTTTTGGAATTTCCAAACGAAACCGGGCGCGATGTCGACCCGCTGATGGGATGGACATCGTCCGAAGATACGCAGACGCAGGTGCGCCTGCGCTTTCCCACCAAGGAAGCGGCGCTGGACTATGCGGCGGAACACGGGATTGATGCGGTTGTGACCGAACCGAAACCGCGCAAACAGAATATCCGGCAACGCGGCTACGGCGAAAACTTTGCCACGGATCGGCGGGGCGTTTGGACGCACTGACCGATATACGCGAGGTCGCGCCGACAGACCCGGCACTGGCCCCGTTGATCACCCGACATTTGGACTTGATGTATGCACAATCGCCTGGCTGCAGCGTGCACGCTATGGATGCGTCCAGCCTGGCCGACGCTGGCGTCCGGTTCTTTGCTGCGTTTGAGGACGGCGAAGCGGTTGCAATGGGGGCTTTGAAACCACTGGCGGGCGCAACTGGCGAGTTGAAATCAATGCATGTGCGTATGGACAAGCGCGGTGGCGGTCTGGCTGATGCCATTTTGGAGCGACTACTGACCACCGCCGGCACGCTTGGAATGCACCAAATTTATCTGGAAACCGGCAGTCAGGCAGAATTCGCACCGGCGCGCGCGTTTTACACGCGCCACGGGTTTGGGCTTTGTCCGCCGTTTGAAGGGTATACCGAAGACCCCGCCTCTGTTTTCATGACACGCAGGCTTTGATCCGTGACACTTGCGAAAAATATTCAGGCACAGCTGATCGCCCTGATCCGCGAAGTCGCAAAATCCGAGATCATGCCACGGTTCCGGTCTTTGGCGGTTGACGATGTGCGGTCAAAAACGGCCCCAGATGATCTGGTCACCTTGGCTGATCTGCGGTCCGAAGCCGCCATTTCCGAAGGGGTCCGGCGTCTGTTGCCCGCAGCCGTTGTGATTGGAGAGGAAGCGGTCGAGGATGATCCGGGGCTTGTTTCGCGTATCGCCGATGCGCCCTTGTCGGTCATTATCGACCCCGTGGACGGAACCTGGAACTTTGCCAAAGGTCTGGCCACGTTTGGTGTGATCCTGGCAGTGGCTGAGGCGGGCGAAACAGTGTTCGGCGTTCTCTATGATCCGGTGCTGGACGATTGGATTTGGGCAAGCAAGGGGGGTGGCGCCTGGTACGAACGCCCCGGCACAGCGCCCGAGCGTTTGACACTGGGTGGCCGGGCGGAAGGTGATGTGACCGGTTGCCTGCCCTTGTTCAATTTTGACACGGATATCAGGCTGCGTCTGGCCGGTGAGATCCCCGGCTTTCGGCGTATCTGGTCGGTGCGTTGTTCGTGCCATGAATACCGTCTGATGGCCGGGGGGCGAATTGATTTCACCCTGTCCAATGCCCTGAAGCCCTGGGACCACGCGGCGGGCGCGCTGGCTGTGGCCGAAGCGGGCGGGGCAATCGGGCTGCTGGATGGCCGGGACTATCGCGCGTCGATCACAAAGGGTGGTCATTTGGTGACCGCAGGGTCGGCTGAGATGCTGGATCGGGTGCGTACCACTTTTGGCCCGATCATCGCCGGGGCCTAGGGCCGAAACCTTAGGTGGTTCCGCCGGTCACATTCCGCAGGACATAGGCAATCATCGGTTTGAGTTCGGTGACGGGAATGCCCGAGATCCGGCGTTCCAAGCTGAGCAGCATGATACCGTGGATCGAGGCGAACAGCGTGCGCGTGTGAAGTTCCAGTTCTTCGTGCGTTGCTTCGGGTTCCAGTTCAGACAGAGGTTTCGCGATCAGGGCGAACAGCTGCGCCAGTTCGTCCATGTACCAATCCGGCACATCGCTGTCGGCTGTCATTTCGATGCCAAAGACGGCGCGCCACAGGTTGCGTTCGTCGGTGGCGAAATCGACATAGGCGTCCGCCATCGCCAGGATGCGGTCAATCGGCGGGGTGTCTTCGCGCCCTTTCACGGCATTCGCGACCTGCGCGCCCAGCCGTACAAAGGTACGGACATTCACAGCCAGGATCAGGCCATTCATGTCGTTAAAGACGTTATAGATCGCGCCGACCGCGCATCCGGCCTGATCGGCGAGACTGCGCGCCCTGAGCGCGCCGATCCCATCGGCACGCACCTGTGTCTCGGCTATGTCAATCAGGCGCTCACGTAACTCGGCGCGTCGTCTTTCAGTTTCGCGTGCCACGCAAACCTCATACTCGAACTCTGGACGCGGGATAATCTGCCTGAACACGCTTGCCAAGCACATCAGCCCCACCGCATAAGACCTTAAGTGGTCCCGTAGCTCAACCGGATAGAGCACCTGACTTCTAATCAGGGGGTTGAGGGTTCGAGTCCTTCCGGGATCGCCACGACACGAACGAAGGAACTCGTCCGATGAAAATGAGCGACGAAAGGGTGATTGCAGCCGAGCCATCTGTGGTCTGGGCTGCAATTTTGGACCCCGAAGTGTTGAAAGCCTGTGTGCCGGGATGCCAGGACATGACAGGTTCGCCCGAAGATGGGTTCGAGGCGACGGTGGTGCAGAAGGTTGGCCCCGTGAAAGCAACCTTCAAGGGCGCTGTGACCTTGTCTGACATGGACGCGCCCAACGCATTGACGCTGACCGGCGAAGGCAAGGGCGGCGCGGCAGGCTTTGCCAAAGGCAAGTCGCATGTGACGCTTTCGCCCGATGGCGACGGCACGCGGATTGCTTATGAGGTTGAGGCCAATGTCGGCGGCAAGCTGGCGCAATTGGGCAGCCGGTTGATTGATAGCTTTGCCAAAAAGATGGCCGATCAGTTCTTTCAACGGTTTCAATCCGTTGTCGAAGGCACGGACGAGACCGAGGTTGAGGTCAGCGATGAGAAAAAGGGCTGGCTGGCGCGGTTGCGCGGGGCCTAAGGTTTATAGCCCACGGCTTGCATCGTGGTCCTGACATATATGTCTGCGACGGCCTGTCGATCCAGCGCGCCGCCATCCTTGAACCAGACAGTCACGCCGGTCATCATCGCCAGAAGGGCGCGCGCGGTCACCGCCGGATCGCCGATGGCGAAAGCGCCTGTGGCCAGGCCCGTTTTCAATATATCGCGCAGGCTGTGTTCATAGGCATCCCGCAACGCCAGGATGGTTTTGCGCCCTGCGTCGTCCAGGCTGCGCAGTTCCATATAGGCCAGAAACACGTCTTCGGGCTGGTCGATATGATAGGTGACGTGAAAGCGCGCGAAGGCTTCCAGCGCGTCGGCCGGCGTTTGATGGGGCGTGATGGCGCCCCGCATCGCGTCCAGCAAGCGGTCCATGTGGCGCACCATCAGATCGGCCAAAAGATGCTGCTTTGAGGGGAAATGGTTGTAGATCGCGCTTTGCCGAATGCCGACCGCGCCCGCGATATCCCGCATCGAGACACCTTCGTACCCGTGGCGCGCAAACAACTGGCGGGCGTGACTGCGCAGGTCGTCTTTGGTGTTTGTGCGGGCGGCGCGCGTGTCGGGCATGACGGGTCCAAGAACGGGTGTTCACCGGACCATACCCAACCCGGGCGCGACAAGGAAGCCTGCGCTTTCCCGGCTGTAGGTCCGGCAATTGGCGCTGGCCTAAAACGGTGCGAGGCGGAATACTGCGGTGAAGAAAAGGAAGACCGGTTTGAAGATCCTCTTTGTTCATCAGAATTGTCCGGGACAGTTCAAACATCTGGCGCCCGCCTTGGCCGCCGAAGGTCATGAGGTGGTGTTCATCGGCCAGAAAAACAAACCAACGCCTGCGGGCGTCAAACGTTTGGAATATGAGCCCCATCGCAAAGTGACGCCAAATATGCACCCCTATCTGGTCGGCACCGAGGCGGCCGTATTGAACGGTCAGGCCGTGGCGCGTTTGAGCATGTCACTGAAAGGGAAAGGCTTTGTGCCAGATGTCATGATCGGCAATCCGGGCTGGGGTGAAACGCTGTTTTTGAAAGACGTTTGGCCCGACAGCCCTTTGATCCAGTTGTCCGAGTTTTATTACAACGGGCGCGGTGCCGATGTGGGCTTTGACCCCGAATTTCATGCCGGGCCAGATGCGGTTTTGCGCGCCCGTATCCGGTCGGCCCAGCATTTGCTGGCGATTGAGGCCGCAGATTTGTCTTATGCGCCAACCGAATGGCAGAAGCAGCAGTTTCCCAAGCCCTATCATGCCAAGCTTCGCGTGATCCACGACGGCATTGACGTTGACGCAATCAAGCCCGATCCGGCGGCGGTGTTTGCCTTGCCAAACGGTGCGAACCTGACGCGCCAGGACGAAGTGCTGACATATGTCTCGCGCAATCTGGAACCCTATCGCGGGTTTCATTCCTTTATGCGCGCCTTGCCCCGGATTTTGGCTGACCGCCCGAACGCGCAAGTTGTGATCGTCGGCGGCGATGACGTCAGCTATGGCGGGCGTCCGAAAGAGGGCGGCACATGGCGGGACAAGATGCTGACCGAAACGGGGCCTTTGCCCGACCGGGTGCATTTCACAGGCCGCATCCCGTATGACGCCTATGTGCGGCTGATGCAGGTGTCGACCGCGCATGTGTATCTGACCTATCCTTTCGTCCTTAGCTGGTCGATGCTGGAAGCGATGGCGGCGGGGGCATTTGTCATCGGGTCGGCCACAGCCCCGGTTGAAGAGATTATTCGCGATGGCGAAAACGGCTGGCTTGTCGATTTCTTCGACATCAATGCGCTGGCCGCACGGGTGTCTGATGGGTTGGCCCAAGGCCATGGCATGGACGCTTTGCGCGACGCGGCGCGCGCAACCGTGTTCGATCGTTTCGCGTTGTCGTCCTGTCTGGCCGCGCAACGCGCGCTGATTGACGAGGCAATAGCGGGCGCGTCCAAGGCGCTGGGTTAAAAGAGCTTGTCGATGGCATCGGCCAAGGCTGCGCCATCCTGGGGCGAAACGCTGAGGACATGACCGTTGGGTGCGGCGCGCAAGGCATCGGCCTGTGCGCCCAGATCAAACGACACGGTCGGCAGCCCTGTGGACAGCGCTTCGTGCGTCGCGAAGGAAAATGTCTCGGGGCAGATCGACGGGATCAGCCAGAGGCCAATCTGGTGCTTTGTCGCCAAGTGTCGGATCTGGCGCGGTTTGTACCGGCCATGCACGTGATGCGGGTGCGGCAGGTGGAACGATTTTTCCAATTCACCGATCACCACGATGCGCCGACCTGTGGCACGCGCCAGACGTTCCAGCACCGCACCGCCTTTCGCCAGGTTGATGCCGCCCAAGACACCAATGGTCTGCCCGCCTTTTCGCAACGGGCCGGGCACGGGGCCAAGCTGGTGCGGCACAATTTTTGTCGTGTCGCGGGTTTGAGGATAGGCCCGGGCCAGCAGGGCCGCACCGCTGGGCGCAAAGCAGTGGATGGTGTCGGCGCGGTCCATGACACGCGCCCAGGCGGCGCGCCAATCCCGGTGGGGCAAGGTCGCGCGCCCCTTGGCCTGCCGCACGCTATGGGCGGGGTCGGTTGTGTCGATGGGGGGCACCCCGTTGAACCGGCCCTGGCTGTCGATCAGGTTCCAGGACGGGCTGATGGGATAGAAATCGTGCAGGCGCAGGGCCAGCGAATGCCCGTCGGCCAAACGGCAGAGCGCGCCCGGCAGGCCCAGCGGATCGGCTGAACCGACGCCGCAGGAATAGATGACCCGGCGGTTTTTCAAAGGGTCGAGCAGGCGGTGCAGAACCGCCGTTGTCGCAATGTCACCGGCCAATGCGAACCGTTGGCCTGTAAGTTCGACCCGCCACAAATGCGGGCCGCCGACGCGCAGGATCACGACGCCGGGTTGGCCATGGGCGAGATGTGTCTTCACCTCATTGGCAAGCGCGGTTTCGGCGCCCCCGCCCATAAGATGCGCAATATAGACCGGCACAGCTTTGGTGGCGCGCGCGTTCAGCCAGGCAATGGCAAGGGCCAATCGTTCGGGCAACAGCGGATCATCGCTTTGCCATTGGCGCGCGGCTTGCGGAAAACCGGGGTGACGGGCGGCGACCATCTGCCCGGCCCGCCGGATGCGGCGCGCGCGCGTGGTCTGCCCAAAGCTGCGGCCCCCTTCGTGCCCGACAAACAGATTGGTGGCGACCACATGCCGACCGCCCGCTTGCGTCGCCCGCTGACACCAGTCGACCTCTTCGCCGTAACCGCGCCCAAAGGCGGTATCGAACCCGCCGATCCGGTCAAGAAATGCCCGGTTCAGCGCCATGCAAAACCCAACGCCAGTGGGCAGCGAAATGTCGCGTGTGGCCAGCTGTTGGGCCTGCGCATCCAACGCGGCCACAAATTTGAGCGAGATTTGCGCGTCGACCCCGGCCTGCGGAACCGAAAGAAGCTCGGCACTGTTTGACAGTGGCGTGACGCTGGCAATTGTTGCATCGCGCGCGATGGGGGCCAGAAGACGAGGCAGCCAACCTGCGGGCGGCAGCGTGTCCGCGTTGAGAAGAACGATATGGTGGCGGGGGTCGGCCAGCGCCGTGGCTTGGCCAACGGCGGCCACGAACCCCTTGTTCGTTTGATTGCGGATTACCCGTGTGGCGGGCCAGCGGGCTGCGAATTGTTCAACAGCGGCGCGCGCGGCCGGGTCTGTTGACCCGTCGTCGACAAGGATCACCCGTTGTCCGTCGGCCATGGTATCCGGCAGGTGTGCCAGCAATTGCGAAACACTGCGCGCCGCATTGAAAACGGGGATTATGACGCTGCAGGCCGGGGGGGATTGCGGCGGGTCGGGGGCGGCGAAAAGCGTGGCCCCGACAAGCGGCACCTGATCGGGAATATCTGTCAGGCCAAACCGTCGGCGCAGATCGAAGGCCAGCGCAGGTTCGCCGGTGCGCAGAAACGCGATGATCGCCCAGCGCGCATCCCACAAGGTTTCGGTCATACGGGTTGCAGTATGCAAACACGCGCGAAACGGGCGCGGGGCATTCGGTGGTGGCGCATGTTGCGCCCAAAGCCCCGTCACCGAAGCGCGTGCGTAGCGGGGCACAGAGGCGATCCGGTTCATTTGCATAAACGCAGGCTAGGGCGCGGTCGTTAACAAGGGATTTACCATGACAGGCGAAAAGGCGGTGCTGGTAAGCCTTCGCTTACCGCTGTTGGGCAAAACCGGTTTGCAAACAGGAACGGGGCAATCGTTATGCAACGGGTCAGATTGGTTCGGGATCAGGTCATTGCGGCACTTTTGCTGCCGGGGATCCTATGTGTTCTGGCGGGGCTTTATCCCATCGTCATCCTGTTACAGGGGCGTCCTTTCCTGCACCGGTCGGAACGGATGCGGGATGCTGATACAGCGTTTTTTCTTTTGAAGATACGCACAATGCGCCCGGCCGAGCAGGCCGATGATGAACCGCTTGGCGGGCATAACACGGCGCGGGTGACGGCGATTGGCGCGGTTTTACGACGCACGCGTTTGGATGAACTTCCCCAGATCCTGAACGTGCTGACGGGGGATATCGGGTTCGTCGGGCCAAGACCGCCTTTGCGAAAACATGTGGCGGCCTGCCCCAGACGCTATCGTCGTGTTCTGACCGCGACGCGGCCCGGGATCACGGGCCTGGCGACCGTTTTGGTCCACAAGCGCGAAGAACGGTTGTTGTCGCGGTGCCAGACCTTTCGCGAAACGGAAGACGTCTATCTGACCCATTGCCTGCCGATGAAACTGCGGATCGAAGCGATTTATCTGCGCAATCGCAGTCTTTGGCTGGACCTGCGGATTATCTGGCGCACCTTTGCCGGGTTGCGCTTGTCGCGACCCGTCGCGGTCAGCCCGCCGGTTCCGGTCTCCGAAACCCCGGTACAGCCCAAATCATTGGCGCGTGCGGCTTAGTCGTTTTTCGTTCAACGGTGACTGCGCGGTTTCAAAGCCTGCGCATCAGGGCGGCCAGCCAAAGTGCGATTGTTCCCCGTCGGGTCTGCCGCATCGCGCCTGACCGGTGCAGCGCCAGCATCCGATCCCGCAGCGGCCCTGTGCGGGCCTTTTTGAACGCATCCAGTCTTTGCCGCGCGTCGGGTGTCAGCCAATGCGCGGCCCTGGTCAGCGCTTGCGTCTGCGCATCGTTCCAGTGACGAAACCGCCCGGCCCACAATAGCCTGATGCGGTGCGCCATTGCGGGCAGACCGGTATTGGCGCCAATCAGGTTGGCGCCGTGCTGGCGATAATGAACCTGGGGTTCTGCGTCATAGATGACCCGGCCACCGGCCCCTGTGATCAGTTGATACGCCCACCAATCATGCGACACGACCGATTGAGCATGCCGGCGTGTATCCTGCAAAAGATCAATCGCCGCGCGGTTCAGCACCATCGTGTTGCCGCCCGCGATGCTTTGGACAAGCGCGTTCTGAAACGCGGGCGGGGCCTGAAACAGGGGCGACTTGCCGATTTGTGTCAGATTCTGATCGGTCAAAATCGTGCGCCCGCAATATAGCGCAGGCCGCGCGGCGGGAATATCGGCCAGCGCGTCCAGCGCACAACGCAGCTTGGACGGGCACCAGACGTCATCCTGATCGCAAAAGGCAGCATAGGGGACGGTGGGCCCTATTTCTTCCAGCATCGTCAGAAAGTTCTGAGCAAAGCCACGTTCGGGCCCCTTCATCACTGCGATGCGTTTGTCCCTGGCGTGCCGCGCGAAAGCCCAGACAATCTCGGACCAGCGGTCAGTGCTGCCATCGTCGGACACAATCAGCGACCAGTCCGTGTGGGTCTGCGCGGCCAGGCTGCCAAGCTGTTCGCCCAGCATCGAGGCCCCGTTTCGCAGCCCCAGCAAGATTGCGACATGCGTTGGCCCCGAAACCACCTTTGGCGGTCGTGCGCCCGTAGTTTGGTTAACGAATTCCTTAAGGTTCCGGGTCATTTGTGAATCAACCCATCCGCGTGGCGGGACAGCAAAGCCAACCCAAGGACCAGCAAAGCAAGCCCGATGACCAATGGATAGACCACCGAAACATAGGCCGCATCATACGTTCCATAAAACGCCGCCCGCATTTGCCCGGTCGCGTGGAACAGCGGGTTGAACCAAAGATATCCGGCCACATCGGTCGGCACATCTTCAAACAGGAAGAAGACGCCAGAGATGATGAACAAGGGCCGCGTCAGGATCATCCAGACCCGTTCCCAGGCGGGAAAGGCCAGGAACAGGAATGCATTCATCACGCCCGCGCCCAAGGTCAGCGCGACAACCATTGCACAGGCCACCGCGACCCCGAACAGATCTGGCGCTGCGCGGGTTTCAAACACACCCAGCATGCCGCCCAGCACCACGGTGCCCACCGCCAGATGCGTGAATGTGTTCAGCAGGAACCGCGCAATCAAAAGGTCCGGCCATGAGACCGAGCTGAAATTCAACAAGGGTTTTGAAAACCGGATCGCAGTCGCAATCTTCGAGGAGACGTCGTGAAACAGCATATAGGGCAGATAGGCGGTCGCATAGAACAGTGGGAAACTGACGCCCAGCGACGGCGCGCGGAAGGCCAGCGAAAAGGCAAAGGACAAAAGCGCAATCGCCGCCAGGGGTTCGATGACAGCCCAAAGGTACCCGCCGGGCGACCGGCCATAGGTCGTCACCATTTCCCGCAATATAAGTGCAGCGACCGACCGCATCGTGCGCGATGGGCGCGGCGTCAGCCTGTGATCTTTTGCGACAAGTTCGATGGCAGCGGTCCTGAAAAAACTGTGGCGCAGGCTAGGGCGCAATCCTTTCCAACAGGTGAATGGGGCCAAGCATGGCGTTGAGCGAAGACGCAACCAGCGTCCCACGGATCGCGCCTTTGCCACAGCCCGGCGCGTCACCACGCAGGCGGAAGCGCCCGTGGATTTGGCTGTCTTTCCTGATGTGTGTTCTGGCACCCATCGGGGTGGCCGCATGGTATTTGTTTGAAGTCGCGGCGGATCAATTCGCCTCGACCGTCGGGTTTTCTGTGCGCACCGAAGAGGTCGCGTCACCGATCGAACTGTTTGGCGGCATTGCCGATGTCACTGGCGGCGGGGGAGGCGAAAGCGACATTCTGTACAAGTTCATCCAAAGTCAGGAAATGGTCGCCGCCGTCGATGCGCAATTGGGGCTGCGCGCGCTTTACGCCCGGCCCGAATTTGACCCGGTCTTTGCCTATGATCCGACGGGAACCATTGAAGATCTGGTTGATTACTGGCGGTTCATGGTGCGTGTCACCTATGACAGTTCCACTGAATTGATCGAAGTGCGCACCCTGGCGTTTGACCCCCAGGACGCACGTGCCATCACGCGGGCGATTTTCGAGGAATGCGCCCGGCTGGTCCAAGATCTTTCGGCCATCGCACAGGAAGACACGATTGCCTTTGCGAAAGCAGAACTTGACCGTTCGGTTGAGCGTTTGAAGCGCGCGCGCGAGGCCATGACCGGGTTTCGGTCGCGGACCCAGATCGTTGACCCGACAGCAGACCTGCAAGGGCAAATGGGGCTTTTATCGACGCTGGAACAACAACTGGCCGAAGCGCTGATTGCCGCTGATATGTTGCGCGAAGGCACGCGGGCGGGCGACCCGCGGATCACGCAGGCCGATTTGCGCATTCAGGTCATTGAGGCCCGCATTCAGGACGAGCGCGGCAAGCTGGGTCGGGGCGGCGAGGGCGACGATTATGCGACCGTTCTGTCGGAATTCGAACGTCTTGCGGTGGACCGCGAGTTTGCCGAACAGGCCTATACTGCCGCTTTGGCGGCTTATGATCAGGCGCTGGCGGAAGCGCGGCGCAAAAGCCGGTATCTGGCCGCCTATATCAAACCCACCTTGGCCGAAGCGTCCGAGTTTCCGCAAAAAGAGATGTTGCTGGCGCTTGTCGCGTTTTTCCTGCTTTCGCTTTGGGGGATTGCCGTTCTGATTTACTATAGCATTCGCGACCGGCGATGATCCGTCTGGTCGATGTCTCAAAACGGTTTTTTGCAAACGGCGTCGAAACGGTCGTGGCGGATCGGGTGTCGATGGTGTTTCCAACCGGAAAATCGGTCGCGTTGCTTGGGCGAAACGGGGCGGGGAAATCCAGCCTGCTAAAGATGATTGCGGGCACGCTGCGCCCAAGCGAAGGGCGGATTGAAACCGATGGCAGCGTCAGTTGGCCCGTGGGGTTTGCAGGCAGTTTTCACGGTGATCTGACCGGTGTTCAAAACACACGTTTTGTCGCCCGCATCCATGGGGTCGACAGCGATGGCTTGGTCGAATTTGTCCGTCATTTCGCGGGGCTGGGCGATCATTTCCGCGTGCCGTTTCGTACCTATAGCCAGGGCATGCGGGCGCGTCTGGGTTTCGCCCTGTCGATGGGCCTTGCGTTTGACACCTATCTGATCGACGAGATTGCGGCGGTGGGCGATGCCGCGTTCCGCGAGAAATGCGAAGCCACATTGGCCGACCGTCTGACGGGGCGCAGTGCGATTGTCGTGTCGCATTCACCGGGGTTTCTAAGCCGGGTCTGCGAGGCGGGCGTCGTAATGGACCGGGGGCGCGCCATCTGGTTTGACACGATTGACGACGCACTTGCTGCCCATCACGCCATCCTGCAAAGCCCGCCTAAGTCTTGACCGGCGCGCCGCCTTCAAAAAGTTGTGGTGCATCATAGCGCGGCGGATCGGCCTGCATTTCCAGATGCAGCCCATCGCCAGCATAGGGATGCGCGCGGGCCAGGTCTTCGTCCACCTCGATCCCTAGGCCGGGGGCAGTGGGGGCTGCAACATGCCCGTCTTCGACGGATAGGGTGTTCTTGATCAAAGCCGCATGAAAAGGCGTTTCGATCGTTTCTGCGATCAGCAGATTTGGGATGGCGACCGACAACTGAATATTCGCGGCCCATTCCACCGGCCCGGCGTAAAGATGCGGCGCCATCTGTGCGCCTTTGGCTTCGGCCAGAACGGCGATTTTGCGCGCTTCCCATATGCCGCCCGCGCGCCCCAGTGCCGGTTGCAGAATGGCCGCGCCCTGATCCAGGGCCGCGGCAAATTCGACCCGCGTGGTCAGCCGTTCGCCCGTGGCAACAGGTATGGATGTCGCGCGCGCTACCTGTCCCAACCCATCCCCGGCATCCGGCGGCACGGGTTCTTCGAACCATAGCGGGTCAAAGCGTTCAATCGCGCGTGCCATACGGATGGCGCCCGATGGGGTGAATTGCCCATGTGTGCCGAACAACAGATCGGCCCGCGGTCCGACCGCCTTGCGGATGGTCTGGCAAAACTGTGCTGACGTCTCGATGTCAAACCCCGACGGTTGATGACCCCCGCGCATTGTATACGGCCCGGCAGGGTCAAATTTGACCGCTGTGTACCCGCGCCCCACCAGATCGAGTGCGGCTTCGGCGGCCATATCGGCATCGCCCCAGAACGCCGGCAAGGGGTGGGAGTTCAGCGGATACAAATAGGAATAGGCCCGTACCCGGTCGTTCATTTTGCCGCCCAGTAAGGCCCAGACCGGGCGATCCCGGTCTTTGCCCAGAATGTCCCAGCACGCCATTTCCAGCCCGGAAAACGCGCCCATTACCGTCAGGTCCGGGCGCTGGGTAAAGCCGCTGGAATAGACGCGGCGAAACATCAGCTCGATATCCTCGGGCGAGGTGCCGGCCATATGGCGCGCGAAGACATCGCGAATGACCGCCTCCATCGCAACCGGTCCAATGGTCGAGGCATAGCATTCGCCCCAGCCGACAATACCTGTGTCGGTTGTGACCTTGACCACTATCCAATACCGCCCGCCCCAACCCGGTGCAGGCGGGGCCGTGACAATCACATCCAAATCAGCCAGTTTCATCGTCAGGTCGCTTTCACAAATTTCGCGTGGTCATGCCCGGAAACCCAATCACCATTCGTAGCCTGGGTCCAGAGGACGCCTTCGTTCTGGATCGTGTGCAGCCGGGGTTGTTTGATACCGCCCCGGACCCGGCGCGCGTTTGGGCGTTTCTGGCAACGCGTGTGAACGAACTGGTGGTGGCGCTGGATCAGGGCCAGGTGGTGGGTCTGGCCTATGGCATAACCCAGCTTAGCCCCGACCGGCCGACTGCGTTTCAGCTGGGCAATATCCGTGTGCATCCCGACTATCGCCGCCAGGGCATTGCGCGCCGCATGATGACAGAAATGCGCGACCGTGCGCTTGATCGTGGCTGCGCGCATTTTTCGGTGACGGTCGAAGATGACAACACCGCCGCGCGCGCGCTGTTCAAAACCAGTGACGGGCAGGACACGCCCGGTCTGACCCGGGTTGATTGGCCGGACCTTTAGCGGTTGAACACAATTACATTCCGCCGTGCGCCGCCGGATTTAGTGTCTTCGATGGCTTCGTTGATCTGATCCAGCGACCAACGGTTCGAAATCAATTCGTCCAGCTTCAACCGCCCCTGCAAATACAGATCGGCCAGCCATGGAATGTCGCGGGTCAGAACCGCGTCGCCCATTTTAGTGCCGATCAGGCTTTGGCCCAAACTGGCCAGAATGTCCGGAGCATATTGCGCGGTTTCGCCCGACGGCGGCATTCCAACCATCACCAGCTTGCCGCCCGGTGCCAGATAGCGGGGCGCGTGTTCGTAAATCGATGTGACGCCCACCGTGACAAAGACGGCGTCCGCCAGACGGCCAATCTGTGATCTCAGGACAGCCCAAGGTTTTGACGCACTGGCCAGAATGCCATCGGTGGCACCAAAGGCGCGGGCGTCTTCCAATTTTGCTTCCGTCATGTCAACGGCGACAATCCGGCGAGCACCGGCCAGCTTTGCGCCCTGGATGGCGTTCAAGCCAACGCCGCCCGCGCCGATCACGACCACATCCTGACCGGGCAGAACCTTGGCCGCGTTGACCACAGCGCCGACGCCCGTGATCACGCCGCAAGACAAAAGCGAAGCCGCATCCAGTGGCATGGCATCCGGCACAGGCGCAATCTGGCTGGGGTCAACGACGACTTTCTCGGCAAACGCGCCGCAATGCATCGCTTGTAAAACCGGCGTGCCATCAGCGGTGGTGATGGGCGCGCTTGCCTCGGCCTCCATACAGATGGCCGGATGTGCCGAAGCGCAGCTGGGACAGGTGCCACAAGACCGGATCAGCGTGACCAGCACGCGGTCTCCGATGTCGAACCCTTTCGCATCCTGCCCAAGCGCGCTGACCAGACCGGCGGCTTCGTGACCATAGACCGCCGGCAAAGCCCCACCCCAGGCGCCGCTTGCATACGTGATGTCCGAATGGCAGATGGCACAGGCTTCCAGCGTCACTTCAATCTCGCGGCCTGTGGGCGCGGCCAGATTGACGGTTTCGACGCAAAGCGGTTCGCCGAATGCCCGGCAGACAGCGGCGCGAATGTGACCCATGGTTGACCCTCCGTTTCCGGGGATTTGACCGTGACGCGGCCGTCCGCACTTGGTCAAAAACGACGCCAAACGGCCAGTTTAGACCGTCTTCCGTCGCGTTGGCGCCAGGAATACCGCCAGACACACCCCCATCAGCGCCATCGACACCAAAAACGGCGCGCCGGGCAGAAAGATGTCGCCATCTTCGGCGGTGAAACGCCAGAAAACGCTTGTCATCACCAAAGGCGAAATGATTGTCGCCATCGCACCGGCCGAGGTGATGACGCCTTGCAACTCGCCCTGACTGTCATCTGTCGTTTTCCGCGACATCAACCCTTGCAAGGCTGGGGTCACAACAGCCCCAAGGGCGGTCAGGGGGGTGAACAAAATCGCCAGCGTGGGGTTGGTGACAAACGCCAGCACAAGAAACGCGAAAGCGTTAAAGATGATGCCATAGATCACCGTCCCCCGATCGCCCAACCAACGCAGAATAAGCCGGATCAGCCCACCCTGAACCACGGCCATCGAGACGCCAAACGCGGCCAGCGACACGCCAATCATGCCTTCGCTCCAGCCAAACCGTGCGGTCGTGTAATAAGCCCAGATGGCGGGATAGACGAAAAACGCCACCTGATAGATAAAGAACAAAAGCAGCAGTCGCCGAAGTTCGGGGTTCAGCCCAACATTTGCAAATGCGCCGAACGGGTTGGTGCGGGCCAGCGTCAGCGGGCGGCGGGTGTCATCGGTCACCGTTTCGGGCATGACGAAATAGCCGAACACGAAGTTCAGCGTGGCCAGCGCGGCGGCGGCATAAAACGGGGCACGCGTGCCATATTCTCCGAGGACACCGCCCAGAATTGGCCCCAGCACAAAGCCCATCCCAAAGGCCGCGCCGATCAATCCAAAGCGCGCCGCCTTTTCATGTGGGGCCGAGATATCGGCCACTGCCGCCGTCGCGGTGGATTGCGTCGCGGCTGTTATTCCGCCGATTGCGCGGGCCAGAAACAACAGCCAGAACGCGCCTGCTACCGCCATCACAAGATAGTCCAGCGCCATCACAAAAAGCGATATCAGCAAAACCGGCCTGCGCCCGTACCGATCCGATATCGCGCCAATGATTGGGCTGAAGAAAAACTGCATCACCGCGAAAATGGTGGCCAGCATGCCGCCCCAGACCGCCGCTTCGCCCAATGCGACATCTCCGATCTCGCGCAAAAGCGCGGGCATCACGGGCAGGATCAATCCGATCCCCATGGAATCGATAACCACCGTGATCAGGATAAAGGTCAATGTCGGCGACATGGTCCCATGCCTTATGCCGCTTCAACGCATCGCGAAAGGGAATTGTAAACGGATCAGTTCATTTCATCGGGGCTTGCCCGTGCAAATGGCCGACTTCGCCCAGAAACCCGGTCAGCAAAGCCGCAAAGGCTTCGGGCGCTTCGGCCATCGGCAAATGGCCTGCGCCGCGCATCAGTTCGAACCGCGCGCCTGCCACCAGGGCCGCCGTTTCGCGCACCAGATCAGGCGGCGTCGCGCCGTCTTCGCTGCCCGCAATCACCAGCGTTGGCAATTTCAGCGACGCCGTCGTCGTATAAAAATCCGTGCCTGCAATCGCTGCACAACACCCCAGATAACCAGGCACGGTCTGGCGAACCAACATCGCCTTCCAAAGCTTCAATTCGTCTGTGGCGCGGAAACGTTTGGAAAACCAGCGCTCCATGGTCACCTCGGCGATGCCTTCGATTCCGTCGGCCTTTACCTGGGCCATGCGGTCATTCCACATCTCATGGGTGCCAATTTTGGCAGCGGTGTTGGTCAGAACCATGGCGCGCACCTGATCCAGCCGTTTCACGGCCAGCCCCTGTGCGATCAGCCCGCCGATGGAACAACCGACGATGACCACGTCGCGGAGGTCCAGAAAATCCAGCAGGCGTTCCACATCACGGACCAATGCACCCATGCGATAGGGCGGGGGCAAAGCCGGGCTTAACCCGTGGCCGCGTTTGTCATAACGGATCAACCGAAGGCCGCTTGGCAGATAGGGCAGAACAGGGTCCCACAGCCGCAAATCGGTACCAAGTGAATTTGCAAAGACCACAACCGGGCCTTCCTTTGGCCCGTCGTCCCGGTAATGCAGCGACACATCGTCGAATTTCGCGATTTTCATTGTGTTTCTCTGTGATGCTGAAGGGCTTGCTCGAACAGTGCAGCCTCGACGTTTCCGCCCGAAGCCACGACAATCACGTCATCATCGCCATCAGCCCGAACCAGCGCAGCAGCCAGCGCCAGCGCGCCGCCGGGTTCAAGCACGATCTTCAAATACTGAAATGCCAAGGCCATGGCGCGCAGGGCATCGGTGTCGCTGACAGCCAACCCCGGCCCACAATGGGCTTTCAGGATGGGAAAGGTCAGCTGCCCGGGCGTGGGCGTCAGCACCGCGTCACAGATTGACCCTGCCATCTGTGCATTGGTCTGATGTTTGCCCGCAACCAGCGATCGGGCAACATCATCGAACCTCTGCGGCTCAACCGGGCGCACCCGCAGGCCGGGGGCCTTCGCCGCCAAGGCAAGGGCAACGCCTGCTGACAAGCCGCCGCCGCCGCAACAGACCAGAACATCAGCAGTTTCGATGCCAGAGGCGCGGCATTGCTCGGCAATCTCAAGACCGGTTGTGCCTTGCCCTGCGATCACCATCGGGTTGTCGAACGGCTTGATCAGACTGACCCCGCGGGTCGCTGCCAGATCGGTTCCGATCTGGTCGCGGTCTTCGGTCACACGGTCGTATAGAATAACCTCGGCCTGATAGGCGCGCGTGTTTGCAATCTTCAATTCCGGCGCGTCCGACGGCATGACGATGGTCGCAGGCACACCCATTTCGAACGCCGCAAGGGCCACGCCTTGGGCATGGTTGCCCGACGAAAACGCCAGAACGCCAGCGGCCTGTTCTGCGGCGCTTAGCGCGGAAATGGCTGACCGCGCGCCCCGGTATTTGAACGATCCGGTTTTTTGCAAACATTCAGCTTTGACAAAAATGCGCCGCCCCGCAATCTGATCCAGCAAAGGCGCATTCAAGAAAGGCGTGCGCACCGCATGGCCGTCCAGCCGAGTTGCGGCGGCCTCGATTGCATCGATATCCATCAGATCAGCATGCCTTTCCATGCGCGCAGCACCGCAAGCGCCTGCGGTTCATCCAGAAACGGCACATGCCCGCGTTTCGGGATGTCGGTCCGCAGCATGTCGGGCCGACGCCGCGCCATTTCATCGGCTGTCTCGACGCTCAGCAAATCCGAATTTGCCCCCCGGATCAGCGCCAGCGGCAAGCCGTCCAGTGCATCAAACAAAGGCCAAAGATCGGGCAGGGTCTGTGTCGCTGTGGCCAGAACGGCGGTGCGCAGCGCCGGGTCGTAGTTGATCTGCAACCCATCCGGGGTTTCGTTATAATGTTTGCGCACCTCTTCGGCCCAGCGGCTGTCTGGGACATCTTCGAACCCGGCCAAAAGCTGCGCGCGCATCGCGGCGGCCTGCTCATAGGTTTTTTGCGGCGGATTGCGACCGATGTAATCCTTGATCACATCCATCCCGGCGGGCGACAATTCGGGGCCGATATCGACCAGACAAACACCCGTCAGCCGATCCTTTGCAATGGCCGCCAAGGTCATCGCAATCAGCCCCCCGCGCGACGTGCCCAGAACGGCGGCTTGCGGCAGGCCCAAATGATCAAGCAGCGCCAGCGCATCACCGGCTTCGGTCGCGATCGTGTATGTCTCGGCCCCCGACCAGGTGGACTTGCCGCGCCCCCGGTAATCCATGGCGATCAGTCGCGCATCTTTCAGGAACGGCGCGACATAGTCGAAATCCGTGCTGTTCCGCGACAACCCAGACAGCGCCAGAATGGCCGGGCCTTCGCCATCGTCGGTGAAATATATCTCGGCCCCGTCGCTGGCCTGAAAAACCGGCATTACAACGTACCGGCCAGATCGGGAATGCCGCTTAAATCGCTCAGCACATGTGCCGGGTCCGCCGTCAGGCGGTCCATTGGTTCGCCGGCGCGATTAACCCAGGCCGTGTGAAAGCCATAGGCCGCCGCCGCTGCTGCATCCCAGCCGTTCGATGATACGAACAAGACCTGATCCGGTGTTACGTCGAACCGTTTGCCGACCATGTCATAGACCACGCGCGCGGGTTTGAAGATGCCTACATCTTCGACAGACAAAACCGCGTCTAGCCAGGTGCGCACCCCGGCAAAGTCCACGGCACCGTCCAGCATATCGGGCGACCCGTTCGACAAGATCGCGGTTTTCATCCCGCGCGCCTTCAACACCGCCAGCATTTCTGGCACTTCGCGATAGGCTGGCAATTCCCAGTAAAGCGCTAGCAAAGTTTCGCGCATTTCAGGGTCATCCAGACCGGCGGCTTCCATTGCCCAATCAAGCCCGTCTTTTGTCACGTCCCAGAACGGCACGTGGTCGCCGGTCACGGCACGAAGCCAGGTGTATTGCAACTGTTTCAGCCGCCAGTCAGCCGCCAGTTTCGGCCACAGCTCGGCCAATTGCGACTGGCCCGGTTGCTCTGCCAGCCCTCGCGCCGCAGCGGCAACATCGAAAAGCGTGCCATACGCATCGAAAACGCAGGTTGTGACAGGCATCGCAAAGCTCCTTCTTGGCCGGTCCGAGATTACACGCATGATCCAAAAGGGAAAGCGTTACGCGCTCGGCGGAAAGCGTGGTAAACTGAGGCAATAAAACAGAGAGGGCTGTCATGACAGAACATCACGGCAAAATCTGGTGGAACGAATTGAACACCCGCGATGTCGCCGCCGCAAAAGACCACTATGGGCGCGTTTTCGGCTGGACGTTCGAGACCATGCCGATGGACAGCGGCGAAGATTACGTTTTGGCACTGCACGACGGTGCGCCGGTGGCGGGCCTGTTCCCCTTGGACAACCTGCCGCAACTCGAAGGTGTCCCGTCGCATTGGTTCACCTATCTGGCGGTGGCCGATCTGGAAAAGGCGGTCGAAACCACCGTGTCCGGCGGCGGCAGCATCAAACGCCCGCCGTTTGACGTGCCCGGAACGGGACGCTTTGCCATCGTTGAAGACCCATCCGGGGCGGTTGTCGGATACATCCAACCGCAAGAGTAGCTCGTCCAGCGTTCGGCCCCTTGCCGTCCTGACCGGTTCCCGACAGGATGCGCGCCATGACGACGCTTGATTTGAAAGACCTGATCCTGGCCCCCGAGGCCTCGGTGCGGGATGCATTGGAAGCAATTGACCGCTCGAAGCGGCAAATTGCCCTTGTCGTCGATGCCGACGGACGGCTTGTGGCGACGGTGACTGACGGCGACGTGCGGCGCGGGATATTGCGCGGTATCAATGTGGATGGCCCAGTGTCGCAGGTCATGCACACCATGCCGACAACGGTGGTCGAAGGCGCGCCGGATGCGGAAACCCGCGCGCTGATCCGGCAGCGCCGGTTGCAACATGTCCCTGTGTTGGACGGCGCGGGTCGGCTCAAAGGTCTGGCGACCGTGTCAGACCTGTTCGATGTGACGCCAAACGACACGCGCGTTGTGTTGATGGCGGGCGGGCTGGGCACCCGGTTGCGGCCTTTGACAGAAACCGTGCCAAAGCCAATGCTGCCGGTGGGCGGCAAGCCGCTTCTGGAACAGATCATCGGGTTATTTGCCAATCAGGGCTTCTGGCAAATTTCAATCTCGGTCAATTACCGCGCCGATATGGTGCGCGACCACTTTGGCGACGGCACGAAATTCGGTGTCCAGATTGACTATATCGAAGAAGAACACCGCATGGGCACAGCGGGCGCCTTGTCGCTTTTGTCTGACCGCCCCAAAGCCCCGTTCATCGTTATGAATGGCGACGTGTTGGTCGCGCTTCAGTTTTCCGAACTTCTGGCCTTTCACCGCGACAAGTCAGCCCTTGGCACACTGGTTGTCCGCGAGTTTGAACAACAGGTGCCCTACGGTGTCGTCCGTTCGGCTGACGGGCTGATGACTGGGATCGAGGAAAAGCCGGTCGAGCGGTATTTCGTGAACGCCGGTATCTATGTTCTGTCTCCCGAAGCGCTGGACCACCTGACACCCGGTGCGCCGATGGATATGCCCGATCTTTTAACGGGTCTTCAGGAAAATGGATCAAACATAGGTGTCTTTCCCCTGACCGAATACTGGCGCGATATCGGCCGCATCGCCGATCTCGAAGCCGCCCGAACCGAATTTGAAAGTGTCTTCCAAGGCTGATGTCTGACCTGGCTGATCTGACCATCCTGCTTGGGCCGCAAACCACAGCGGGCCAGGCGCTGAACACGGTGATCCGCGAAAGCCGCCATCGGCTAAGCGATGCAGGGCTGTCGACATTTCCCACGCGGCTTGCGACCCCGCTGTTGCGCCGCGCCATGGACGACCGGCCATATGACGACCGCATGGCCGAATTTGCCCAATCCACCGAACGGCGGCCCGCGTTTTTGTCGGCGGTCAACTTCTTTGGTCCCCTGCACGCCGGTCTCGCCCGGAACGAATTGTTCCCTGATGCCGAAATGGCGTTGGCCGGATTGGCCGAGGTGACGCCGAAAGCCCGCCTTTTGGTGGCGATTGATCCTTTGCCCGCTTTCTTTCTGGCCGCAGGGGCCGACGCTTTGGAAACCCGTGTGCGCGACACGCCCTGGGAAATTCTCTACGAACTCAGCTGGTCCGATCTGATCGGTGAACTGACCGACATGCTGCCTGACGCGCAGATTTTGGTGCTGACCACACGGCGCGTCGGCGAAACACATGGCAAGGTTCTGGGCCGTATCTTTGGCGATTTTGCGCGCCATATCGTGCCATCCACCGGTCTTTTGCGATATCTGATCTCGGAAACCGGGCGCGCCGTTCTGGACCGTCTCGAAGGACAGGGTGCGCCAGAAGCCCACACGCTGGAAGAAATATATGCCTCTTTCGCGCTGTCGCCTGACCCCAGGGACGTGTCAGAAAAACTGGGCATCGACAAAGTCACCGCCACCTTGCTGGATCAACGGTTCGAAGAAGACCTGACCGCCATCCGCGCTTTGCCCCGGGTCGAGGTTCTTTAGGTGCCGGTCGATACCCGCACCTGGCTTTCGACAGATGTGAAATCCTTGCCGGCACTTGGCGCGCTGACCGAAGACGGCGGGGCGCGTGTGTTCTTCTGTGCGGGCATCACAGCCGAACAGATCACCGGGGCGACAGGTGGCAAGGCAAACAACATCAAGGGCGGGCGGCGCGCGCTGAATGCCCTGTTGCCACGGACAGATGGCCTGACGCCAAAGCCTCCTGAAATTCAACTCTGTTCCGGCAAATCCGTTTTGTTTGCGATCCGCACCGCTGAAACGCCCGAGGCCACGCTTGATTGGCTGACCTACCACGCCCGCGCGGTAGGGGCCGAAACAGCGGTGATCCTTGACCGGTCCGCGCCAGGGCAGGTGAGTTTTGCGCATGCGCTTGCCGACCTGAACCCCGCCATGCCTGTGCTTGTGGTCACCTGCGACCGCCCGCTTGGGCGCGCAGACGGCCCGGATATGTCCGACCCCAACACAGCGCCCGCGGCGCCAAAGCGCAGCGCACCCCGCATCAACCCGTGGCGTGCCCCTTTGTGGGAACGCGGCTTTCTGGATCTGATCTACTACGCCTATCTGGCCCAGGCGCGTGCGGTGGCCTTTCTGAACATCTCAGACCTGCTTTTGCCCGCGCCCGATCAGGTCAATCCGTTTGATCTGGCCGTCACCCACACGAACCGCGCTGTCGCGCTGAAAGGGATCGAAACCTATCCATGGCGATTGCGCAAAGGCCAACCAGCCCCCCATGGAGATCACATTGCACGCCGCCGCACTGAACGTCGTGGGCTGTTGTCCTGGGCCTTTGCGCCCGGTCATTGCCCCGATCTTGTGGGATTTGCACCCGGCAAACCACTGGGCCTGATGCCAGCCGACACTGCCGCGCCATCGTTTATCCGCGCAATCGGCATCGTCTATCCGGGGGTCGAGGTCGGGCACTTGGTAAAGAAATCCGAGTTGCGCGAAGAACCGGGCCTGATCCCACATCTGACCCAAAGCTTTGACCGCGCGCCTTTGCGCCTTCCGCGCGCCGCACCGATTGCGCCCCGCCCCACTGACCCGCGTTTGACCATCGTGACCGCGATGAAAAACGAAGGCCCGTTTGTCCTGGACTGGATTGCGCATAACCGCGCGCTCGGCGCGGCCCATCATCTTGTCTACACAAACGACTGCGAAGACGGCACAGACCGTCTGCTGGACTGCTTGCAAGACGCGGGTGTCACGCGCCGTGACAACCCGTATCGCCACAGCGGCAAAGTCCCGCAATACGCCGCTTTTCGCGCCGCCGAAGACGAAAAAGTGGTTGAACAGGCCAACTGGCTTTTGCCGCTTGATGTTGATGAATACATCAACATTCACACAGGCGATGGCCGTTTGGTTGATTTGCTGACCGCCTTGCCCGACGCGCATGTCATTTCCATGCCGTGGCGTTTGTTCGGCAATGCGGATCAGCCTGGTTTTCAAGACCAGCCCGTGACCCAGCGCTTCACCCGCTGCGCGCCCGCGTTTGCGCCGCGCCCTTTGCAGGCTTGGGCCTTCAAAAGCCTGTATCGCAATGCGGGTTTGTTCCGGCGGATGGGGGTTCACCGCCCCAAAGGCCTGAACGCGACGGTGCAAGACAGCCTGTCCTGGGTCGATGCAGGCGGGCGGCCGATGCCCGCCTCTGTCTGGCAACGCGCCTGGCGGATGAGCAAGGGGCAATGGGGCTATGAACATGTCACGCTGAACCACTATGCGGTGCGCAGTGCTGAAAGCTTTTTGATCAAGCGCGAACGCGGCAAGGGCAACCGCACCAAACGCGCACAGGGCTTGGCCTATTGGTTTCGTATGAACCACAATGCTGAAAAAGACATGTCCATTCAAAGGCTCGCTCGGCGCGTCGCCGCAGAAAAAGCCGCCTTAGTGGCACTGCCGGGTGTCGCCGAAGCGCACGAACAAGCCGTTGCATGGCATCAGGCGCGGGCGCGCCAGTTGCGCGCAGACCCGGACTATGCGGCGCTTTTCGCGCAGATCACATCGCCCCGAATGCAGCATCTGTCGCGGATTGCGACCAATTTCGGGGCCAATGTGCATCTGGCAGGCCCACAAGTCATCCCCGATGACGTGGCCGCCACGCCCGAAGGCGCGCCGTTTTACTGGACGGTCAAACTGGACAAACCCTAAAGCTTGACCCGATGCTCAGCCTGACCCTTGCCAATCTCGGGGGCCGCAAAGGTCATCCCATGGCGCACTGGTCCGGCCAGGTCGGCCTCGGTCAGGTTCTCCATCGCCGATGTGCAATAAAGCGTGGTCAGCTCGGGCCCGCCAAAGGCCGGACAACTGGTATGCGCCGCCTCGAACGGAACAGCCTTTACGAACACCCCATCCGGGTCATAGACCGCAACCCGCGATGCGCCCCATTGCGCGTTCCAGAAATGCCCCGCCGCATCGACGATGGCCCCATCGGGGTTCAGCCCCTCGTCGCGCAAATCCAGCCAAACCTCAGCCGCCCCATCGGGCCAGCCATGGTCTGCTTCAAGGGCCAGGCGCATCACCTGACCTGTCACAGTGTCGGTGTAATAGGCATACCGACGATCCGGCGAAAAACAGATGGCATTGGGGATAGTGATATTGTCCACAACCGGCGTCAGTCGCCCCTGATAATAGCGGTAAATCGTTCCGGCCCCTGACGCGGCATCCTTGCCCATCGTGCTGACCCAAAGCCCGCCCCAAGGGTCGGCGCGCCCGTCATTTGACCGGGTGCGCGGGTTGTCCGCCTCCAGCCCTTCGACATCCTCGCGCCGCTCGCTGTCCAGATCGAACAGGAAAAGCCGTGTTTCCGAGGCAATCAAAAGCGATGCATCATCGACCCAACCGGCCAGCGACACCATCTCGTCAAACTGCACCATGCGGGTCGCGCCCGCATCGCGGCTCAACAGCCGTCCGTTCAGGATATCGAACCAGAACAATTGACCGCGTGCCGGGTGCCACAACGCGCCTTCCCCCAGCGCGCAGCGCGTGTCGTCAAACACTTCGCTCATGTTGCACTTGCCTCCCAGGCCTGCAGGGCGTCGCGCGCCCGAGATGCAATCCCGCCCACGTCATCGCCCGGTTTGTACAGCCAACTGCCCAGACCAAACCCATTGGCCCCGGCCTTGCGCCAATCGGCAAAGTTCTCCGGCCCGACGCCACCAACCATGAAAATCTCGGTCGTCACCGGCAAAACAGCCCGCACGGCCTTCAATCCGTCATAACCCATTTGAAACGCGGGAAAGACCTTCAGACCATCCGCCCCCGCTTTCAGTGCCGCAAAACATTCGCTTGGGGTCAGCACGCCGGGAAAGCTCCGCATCCCCAGTGCTTTGGTCTGCGCGATTACCTCGGCATCGCAATTGGGCGACACGATCAACTGCCCGCCCGCATCGCGCACGCGCATCACATCGGCAGGCGTCAAAACCGTGCCCGCACCAATCAACGCGGTGTCACCGACCGCTTCGACCATCCGCTGGATCGACACAAACGGCGACGGTGAATTCAGCGGCACCTCGATCCGGGTCAGGCCTGCGCCAACCAGCACCGTCGCCACGGCTGCGGCCTCGTCCGGATCAATGCCGCGCAAAATAGCAATCAGGGGATGGCTCATAGACGGTCCTTCAAACGTGCATAGGCGGCGGTCAGTCCGCGCAGGGTTGCATCGGTCACATCGACCATTTCAGGGGCTGCGCCTTCGCCTGTCAACGCGTCGGCATATAGCCCCGCCAGCCGGCCAGACCCCAAAAGCGCAATCCGCTGTCCCAGCCAATAAGGTTTTGCAGCCGCCAGCTCGGCTCCGATCAACAGACCGGACAGCCGCGCACGCGCCTTGCCCTCGCGGGGCGCGCCCAACAGCCCTTCGGCGCGAAGCCCAAAGAACCGGCCCGCCAGGGCCTGAGGGTCAGAAAGCCCATCGCGCACGGCGTCCTGAAACGCCGCATCGTCCCAATGGTCATCCATCGAATGCCGCAAAACCGACCCAGTGGACAAAAGTGCAAACATCTCGCCGGTCATAAAAGTGCGAAAACTCACCACCTCACCGGCTGAAACCTGGACCCATTTCGTATGCGTTCCGGGCATACACAGAATACCGTCAAACTCGGGCACATCGGCCAGATACCCGGCAATCTGGGTTTCTTCGCCCCGCATCACATCAGCCGGGCTGGCTTGCGAAAGACCCGGCAGAATATGCACGACCAACCGGCGATCCTGCACATTTGGCGTTACTGTTGCCAGGCTGACAGGGGGGCAGGGAACCGCCGCATAAGGCGCTTCGGCCCAGCCTTGTTTCGCGCCAACCATGCCGCAGGCAATCACCGGCATGGGGGCTGCACCCAACCAAGGTTCGATCAGGTCCAGCAAGGCGGGTTCGAATGCCTCTGGCTCCAGCGTACCCATCCCTTGGTCAGACCGGGCATCGGCCACCGGGCCGGATGCGCGCATGGCCCAGACCCGCAGGTTCGACGTGCCCCAATCGACAGCGATCCAATCGGCATATGAGGTCTCGGAACCCATGGCCCTGATTGACCGCGAAAGCGCGGAAAGTTCAAGCCCCGCCGTCTGGCAACGCGCCTGCCGCCGGTATAGACCACAGGGATGAGCGTTGATGTCATTTCCGAAGACACCCGTTGGGAAAAGCTTGGGCTTCAGGCGCTGGCTGACCGCGCCGTCGCTGCGACGCTGGTGCATTTGGGGCTGGACCCCAACGCCTATGACGTCGCGCTTTTGGCGGCAGATGACGCGCGCATCGCAGCACTCAACGCGGATTTTCGCGCCCGTCCACAGCCAACAAACGTCCTGTCCTGGCCGTCCGAAGACCGCGCCGCCGATCAGGACGGCGCGCACCCCGCCAAGGCGACAACGCCGGAACTGGGCGATATCGCGCTTGCGTATGAGACATGCCAGGCCGAAGCAAAAGAACAGAAAAAGCCTTTAGACCAACACATTCTTCATCTTATCGTGCACGGTGTCCTGCATCTTCTGGGCTACGATCACATGCGCGAAAAAGACGGTGACTTGATGGAATCGCAGGAAATCGCAATACTTCGCGTATTGGGGGTGCCAAACCCTTATGAATGACCCATATCTTGTATGGGAAGAACGGCTTTGATTTCGATGGAAAGGATAAATGGGCGAAAACGACGGCTCTTCTGGCGCAGCGCAAAGCGCGCAATCAGAAGACGATACATCGCAGGGTTTCCTGACGCGGCTTTTGCGCGGCTTTGGAAACGGGTCTCAGCCTGACACCGGCAGTATGGCCGGGTCCTCCAACGGAACATTGGCCGCGCGCGGCCGCAGTCTGGCCAATCTGGCGCGGCTTCGTGTCGAAGACGTGATGGTGCCCAAGGTCGAAGTTGTCTCGGTCGCAGCCGATGTAACACGCGACGAATTGCTTGAAATTTTCCGACAAAGCGGCCTGACACGTCTGCCGGTCTATCGCGACACGCTGGACACGCCGCTTGGACTTGTCCACCTCAAGGACTTCGCGCTGAAATACGGCTTCAATGGCGGCCAGAAAGCCAAATTCGCATTGGAACAAATGATGCGCCCGCTTCTCTATGCGCCGCCGTCTATGCCAATCGGGGTGCTGTTGCAGAAGATGCAGACAGACCGCATTCATATGGCCTTGGTGATTGATGAATACGGTGGCGTTGACGGTCTGGTCACCATCGAAGACCTGATCGAACAGGTGATCGGCGAAATCGAAGACGAACACGACATCGAAGAAAGCCAGTTCTGGGTCGAAGAAGCCCCCGGCTGCTATCTGGCGCAATCGCGCACACCGGTGGACGACTTTGAAAGCGCTATTGGTCAAAAGCTGCTCGTCGGCGACGACATGGAAGAAGTCGACACGTTGGGCGGGCTGGTCATCCGGCTTGCAGGCCGCGTGCCCGCGCGCGGCGAAGTGGTGAAACACCCCGATGGTTTTGACTTCGAAGTGGTCGATGCTGACCCGCGCCGCGTGAAACGTCTGCGCGTGCGTCTGTCCTCGGTTCAGAAACAAGCCGCCGAATAAGCCATACATGGCCATCCGGTCGGGCCTGCGCTAGAACCGGTCGCGTACACAGAGACCGGAGCTTTCTGCGTGGCCACGATACTCCTCGCGCTCATCAGCGGCCTCGGCGCAGGGCTGGGCCACGCGCCGTTTCACCTTTGGCCCGTCGCCTTTCCGGCGTTCGCGCTTTTGATCTGGTCGGTGTCGCAAGCTGCCACACCGCGCGCAGCGTTCGGGCGCGCATGGCTTGCGGGTTTGGCTTATTTCGCGCTGACGCTGCACTGGATTGTCGAACCATTTCTGGTTGATGCGGCGACCCATGGCTGGATGGCGCCTTTTGCGCTGATCCTGCTGGCCGGCGGGCTGGCGCTGTTTTGGGCAGGCGCCGGCTGGGCGGCGCATCGCCTGGGCCGATCATCCAACACCCGCGCGCTGGGCCTTGCCGCAACGCTTACGGTGGCCGAACTGTTGCGCGGTCACATCTTCACTGGCTTTCCCTGGGCCATGCCCGCCTATATCTGGGGGCAGGGCGAAACCATCTGGCTGGTCAGCCTGATGGGCAGCTATGGCCTGACGGGCCTGACGCTGGGTCTGGCCGCGGCTCTGACGTTGCGCACACGCCTGTTCGCGCCGCAGATTGCGGTCTTGGCCATCGCAGCCGGCCTTTGGGCGCTGGGGACGACCGACACAGCGGCCCCCACATCCAGTCTGGGCACCGTCGCGCTGGTCCACCCGAATATCCCGCAGGCCGAAAAATGGGATCGCATGGCTGTGCCCGGTCATATCACACAGCTGCGCGACCTGACGGCAGCGGCCGCCGCCGCCGCCAATGCCCCGGACCTTATTGTCCTGCCCGAGGTCGCGGTGGTCTTTCCGCTGGACCGCGCCGAACAAACATTGCGCACACTCGCCATTGCCGCGGGCCCCGCGCCTTTGATCACCGGCATCAATCGGCGCGACGGTGACAATTGGCACAATGCGCTGGTCCATCTGGCCCCCGACGGCACGCAGGTTCAGACCTATGACAAGGTGCATCTGGTCCCGTTCGGCGAATATATCCCGTTCCGTCTGGCGTTTCTGCGCGCACTGGCCGCCACCACATCCAACGGTTTTACGCCCGGCTCAGGCGTGCGCCTGATCGACACGCCCCTTGGCCGCGCGCTGCCTCTGATCTGTTACGAAGGCATCTTCCCGCGTCATCTTTTCAAGGCAGGCGCGCGGGCGGACTATATCCTGCTGATGACGAACGACGCGTGGTTTGGCACGTTCGCGGGCCCGGCCCAGCACTTTGATCAGGCCCGCTTCCGCGCTGTTGAACAAGGTCTGCCCGTGGTCCGCGTCGCCAATCGCGGCCACTCGGCGGTGATCGACGCTGCCGGGCGCGTGACCGCCAGCCTGTCGCTTGATCAGACAGGTACATTGTCCCTGCCGGTTCCCCAAGGGACCAAAACGCTTTATGCGCGAACCGGGAATATTCCACTTTATGTGATCCTTCTTTTAACCCTCGCCGCGCTATTGCGGGCGAAAAGACGCAACACCATTGCAAACCACCCGTTCCCGTCGTAACCGCATTTGACCACCACAACGGCTTCCTGGCGTGGCGGACCCGAACAAAAACGGAGCACCCCATGAACCGGCAAAACTATATCTTTACTTCGGAAAGCGTTTCCGAAGGACATCCTGACAAGGTCTGCGACCGCATCTCTGACGCGGTGCTGGACGCCTTCCTCGCCGAAGACCCCGAAGCCCGCGTTGCCTGCGAAACACTGGCAACCACCGACCGCGTTGTGATTGCCGGCGAAGTCCGCGGCCCGGGCGACATCCTCAGCCGCGTTGAAGACATCGCGCGCACCTGCGTCAAAGACATCGGCTACGAACAAAAAGGCTTTCACTGGGCCAATATGGGCGTGTCGAACCACCTGCACGCGCAATCGGCTCACATTGCGCAAGGCGTCGATGCCAGCGGCAACAAGGACGAAGGCGCAGGCGATCAGGGCATTATGTTCGGCTATGCGACCAGCGAAACCGATGCGCTGATGCCGGCACCCATCCAATACGCCCACGCCATCCTGAAACGGCTGGCAGATGCGCGGAAGTCCGGACAGGAACCGACGTTGCGCCCTGACGCCAAATCCCAGCTTTCCGTCCGCTACGAAGCGGGCAAGCCGGTCGAGGTGACGTCGATTGTGTTGTCGACCCAACATGAAAGCGAACACCAATCCTCGGACGATATCCGCGAGATTGTCGAACCCTACATTCGCGAAGCTTTGCCAGACGGCTGGATCACACCCAAAACCGAATGGTGGGTCAACCCGACCGGCACTTTTGTCATCGGCGGCCCCGATGGCGATGCCGGGCTTACCGGCCGCAAGATTATCGTCGACACATATGGCGGTGCAGCACCCCACGGTGGCGGCGCTTTCTCCGGTAAAGACTCCACCAAGGTGGATCGTTCCGCCGCTTATGCTTCGCGCTATCTG
>CALDUK010000019.1 GCA_937924905.1 uncultured Paracoccaceae bacterium | reverse complement strand
CGAACCCGAACCCGAACCCGAACCCGAACCCGAACCCGAACCCGAACCCGAACCCGAACCCGAACCCGAACCCGAACCCGAACCCGAACCCGAACCCGAGGTCGTGGAAGGGGGCGATTTGGCCCAGCCCGAGCCACTGCCCGTGTCTGACCTGACCCGGTTCGAAGAAGCCGGGGGGCCAAACGCGCCCAGGCAGATGCGTGTTCTGGTGGCCGAAGACAACCGGACCAATCGGCTGGTCATTGAAAAGATGCTGAAGACTTTGAACATCGACCTGTCTTTTGCCGAAAACGGACAGGAGGCCGTCGATCACTTTCAATGGCAGCGGCCCGACATCCTGTTCACCGATATCTCGATGCCAAAGATGGATGGCAAAGAAGCCGCGCGGCGCATTCGCGCGTTCGAGGCGGACGGGCAGGTTGACCCTTGCCCCATTGTCGCGATCACGGCGCATGCGATGGAAGGCGACGCCGAAGCGATATTGGCCGCCGGCATCGATCATTACATGACCAAACCGGTGAAAAAGGCCGATCTGATCGAGTATATTCTTGATTCTTGCCCCGAAGCGGTGCTGCCGGTGATGGACGCGCCGTCTCAGGCGGCGACGGCTTCGGCCCTGTGAAAAGTCAGAGTGCCGTTTTCTTCCGAGATGAAACGGTATCCGCCAAGGTCAAAGTCTTTCAGCTCGTCCATCGTCGTCACGCGGTTCTCGACGATGAACCGCGCCATAGCCCCGCGTGCTTTCTTCGCGAAGAAACTGACAATCTTGGGCGCGCCGTTTTTCAGTTCGTAAAAGTGCGGTGTGATGATCTGCGGTTTCAGAACTTTGGTGTCGACTGCGCCGAAATATTCCTGACTGGCGGCGTTGACCAGAAATTCGGACCCGGTGTCTTCGGCCAGCGTATTTAACGCCTTGGCGATTTCATCCCCCCAGAATTGATAGAGCGATGTGCCGCGCCGGGTTTTCAGACGGCTGCCCATTTCAAGCCGGTAAGGTTGGATCGCATCGAGGGGGCGCAAAACGCCATAGAGGCCCGACAGGATGCGCATATGGGTCTGCGCACGCTCAAGCCCCCCGGCATCAAGCGAGGCGGCGTCGAACCCCTGAAACGTATCGCCTGCGAACGCGAAAAGTGCCGGGCGGGTGGCGTCTGCATCCGGGGCATCCGAAAAAGACCTGAACCGGTCGCGGTTCAGTTTTGCCAGATCATCGGACAGATCCATAAGCGATTTCAGCTTTGTCAGCGTCAATTGCCGGGCGTGCCCTGCAAGCGTGCTTGCATCCTGCGCGAAATGCGGTTGGGTCATTTGAACGTCCCGTTCCGACCAATCCAAACGCTTTGCGGGCGATACGGTGACCAGCATGTCTTTCTCCGTTCTGTTTCAGACAGACCTAGCGGATTTTGGCGTTTTCGCCAGAGGGGAGGGCCTAGTTTTCGGCCAGAACCTCGGCAAATGCCGGGCCGAACCGATCGGCCAGACGGTCGCCCAGAAGTTGGTTCAGACGGTCGCCCGCATTTGGGCCAAGCGCGGCGATTTTGGCCAGCAGCGCGGCCGAACAGCTCATCGGTTTGCCCGTGCCGTCCGGTCCCCGGCTGAGATCGGCCTGCGCGGCCAGCAACCGGTCATAGATCGTTGCGGCGGCGCGGCCTGACAGTTTGCGACGCGCCGGATGGTTGGGGGCGGCGGCTTCACCGGTGATGATTTCAAGAAATGCCGCGCCGTAGCGTTCCAGCTTTTTCTCGCCGATGCCGCTGATGCCTGCCATATCATCCAGCGTTTGCGGGCGTTTTTCGGCCATTTCGATCAGCGTGCGGTCGGGAAAGATCACATATGCCGGCGCACGTCGGGCTTCGGCCAGCGCACGGCGTTTGGCCTTGAGCGCAGACAGAAGCGGCGCGTCTTCTTCCGACACCATTGCCTTGGCTTGCGGGCGACGGGGCAGGGCGGTCAGTGCGTCTTTGCGCAACGTGATCGCCTGTTCGCCTTTCAGGATGGGGCGGGCGATTGCGGTCATGCGCAATGCGCCGTGGCGTTCTGGATCGGGGCGGACCAGATCGTGGCCCATCATCTGGCGGAAGATTGCGGTCCAGTGTCGGCGGTCGATGTCCTGACCGACGCCGAAGGTGGGCAGTTTGTCATGCCCGCGTGTTCGCACTTTTTCGGTTGTGGCACCGACCAGTATGTCGATCAGGTGGCCCGCGCCAAAGCTTTCGCCGGTGCGCAGGATGGCCGAGAGCGCTTTCATCACCGCTTCGGTCCCCTCAAATGTTTCGGGCGGTGTGGTGCACAGATCGCAATTGCCGCACGCGTCATGGGCTTCGTCGAAATATCCCAGCAACTGTTTGCGCCGGCAGCCCAGTGCTTCGGCCAGCCCCAGCAATGCGTTCAGCCGACCGTGATCGGCCATGCGGCGTTCGGGCGGCGCAAGGCTTTCGTCGATTTGCATACGGCGAAAACGGATGTCGTCTGCGCCGTAAAGCGTCAGGGTTTCGGCCGGGTCGCCGTCGCGTCCCGAGCGACCGATTTCCTGATAATACGCCTCGATCGACTTGGGCATATCGGCATGCGCCACCCAGCGGATGTCCGGTTTGTCGATGCCCATGCCAAAGGCGACCGTGGCCACCACGATCAGCCCGTCATCGGTTTGAAAACGGCGTTCGACCTCGCGCCGGGTGTCGGGGTCCATCCCGCCGTGATAGGCCAGCGCGCTGTGCCCTGCATCGTTCAGCGCTTTGGCCAGAGTTTCCGTCTTGGCGCGCGTGCCGCAATATACAATGCCCGATTGACCTTTGCGTGCTGCGGCAAAGCCAAGGATCTGTTCGCGGGGTTTGTTTTTGGCAGCAAAGGCCAGGTGAATGTTTGGCCGGTCAAATCCACCCAGAAAGGTTCTTGGGTTGGTGTCGCCGAAAAGGCGGGTGATGATTTCGGCCTGCGTTTCACTGTCGGCGGTGGCTGTGAAGGCGGCAAGCGGGACATCAAGCATGCGCCGCAGCGCGCCGATGCGCAGATAATCAGGGCGAAAGTCGTGCCCCCACTGGCTGACGCAATGGGCTTCGTCGACGGCCAAAAGCGTGACACCTGCCTGCGACAGCAACCGGTCGGTGCCGCCTGACGCCAGCCGTTCGGGCGCCATATACAACAACTTAAGCGTGCCAGCGTGCAGCGCTTCGAATACAGCGTTGGTTTCGTCTTCGGTATTGCCCGACGTCAGCGCGCCTGCGGCAACGCCCGCTTCGCGCAAAGCGCGCACCTGATCGCGCATCAAGGCGATTAAGGGCGAGATTACAACTGTCAGGCCCGGGCGCAAAAGTGCGGGAAGCTGATAGCAGAGCGACTTGCCACCGCCGGTCGGCAGGATGGCAAGTGTGTCTTCGCCATCTGTGACCGAGGTAACGATATCTTCCTGCATCGGCCGAAAGCGGTCGAAGCCAAAGGTTTCGGATAGCATGGTGTGGGCGTTCGCTGCCGCGCCGTCCATCGTTGCCTCAGATTTTAGTCAAACTGCTCTTAGACGTTACATTCGCATCTGAAGAACCGGTGAACAAGACCGGGTTTGTGTTTCCTGTCTCAGAACCGGGCGAAACAGCCGACGCTGCCCATGGCATTGGGGATCAGGATGTCGCGGAAGATGATGATGCCGATGAACAGAACCAACGGTGCCAGATCAAGGGCGCCGGTGTTTGGCAAAAACCGGCGGATCGGGCCATAGGCGGGCTGCAAAAGCCGTGTCAAGCCATCCCAGATTGACGCAACAATAGGTTGGCGCAGGTTCAGCACGTTGAAATTGATGAGCCAGCTCATGATGATGTGGATCAACATGATAAAGAACGCGACGTTCAACAACAGCTGCAATATTTGCAAAATGGAACACATGGCGACCGCCCTATTTTTGGTGCCTTTGACCTAAGGGCTTGCGTCCGGGCGTGCAAGCCCCGGGGTGCCGCTGCGTCGCGCTTGACGATCCCGTGCTTTTGCAGAAAGCGCAACGGAACGGAGGCGCTTATGTATCCACTTATCAGACTGGCCAAAGAAGTGTTCCTGAACCGGCGACGCGACCGCCTGGCGTTGGGGGAAACCCATGTGGCCTATATGCGGGTGCGGCCCTGGGACATTGATGTGTTTCTGGACCTGAACAATGGGCGCATTCTGACGTTGATGGATTTGGGGCGCTTTGGGTTCTTTGTTCGTATGGGTATCCTCAAAGTGCTGAAAGAGCATGGCTGGTACGGCACGGTTGCGGGGTCAGTCGTGCGGTACAGGCGGCGGATCACGGTGTTTCAGCGGTTGGAATTGCGGACGCGCGTGTTGGGCTGGGATGACCGGTTCACCTATTTTGAACAGGCGTTCTGGCGTGGTCCTGACTGCTGCGCGCACTCGGTTGTGCGCACCGCGATCACGACAGGCAAGGGGATTGTGCCGTCAGTCGAGGTTGCAAAGTCCATGGGCTATGGCGAAATCAGCCCTCCATTGCCTGACTGGGTTGCCGATTGGGCTGCGGCCGAGACCAAACGATCCTGGCCACCTGAACGATGATGGATTGCCTTGTGGCAGTGGCCCTTGTCTAACTGTCAATATGAATCAGAAGAAACGAATCTGGGGCTGGTATTTCTTTGATTGGGCCAGCCAGCCGTATCACACCGTTCTTCTGACCTTTGTTTTCGGCCCGTTCTTTGCCGCCATCGCCACGGCCCATTTCGCGGGTCTGGGGTTTGATGAACAAACAGCCGATGCACGGGCGCAGACCTATTGGTCGCTTTGCCTGACAGGGGCGGGTCTTTTGGTGGGGCTCGGCGCGCCGGTGCTGGGGGCATTGGCAGATGCCAGCGGGCGGCGTCTGCCGTGGATTGCGGTCTTTTCCGGTTTCTACATTCTGGGCGCCGGCCTGTTGTGGTTCACCAATCCGGATGGGTCGAACCTGTTCTTTGCACTGTTTGCCTTTGCCTTTGGCTTTGTCGCCGCGGAATACGCGTTGATCTTCACCAATGCGCAATTGCCGTCCCTTGGGACAGAAGACGAAATCGGGCGTATCTCAGGCTCGGGCTTTGCGTTTGGGTATGCTGGTGGTCTGGTTGCTTTGATCCTTGCGCTGGTCTTTCTGGTTGAACAACCGTCAGGCCGCACCGTGGTGGGTCTGTCCCCGGCCTTTGGCCTTCTTGATGCCGAAACGCGCGAGGGCACGCGGTTTGTCGGGCCGTTCATCGCCCTGTGGTTTGCGGTTTTCATGGTGCCCTATTTCCTTTGGGTCCGCGAAGACGCAAGCCGCGCGGCAAAGCTGTCTTTCCGCGCCGGATTGCAGCGTTTGGGCGCGTCGGTGCGCAGTTTGAAAGGCCGCCCCAGCCTGACGTCGTTTCTGGGTGGCAGCATGCTGTACCGGGATGGGTTGAACGGGCTGTATGGATTTGGCGGAACCTATGCGCTTTTGGTGTTGAACTGGGATCTGACGCAAGTTGGGGTTTTTGGGCTGGTCACTGTCATTTCCGCCGCGATCCTGTCTTGGGTTGGCGGACGGCTGGATCGGCGGTTCGGGCCAAAGCCGGTGGTGATCGTTTCGATCCTGGCCTTGATGGCGGTGACGGTCGCCTTGGCCAGCATTTCGCGCGAGACAGCGTTTTATATGCCGGTGGATGAAGGCTCGGTTCTGCCTGATGTCATCTTTATGTTCTGTGGCGTGGCGATTGGCGGGTTTGGCGGCATCGTGCAGGCCGCAAGCCGGTCACTGATGGTCCGCCATCTTGAGGCCGAGGCAGAAACGCAGGGCTTTGGCTTGTATGGTCTGGCCGGGCGGGCGACGTCGTTTCTGGCACCTGCTTTGATCGCACTTGCGACCGCGACCACAGGTGACGTCCGGATTGGGGTCATGCCGTTGATCCTTCTCTTTCTTTTCGGGCTTCTTCTGCTACGCTGGACAAAACCCGAAGGAGACCGAGCAGGCCGATGGTCCGAAACCTGATCCGACTGACGCTGGCCGTAACTTTGCTGGCTTCGCCCGTTGTGGCACAGCCTTGGGCAAAGACCCTTTGTGGCGCGCAGGCGTCTGGTTCGAACCAGACGGCCGAGCCAATCGGAGAATATGCGCGCGGATGTCTGGCTGGTGGGGTTGAACTGGCAGAGACAGGGCCGACCTGGCAGGCGATGCGATTGTCGCGCAACCGGAACTGGGCGCATCCCGACACGATTGATTTTGTGCAAGACCTGTCGCGCGTCGCCGCCCGGCAACGGGGGTGGAGCGGGCTTTACGTCGGCGACATGCAACAACCGCGCGGCGGGCCTATGCTGTCGGGGCATCGCAGCCACCAGTCGGGGCTTGATGTCGATATCTGGATGCGGCCGGCAACCCGGCTGAACCTGACGCGCACCGAACGCGAGAATTTGTCGTCGATTTCGATGCGCCGTGCCAAAGGCGCATTCGTCAATGACAGCTGGTCGCGCCAGCATCACAATATTCTGGAAGCGGCGGCCAAAGATCCGCGTGTGGCGCGGATTTTCGTTTTCCCCGGGGCCAAGGTGCAGATGTGCAAGGACGCCAAGGGCGACCGGCGCTGGTTGCGCAAAATACGGCCCTGGTGGGGGCATCACTATCATTTCCATGTCCGTCTTAATTGTCCGCGCGGCGCGCGGGCCTGTGTCAATCAAACCCCGCCACCTGCGGGCGATGGCTGCGCTGATGCGCAGGATTGGGTGAACAATATCCTGAACCCGCCACCGCCAGATCCGAATGCCCCGAAACCCAAGCCACGCCGTGAATATGTGTTGGCCGATTTGCCTAAGCAATGCGCACGCGTCTTGTCGCGATAGCTCTGTCGCTTGTCCCGGCATGGGCTTCGGCGGAAACGCTGGAGTTTGTCGGCGCAATCGACTGGAAAACCGAAAGCGTTGTGGGCATTTCGGGTCTGGAAGTGTCACGCGATGGCGCAACTTTTGTTGGTGTAACCGACCATGGCTGGTGGGTCGAAGGCCAGTTCGATCGTCGGGACGCCGCGATTGTCTCGGTCGATATCGAACAGGTCCGCCCGATCATCGAACATGACGGCTGGCCGGTGTCATCGCGGCGCGTGGGCGACTGGTCGGATGCCGAAGGGCTGGCCATTGCGGATGATGGAACGGCCTATATTTCCTATGAACGTTGGGCGCGGGTGTCGCGGTTTGACACCGTGAACACCCCGGCGTCCTATATTCGCGCGCATGAGACATTTTACGACCATGCCGACAATTGGGAACTGGAAGCAGTTGCGGTTTCGCCCGAAGGGGTGGCCTATGCGTTTTCCGAAAAACCGCTGCCGGACGGGTTTCCGATTTATCGTCTGGACACCAACGATCTGTGGCAGATTGATGGGTATCTGCGCGAAGAAGATATCTTTGCCATCGTCGGCGCCGATTTTGCCGATGACGGGTCGCTTTACCTGCTGGAACGCAAGCTGGTCGTGGGCTTTTGGTGGCAAAGCCGCATTCGGCGCGTGCGTCTGGATGGCCGCGAAGACGTGGTTCTGTGGACAAGCAACCGGGGCGATTTCGGCAATCTTGAAGGCATTTCTGTCTGGTATGACGATGACGGCCTGCGCCTGACGCTGGTGTCGGATAACAATGGGGCCGAGGGCACGCCGACCCAGTTCGTCGAGTTTCGCTTGACCCAATAAGCCAATCGGCTTACGCGGCGCTGTCCCTTGATTGGGCCAAGTCTCCGAGCACCTTGTAAAAACGGAAAACAGTTATGTCTCGCTATCTGCCCGGCATTCTTGCCATGGCCACGATTGTGGTCGCTTCGAATATCCTTGTGCAATTCCTGTTTGGTCAATGGCTGACCTGGGGGGCATTCACCTATCCACTGGCGTTTTTGGTCACGGATGTGATGAACCGCGTTTACGGGCCGCAAGCCGCGCGATGCGTGGTCTTTATGGGCTTTGTCGTGGGTGTGATCTGTTCGCTGATCGGCACGCAGATCATAGGCGAGTTCGGCCCATTGGTGACCTGGCGGATCGCGCTGGGGTCCGGGCTGGCGTTCTTGACCGCACAGCTTCTGGACATTGCCATCTTTGACAAGCTGCGACGCGGTGTCTGGTGGCGCGCGCCTCTGGCCTCGACGCTGATCGGGTCGACGATTGACACGGCGCTGTTCTTTTTCGTCGCGTTTTCGGCGGCCTTGGTTTTTATCGAGCCCGGCAATGACGTGTCTTGGGCAAACGAGGTTCTGCCGCTTCTTGGCACGGGTCCCGACGCGCCGCTTTGGATGTCGCTTGCCGTGGCCGATTGGTGCGTGAAACTTGGGCTGGCCTTGTTGGCGCTGGTGCCGTTTCGACTGATCGTGAGCCGAATTTTACCGGATCCGGCGTAAATTAATTTGACAGACACAAAAACTGTGCCACCCTCTGACCTATCGGTAACAAACGAAAGGAGGTGGTCCAGTGTCTAGAGCGATATTGGAGAATGAGGTCCGGACAGTTGGGGAGACCGTCGTCTAAGGGCAGACCCGAAGACAAAACATCCCTGATTGGGCAACCTGGAACCTTTCAAGGTCCCTAACTGGCCCATCTCTAAATACCTCGGAAGGGTCGCGCGTTGTGCGACCCTTCTTCTTTTTCCGGCGCCGGTCCGGTTGAACCCCGGCCCGACAACGGCTGTGATGGAACGCATGAAAATTACGTCCGAGATCGAGATCGAAGATTGGGAACTGACTGAACAGTTTGTGCGGTCAGGCGGCCCGGGCGGTCAGAACGTCAACAAGGTTGCAACGGCGGTCGAATTGCGGTTCGAAGCCGCGCGTTCGCCCAATCTGACCGAGGCCGTGAAACGGCGGTTGCAACGCATCGCCGGGCGGCGATGGACGCGGGACGGCGCGATTGTCATTCAGGTGTCCGAAGAACGCAGCCAGGCACGCAACCGCGATCTGGCGCGGGCCCGGCTGGCCGAACTGATCCATCGCGCGTCCATAAAACCGAAGCGCCGGGTCAAAACCCATGTGCCGTACGGCGAAAAACGCAGACGCGTCGACGCCAAGAAACGACGCGGCGCGCTGAAACAACTGCGACGCGGTGACGACGATCTGGATTGAAGTTGCGTCAGCCCCGGCAAACTGTCATTCAAAATGGGCCTTTGAGCAGGAGACGGACATGACAGACGAACCAGGCCGCGTATTTCGCGGCGCGCATCAGGATATCGAAAAAGCTGCGAAAATGCAGGACACGCCGCAGACCCGCGCGTCGGCCTATCGGTTGGCGTTTGCCGACCCGGATTTCCTGTGCCGCGACGAATTGCGCCCGGTGCGCTTGCAGTTGGAACTTTTGAAGCCCGAACTGCTGATGAGCGAATACGGCATTGAATCGACCGTCGTGCTTTTCGGTGGCGCGCGCATCCCAAGCCCGGACAACAAGGCGTCTGCCCGCACCGAAACCCTGGCCGAGCTAAGCCGTTTTTACGACGAGGCGCAGACATTTGCCCGCCTGATCACCGAACGCTCGAACAGCGAAGGTCCGAAAGAAAACGTTGTTGTCACAGGCGGCGGTCCGGGTGTCATGGAGGCGGGCAATCGCGGGGCCAAAGAAGCGGGCGGTGTTTCGATCGGGTTGAACATCGTTTTGCCCCATGAACAGGCGCCAAACGCCTATGTGACGCCTGACCTGTCGTTCAACTTTCACTACTTCGCCATTCGCAAAATGCATTTCCTGATGCGTGCGTCGGCGATTGCAGTGTTCCCCGGTGGCTTTGGCACGCTGGACGAATTGTTCGAAACACTGACACTGATCCAGACAGGGCGCATGCGTCGTGTGCCGTTTTTGTTGTTCGGCAAGGACTTCTGGCACCGCATTGTCAATTGGGATGCGCTGGCGGATGCCGGCACGATCTCTGAAAACGATCTGGACCTGTTCCGCTTTGTTGAAACGGCGGAAGAAGCGCTCGAGATTATGGACAACTGGCACCTGCCGCAGACCCGGCGCGACAAGCTTTAGGAATTGCCGACCTCTGCCGCAATCTGAGCGCGCGACTTGCGCGCACGCTCGGTCGCGGATTTCAATTGACCACAGGCGGCCATGATGTCCTCGCCACGCGGCGTGCGGATGGGCGATGCATATCCCGCCTTGTAAATGATGTCCGCAAACGCCCGGATGCGCGTCTTGCTAGAACGTTCATAGGGCGCGCCGGGCCATTCATTGAACGGGATCAGGTTGATCTTTGCCGGGATGCCTTCGATCAGTTTGATCAGACGATGCGCGTCTTCGTCGCTGTCATTGACGCCTTTCAGCATGACATATTCAAACGTGATCCGTTCCGAATTTGACGCTTTCGGATAGGATCGCAAGGCGTCTAAAAGTTCGGCGATTGGCCAGCGTTTGTTGATAGGCACCAACCGGTCGCGCACCTCGTCTGTGGTGGCGTGGAAGCTGACAGCCAGCATGCAACCGATTTCCTGCGCCGTGCGCGCAATTTCCGGCACAACCCCGCTGGTCGACAAGGTGATGCGACGTCGTGACAAGGCGATGCCTTCGCCGTCCATCGCGATTTTCATCGCGTCGCGCACGGCTTCGAAATTGTACAAAGGCTCGCCCATGCCCATCAGAACAATGTTGGACAAAAGACGCGGGCCTGCGTCACCGGTTCCGACGCCCGGTTCCGGCCATTCCTCCAGATCATCGCGCGCCAACATGATTTGGCCGACGATTTCCCCCGGTGTCAGATTGCGCACCAGTTTCTGCGTGCCGGTGTGACAGAAAGAACAGGTCAGCGTGCAACCGACCTGGCTTGAAATGCATAACGTGCCGCGATCTTCTTCGGGGATATAGACGGTTTCCACCTCGTGCCCGCCTGCGATGCGCACAAGATATTTGCGCGTGCCATCTTCGCTGATTTGGCGGCTGACGACTTCGGGCAGGGTGATTGTGAACGCGTCTGCCAATTTGGCGCGATAGTCTTTTGACAGGTTGGTCATCGCGTTAAAGTCGCGGACACCCCAGTGATACAGCCATTGCCAGATCTGATTGACCCGCATCTTGGTCTGCTTTTCGGGAGTTCCGATGGACACCAATGCGTCGCGCAATGCGTCCCGCGTCAGGCCGACCAGATTGGTCTTCCCGTCGGACGGCTGGTCCTTGCGGGGGATGGTCATAACATCCTGGGTGATGGGCGCGTCTGCGGACATATACCTGACTTTCGTGATCAGGCGCTGCGTATAGGCGAGATCAGCCGATTTGCCAAAGAGTTTCCGCTGTTCTGGATGCGCCTAGCTGCCGCAGAGCTTTTCTGCCTCTTCGATCATCGCGGTCGCGCCCAGAAGCGAAAACGTATCTTTCGTCTGGGTGCCGCGCGACGACCGGGCCGTGACCACGGCATCGGCCCCGCGTTTTATCGCGGTTACGATCTTTTGGTCTTCGGCGGGCGAGGCTGGCCAAGCGTATTCGCCGGACGTGAACAATTCAAACGTGCTGCCCGCGATTTCAAGCGTCGCGGTTGAGCCTTCGGCAAAGGGATAGCCGCCGGTAAAGCTGACTTCGGATGCAATGTTTTCTTCGGGCCGGAACGTCACAAACAACAGAACATCGCCACGTCGCACCGACACGACACGGCCGTCACGGGTGTTCGTTGTTTCCTTGGGCGCGGTCACGGCCCAGCATTCCTTGGGTTCGTTGCCTTCGAACACGGCCCAGTCCGTTTCGGCGGCGACCCGGTTTGAATCGTCCTGTGCAAGTGAAGGTGATGCGGCTGCGATGGTGAGAGCCGTCAATGAGGTGATGATGCGTCTCGTCATGTCTCTGCCTTTGCCTGTTTCTGCCTGAACTGCTTGTCCCCGCAGCGCTGGGCGAAAATGCTCTTGTTTCCCTGTTGATCCCTACCGTATCTCGACGCCAAGAGGAAAGCCCCCGTAGCAGAAAATTGCCGTTATCAAACCAAGGAGCTCCGCAATGGACAAAGCAGTGCCGCTTGTCGAAGTCTCGCGAGGCCCCATTCTTGAATCACGGCATTTTGGGCACGCGGTCGTCGCCAATGACCGGGGCGAGATTATTGCCGCCTGGGGCGACCCGTCGAAAGTGGTGTTGCCTCGGTCTTCGGCGAAGATGTTGCAGGCCCTGCCGTTGCTGGAAAGCGGGGCAGGTCGCGATCTGTCGTCAGAACAGCTTGCGCTGGCCTGCGCGTCACACAGTGCCGAACACATGCATGTGTCGCGTGTGCGCGACTGGCTGACCCAGCTTGGGTTGTCAGAAGAACATCTTTGCTGCGGCCCGACCCCGCCATTGGGCGAAGATGTGCGCGATCAAATGATCCGCGACGGCCAGCCATTTACACGGCTTCACAGCGATTGTTCTGGCAAACATGCCGGGTTTCTGACGCTGACCAAACATCTGGGCGCCGGTCTGGATTATGTGGACCCCGACCATCCAGTCCAAAAAGCGGTGCGCGGCACCATCGAAGATATGTGTCAGGAAGACAGCCCGGGCTATGGCATAGACGGTTGCGCGGCGCCGAATTTTGCCGTCACGCTGGCCGGTATGGCGAAAGCGATGGCGTCTTTTGCAAGCAAGGGCCTGGGCGGGTCGGTGCGCGACGGGGCCTGCGTGACGCTGCGGGACGCGATGATGCAACATCCCGAGCTGGTCTCGGGCACGGGCCGGGCCTGCAACAACCTGATGCAGGCGGCCGGCGGACAAGCCGCCGTCAAGACCGGGGCCGAGGGGTTCTTTGTGGGCATTTTGCCGGATGCCCAACTGGGCATCGCGCTCAAAATCGAAGACGGCGCCAAGCGCGGTGCCGAAGCAGCCATGGCCGCGTTGCTGGTGCGCTATGGTGTGGTCGACCGAAATGACCCGCGTGTCGCGCAGCATCTCAATGCGCCGGTGTTCAATTTCAACCGTGACGTGGTTGGCCACATCCGCCCCATCGCCGGGCTTTTGGGATAATCGCGGCTTCGACATTGCCCTTTCTAGGGCTGCGCGCTAAGCCGCAGAGATCACACCAGAGGGGAAGACAGACCATGTCCAATGCGCAGTTGGAAAACGCCATCGAAGCCGCCTGGGACGCGCGGGATACTATTACACCTGCTACCAAAGGCGAAACCCGCGACGCGATTGAAGCGACGTTGAACGCGCTGGATGGCGGAACATTGCGTGTGGCTGAAAAGCAGGATGACGGATCATGGCATGTGAACCAATGGGCCAAGAAAGCCGTGCTTTTGGGGTTCCGTCTGAAAGATATGGAACAACAGTCGGGCAGCCCTCAGGGCGGGGCCTGGTGGGACAAGGTCGACAGCAAGTGGAAAGATTGGGGCGACAGCGAATGGCAAGACGCAGGCTTTCGCGCTGTACCAAACTGTGTTGTGCGCAAATCGGCCTATATCGCGCCGGGCGTTGTGCTGATGCCATCTTTTGTGAACTTGGGCGCCTATGTCGACAGCGGCACGATGGTTGACACATGGGCAACTGTCGGGTCCTGCGCGCAAATCGGTAAGAACGTGCATCTTTCCGGCGGCGTCGGCATTGGCGGTGTGCTGGAACCGATGCAGGCTGGTCCCACGATCATCGAAGACAATTGCTTTATCGGCGCGCGCTCGGAAGTGGTCGAAGGATGTATCGTTCGCGAAGGGTCGGTTCTGGGTATGGGCGTTTTCATCGGGCAATCGACCAAGATCGTCGACCGCGAAACGGGCGAGGTGATGTACGGCGAGGTGCCACCTTATTCGGTGGTCGTCGCGGGTTCGATGCCATCGAAGAACAACGTCAACCTGTACTGCGCTGTGATCGTCAAACGCGTCGATGAACGCACGCGATCCAAGACCGGTATCAACGAATTGCTGCGCGACTGATACCAGCCGGTTTGCCGCAAGGAATTCTTGTGATCGGCGCGCCAGCGCCGCCATTTTGCCATACGGCGGTGGTATAAATTCACTTATGTTTACGAGTTCTGCGGAAGTTTTCCGCACGCGTCAGGCCGTTCGCGACCTGATTGAGGTAGTGCGTACCCATCGCGCGGCGATGGACCGTCTTGCGAAAAGTGGCGTCGGGTTTTCTGTGTCTGCAGAAGCCGTGTTTGAAACCGGCGTGCTGACCCGCGACCAGTCACTGCTTTGCTCGGATTTTCTGTTGGCGGCTGCAACGCCGGATGATGATTTTAACGCATTTATCGCGTCAACAGCGCTGCTGATATCCGACCGGCTGCAGAACGGCGTTTGCGAAGATGACCTGTTCTGGAACTGGCACGCCTTTCACGATCACTACAAACTGGCCGATCCGCCCATTCGCGCCGCGCTGATGAACGGGTTTCGCGCCATGCATATTTCGGGCCATGTCAATCTGGATGGCCCGCCCGGTGATGTCGATTGCCTGACCATTGATCGGGACGCGATCTTGCCGGTTCTGCGCGCAAATGGGTTGGACTATCTTCGCATCGCCATCGAACAAGACGTGCCCGATCACATCGCGGGGCGGCTTTGGAACCAGTCTATATCTTCCGGCAAGCCCCAGATCTGGCCGGTGAAGGCCGGGTTTCGGTATCTTTACGAACGCCCGGTATCGCTTGCGCCTGATACGCCGGAAACAGCGGCGCTTATCCCCTGGACCTGATCACGCAGTAGACAAGGGGCACCAAAGGCCATAATCCGCGACTATGGCAAAAACAACGAAACACCAGGCTTTTACCTTGCTGGTCCAGGTCGGACGCGGCAAGGATGACGGTTTGCCCAAAGGCGCCACAGGTGCTGCCTTGCTGTGCTATGCCTCTGGCCGTGACGAAGCCGAAGCGGTGCGTGAAACCGTACAGGTGTTGAAGGTGGCCGAACTTAACCCCTTGGACGTCACCAGCTATGGTACGCTGGACGAACGTTTGGCGGAAGGCCACGAAATCAGTGACGAAGACCGCCAATTGATGGCACGCGCATTGGAAGAAAACGCCGTGATCGTTGCCGAAACCACCGTTCTGCGCGAGCCTTTGGAATGACGGCTGTATTTCTGGATCTCGACGGGACATTGATGGATTCCAAGCCGGGCATTCTGTCGTCGCTGCGGACGGCGTTTCTGGATGTCGGGCTGACCGATCTGGCGAACCAGGATCTGACCTGGATGATCGGCCCGCCGTTTATCGACAGTTTCATAAAACTGGGTTTGGCCGAACCCCAAGCCGCCATCGACGCTTATCGCCGGGTTTATGACAACGGCGGTATGTTCGATGCCCGCCCCTATGATGGGGTCCATCAGATGATGGAAGACCTGCAAAAGGCGGGGCACCGGCTGTATCTTGCCACGGCCAAACCCCATGTCGCCGCAACCAAGATCACCGCGCATTTTGATCTGGCGCCCATGTTCGTGGCCCAGTTCGGGCCCGAATTGGACGGCACCCGGAACTGGAAGGGTGATCTTCTGACCTATGCCTTGCAGCAAACAGGCGAAGATGTGCAGCAAAGCGTTATGGTTGGTGACCGCCATCACGACATTGCCGCAGCACAATCGGTGGGCATGAAGTCCGTCGCGGTGCGCTGGGGCTATGGGTCGGAAAAGGAATGGGACGGCTGCGATGCAATCATCGAACGTCCCGATGAATTGGTCAGCACACTTCGCGCGCTTGGGTTTTAGGCCACCAACAGGCGCGCCTCGCGTCGCTTAAGGGCGGGTCTTGCCGCAGGGCCGTATCCCAGACCCGTCATGGGATCGAGTTCGGGGAAGATCGTTCTGATTTCGTCCACCGCATCGGTGTCAAAGCACGCTTTGGTTTGGGGCCCGGGCAGGAAGCTTTCGCTGGCCAGCCCGTTTGACCATATGACGTGATGGTCTTCGAGCAGCAGGTGGAAATAGGCAACCTGGCCGCCTGCCATCTGTTGCACATTGCGTCCGTCCACCAGATCCCGGGCTGCAATCAAAACCTCGCTTGATCCGAACAGCAAATCTGCATGGGTGTTGCGAATCAAAATGCGGTGCAATGGCGATACGCGCAGCGTGTCATGGTCGCCAAACGTATTTCGTTTGATCTCAATCGGGGCCATGTCGCCTTGGGCGGGCAAAACGCGCTTGCCAATCCAGCGGATCGGCTGAAACCCGGCGTCTTTGGTCAGCACCAACTCACCGCAAGTCAGTTTTTCGACCGGCATGTCGCCTTTTGCCGTCGCAATCATGGTGCCGGCAACAAAACACGGAACAGTGTCGACGATGACAAAACCAATCGCGGTCTCGCCGGTGGTGGATGCGATTTCATAGGTAAAGGCGACGTCTTCGGATTCGTCATTGCCAACCAGGCTGACGGTTCCGTCGGCATTCAGCGTGACCGATTGGCCCGTTGTCAGGTTGACCGTATCGCCCGGGCTTACCGCTTGGTTGTTGATATGGGTGATCACAACCGACCCCGAGGTCAGATTGATATCGTTGGCCAGCAAATCGATGTTTTCGCTGTCGCCCGGACGCACCAGCACGTCGTCCGTGTTTGCCACCAGGGCCCCCTGCACACTGTCTGTGGCGATCAGGACGTTTGAATCAAACCTGTTGTCGCCCGCATCCGCGATGCCGACTTTCAGCGAATTGACCTGACCGGGCGTCACAGGAATGACGACGGACATCGACACGGTGAACCCGTCCATTTCCGTATTGAACTGGTCCGAGGTGTTGTCGATGAAGAGGTTGACACCACCCGACTGGTTGATGTTGGTGACGCCGGATTGTCCATTGCCAGCGGCCAGCGGCACGACCTGATCGTCGATCCAGATGCCAACAAGGTCGTTATAAATCGAACTGGAAAATTCGGGGTATTCATCCGACGAAAACACAAATTCCATTGTGATAAAGTTGATGCCGGGGTCCGGGATGAAATCGACTTCCAGGAAAGACGCGTCAAACGTTGGCAACCCCGCCAGATCGTTGAAGTCGGGGTCGTTGTTCGGCCCGCTGCTGGGGGATGTCGTGTTGGTCCGAAGGTTGGTGTTGAAGAAGGTTGTATTGGTAAAGCGGTCGGCTTCGCCGGTCGACAGAATGATGCCGGTGTCATTCGGCACCACGCCCGGTGAAATTGTATCCCCGTCCGAATAGACGGCCGATGAATCCGGGTCGCCGGTATAGCTTGCCCCAACAACGGACACGCCGTCGCCAAATATTTGGTTTGCCATAGCCAATGCCGAAGCATTGGTGTCGTACGTTAGCTCGGGCATGCGCGCCTCGTGTCAAACAAGGCAAGGCCCGCTCCCGGCGCACCGGTTGCGAATACCTATTGTATTGCCAGCACGGTCGAGTTTTCTCGCTTGTCGTGCCTGTAGCCCTGCCTCGGGTTTATTTTGGTTAACAATGTATTAACACAGCCCGTGACGGAAGCACTGTCGCAAAAGGCCGCCTTCAACGGTGTTTTTCAGGCCACAGGCATTCCCGCCGCCCATTGCGAAGCCGATCTGTCCGCGCTAGCCAAAGACATGACCACTGATCCCGTCGATCTGACCAGAAAACTGGTGCAATGCCCCTCAGTGACGCCAAAAGAAGGCGGCGCGATCCAGTTACTGGAACGCACTCTGAGCGCGGCCGGTTTCACATGTTTCCGCGCCGACCGGGGCGGTATCTCAAACCTTGTGGCGCGCTGGGGGCCAAAGGGTCACGCCCGCACCTTTGGCTTCAATGGCCACACCGATGTGGTCCCGCCGGGCGATCCCGCCGACTGGCGGTTTCCACCGTTTTCGGCAGAAACCGTCGACGGCTGGATGTACGGGCGCGGGTCGACCGATATGAAAAGCGGCGTCGCCGCCTTTGTGGCCGCCGCGATTGACAGGGTAAAAACCGCGCCGCCTGACGGGGCCATCCTGATTACCATCACCGGTGACGAAGAAGCCGACGCCACCCATGGCACCACCGCCATTCTTGATTGGATGGCAGACGCGGGCGAACACATGTCGGTCTGCCTTGTGGGCGAACCAACCAGCCCAAACGTGATGGGCGAAACGATGAAAATCGGGCGTCGCGGCTCGATGACTGCGTATTTCACAGTATCCGGCGTGCAGGGCCATTCGGCCTATCCGCACCGCGCCAGGAACCCTGTGTCGGCTACCGCCGCACTGATGGACCGTCTTGCGACCCATACGCTGGACCACGGGACCGAACATTTCGATCCTTCGACGCTGGCCGTGACCACCATCGACACAGGCAACCCGGCCACCAACGTGATCCCGGCGACATGCACGGCGACGGTCAATATCCGGTTCAACGACGCTCATCGCTCGGACGCGCTGATAGAATGGTTGCGCAGCGCGGCAGATGACATCGCCAAGACAACGGGCGTGACAATCGACATGAAAACCAAAGTCTCGGGCGAATGTTTTCTGACACCGCCCGGCCCGCTGTCGGATCTGGTCGCTGATGCAGTCGACACAACGCTGGGCCGTCGCCCCGAACTGTCGACCTCGGGCGGTACGTCAGACGCCCGCTTTGTGATGCGCCACTGCCCGGTGGTTGAATTTGGCCTTGTCGGTCAGACCATGCATCAGGTGGATGAACGGGTTGAAATCGTCCAGATTCAGCAGTTGAAAGACGTCTACCGCGCCATTCTTGACGGCTATTTTGCATGATCCGGCGCGCGGGTTTGGCCGATATGGATGCGGTCTTTGATATACGCCGCGTCGTTTTCATCGAAGGCCAGAATGTGCCCGAAAACGAAGAACGCGACAGTTTGGATGACAGCGCCATCCATATGATTGCCTATCAAAACGATACGCCCGTCGGCACAGCGCGCCTGATCTTGGGCGAACATTATGCCAAGATTGGGCGGGTTGCCGTTTTGGAAAATATGCGCGGCAAGGGGCTGGGGAAAGCAATCATGCAGGCGTCGCTGGACGAATTGCGTGCCGAAGGCATGGCCAAGGTCCGGCTGGCGGCGCAAACCCATGCCTTGGGGTTTTATAAAGACCTTGGGTTTCAGGTCTATGGCGAGACGTTTCTGGATGCCGGCATCTTGCACAAGAACATGGTGCTTAGCCTGTGAGACGGCCCAGTCTTATCGTTATGGTCAAGGAACCGCGCCCCGGACGTGTCAAATCGCGTCTCGGGCGTCGGATCGGGCTGACCACAGCGGCGTGGTGGTACCGTCATCAGGTGCGCCGGCTGCTGCGCGAACTGGGTGATCCGCGTTGGTCTGTGGTTCTGGCGGTTTCGCCCGATATGCAAGGCGTTGTCAGCCGCGTTTGGCCCGCGCATCTGCCGCGCATCCCGCAAGGGCAGGGTGATCTTGGGCTCAGAATGGCGCGCGTTTTGGCTGCAACGCCCGGGCCAACCGTTCTGATCGGTTCGGACATCCCGGGTATCCGGCGACACCACATCGCGGCCGCGTTCCGTGCGCTGGGTCAAAACGCCAGCGTGATCGGCCCGGCGGTCGATGGCGGCTTTTGGCTGGTGGGTCTGAAACACCCGACACCGTTCGACAAACGGCTGTTCCGCAAAGTCCGTTGGTCGCATCCCGAAACCCTGAACGACACACGGCCAACGTTGCCTGTGCCGACTGCAACCGTTGCCATACTGCGCGACGTGGACGAAGCAAGCGACCTGCGACCCGATTAGGCGCGTGACCTTCGCTTGCGGCCATGGTACCGCGACCGCATGTCTCGATTGCCTTCCAAACAGGACATACTCGACTGGATTGCCGAGAACCCAACGCTGACCGCTAAGCGCGAGATCGCCAAGGCTTTTGGCATCAAGGGTGCGGATCGGATTGATCTAAAGCGTATGCTGCGCGAGCTGGCAGAAGACGGCCATCTTGAGAAACGGCGCAAAACCTATCGTGACCCCGACAAGCTGCCACCGGTATCGGTTTTGCAGGTGGGTGAACCGTCGTCCGATGGCGATTTGTATGCGCGCCCGATTGAATGGCAGGGCGACGGGCCAGAGCCGACTGTCCTGCTGATTGCGCGGGCGACCGACCCGGCGCTTGGCGCGGGCGAACGTATTCTGGCGCGGGTGCAGATCGTGCGCGGTGAAGACCATGCCTATGAAGGCCGCCTTATCCGCCGGATCGGAACCAACCCGCGCAAGGTGCTGGGACTGTTTCGCAAACATGCCGAAGGCGGGCGCATCCTGCCAATCGACAAAGGCACCAGCCGCGAATGGCGCGTCGCTGCGGGCGCAACCCAGGGTGCCAGGGATGGTGAACTGGTCGAAGCCGAACCAGCAGGCCCCAAAGACAGCCTTGGATTGCCGCGGGCGCGCATTCTGGCGCGGCTTGGCGACCCGTCGCAGCCCCGGGCCGTGTCACTGATCGCCATTCACCAGCACGGCATACCGGACAGCTTTTCTGACGATACGATCGGCGAAGCCGATGCCATGACGCCCGCTGATCTGACGGGGCGCGAAGACCTGACGGACCTGCCTTTGGTGACAATCGACCCGTCAGACGCGCGCGACCATGATGACGCCGTCTTCGCCGAAGCGGACCCCGACCCCAAGAACAAGGGGGGATTTGTTCTCTGGGTCGCCATCGCAGATGTCGCACATTACGTACGCCCCGGATCGGCCCTGGACCGCGAAGCATGGGAGCGCGGAAACTCGACCTATTTCCCTGACCGCGTTGTGCCAATGCTGCCCGACCGGCTGTCGGGTGACCTTTGTTCGTTGCACGAAGGCGTGCCGCGCGCCTGTATTGTGGCGCGCATGATAATCAACGCGGCTGGCGAGATGACGTCCAGCACGTTCCTGCGGGCATTGATGAAATCCCCGGCCTCGCTGCATTACGAAGAAGTGCAGGCGGCCATTGACGGCGCGCCAAACGACAAGACGGCCCCACTGCTAGAGCCGGTGTTGAAGCCGCTCTATGCGGCGTATGGCGCGCTGACCAAAGCGCGCGCCCGCCGCGCACCGCTGGAACTGGACTTGCCCGAACGCCAGATCGAGCTTGACCCGAAAGGCGTTGTCAGATCGGTCGCTTTCAAGGATCGTCTCACCGCCCACAAGCTGATCGAAGAATTTATGGTGCTGGCCAATGTCGCCGCCGCCAAAACGCTGGTTGCGAAACGCACACCGCTTCTGTTTCGGGTCCACGAAGAACCAAAGCCCGAAAAACTGGACGCGCTGCGCGAAATTGCCGAAGCGGCAGGCCTTGTGCTGGCCAAAGGGCAAGTGCTGAAAACAAGCCAGTTGAACAGACTGCTGACCCAGGCCGCCGACACCGACGATGGCGAGTTGATCAACGTCGCCGTCCTGCGGTCGATGACACAGGCCTATTACAGCCCCGATCATCTGGGCCATTTCGGTTTGGCGCTTGGCTCCTACGCGCATTTCACGTCGCCCATCCGTCGCTATGCCGATCTGGTCGTCCACCGCGCGCTGATCGCGGCCCATGGCTGGGGCGATGACGGGCTGACCCCCGACGACACCGAGCGTCTGCGGTCAACCGCTGAACATATCTCGACCACCGAACGCCGGTCGATGGAAGCCGAACGCGACACCACCGACCGCTATCTCGCCGCCTATCTGGCCGACCGCGTCGGCACCGAACTGACCGGACGCATCTCGGGCATCCAGCGCTTTGGGGCGTTCGTCCGGCTGGACGAAACCGGCGCCGACGGCCTGCTGCCGATGCGCGAGATCGGGCATGAATATTTCCACTACGACCGCGACAGCCAAAGCCTGAGCGGCGCGGATAGCGGCATTGTGATCGAACCCGGTCAAAGCGTTCTGGTGCGCCTTGCCGAAACCACACCCGAAACCGGCGGCATTCTTCTGGAACTGTTGGAACTGGACGGCAAAGCCCTGCCAAAAGGCGGCAAAACCCGGAAATCCGGAAAAACCCGCAGTGCCCGCGTTCGGAAAAAACCCGGCAAACGGGCCCGCAAGCTCAGCCGCAACCGCGCGCGCGATTGACCGCGAACCTTCGCCGATCCCAGACAGCGCCCTTCCCGGATCGTCCTTCCCGCGCTATCTTCAAGAAAAACAAGACCAGAGCAGGTTCCAAACATGCGTCCGATCCTTGCAGCAGCGCTGATCATAGGCTTTGCCACGTCCGCGGCGGCCCTTCCAGAAAGCGTGGCGCCCCCCAAACCGCGACCCTCGGCACAGGAGGGCCAGATCGTGCTGGCACAGGCCACATCCAATATCTCATTCCAACGCTGGATTGACCGGTTCCGCGGGCGCGCGCGGGCCGCTGGCATCCGCGATAGCGTCTTCAACGCCGCCTTTCAGGGCGTGCGGTACAATGCTGACGTGATCCGGCGTGACCGGAACCAATCCGAATTTACAAAGCAAATCTGGGAATATCTCGACAGCGCAGTGTCAGACACACGCGTCAAGAACGGGCGCAGCGCCCTACGTCAGAACCAACGGCTATTGCAGGAAATCGAAACCCGCTATGGTGTCGAAGCCGAAGTCGTCACAGCGGTCTGGGGGCTGGAAAGCGCCTATGGGTCATTTCGCGGTGACGAGCCAATCATCGAAGCGCTTGCGACGCTGGCCTTCGACGGGCGGCGCGGCAAGTTTTTCGAAAGTCAGTTGATCGCGGCGCTTAAAATCGTTCAGGCCGGGGATGTGCCGCCCGCGCGGATGCGCGGCAGTTGGGCAGGCGCCATGGGCCACACGCAGTTTATCCCGACCTCTTATCTGGAATATGCTGTCGATTTTCGCCGGGATGGCCGCCGCGACATCTGGTCTGATGACCCGACCGATGCGCTGGCCTCGACCGCCGCTTACCTAAAGCGTTTCGGCTGGACCAAAGGCCAGCCCTGGGGGCTCGAAGTCGTCTTGCCGCGCGGCTTTGACTTCAGCCAGACGGGCGAACGCGTCAAGAAAAGCCCCAGCCAATGGGCCGCAATCGGTGTGCGCGATACGCGCGGCGGGCGGGTGCCAGACCACGGGCGCGCATCAATCCTGTTGCCTGCAGGCGCCGACGGGGCGGCCTTTATGATTTTCAACAATTTCCATGTGATCGAACGCTATAACGCCGCCGATGCCTATGTGATCGGTGTGGGCCATCTGTCAGACCGCATCCGGGGCGATGGCCCTATTCGCGCCAACTGGCCACGCAGCGACCGCAACCTGCGCTTTGCCGAGAAAAAAGAAATGCAACGCCTGCTGACCGCGCGCGGTTTCAATACTCAGGGCGTTGATGGCATCATTGGGCCGAACACGGTTCAGGCCATCCGACGCTTTCAGAACAGCCAGGGCATGACACCAGACGGCTATCCCAGTTACGACGTGCTGAAACGGCTCAGGTAGGCGGCTGGTACATACAACAGCCCTGCCAATGGTCGTACACAACGCCCACGGCTTGCAGATAGGCATAGATGATCGTCGGGCCGACAAAGCTCATGCCGCGTTTCTTCAGATCTTTGCTGATCTGATCCGACAATGGGGTCGTGGCCGGAATATCCGCGCGTGTTTTCCAGCCACCATGCACCGGTGTGTTGTCCACATGCGCCCAAAGCCAATCTGAAAAACTGCCATAGTCCTCTTGCATCTTCAGAAAAATACGCGCGTTTTTGCGCGTGCTTTCAATCTTCAGCTTGTGGCGGACAATGCCGGGGTTCTGGCGCGCACGGAACAATTCCATATCGGTCATCTCTGCGACGCGCTTGACGTCAAAGTTGTGAAACACTGCGCGATAGCCGTCGCGTTTCATCAATACGGTTTCCCACGACAGCCCCGCATGCGCGCCTTCCAGGATCAGCATTTCGAACAGCTCGCGATCATCGCGCACCGGTACACCCCATTCGGTGTCGTGATAGCGCGCATAGGTTTCGGTGTTTGATCCGAAACAGCGCGGTTTGTCGTCAATCGGTGCTGGCATGGGGGGCCTTTGGGTTTGGTTTCGACTTATCTGACAAGCGTAAATTCTGGGTCGTAAGGTGCAGACGGGATCACCTCGGCGCTGAAAAGCGTGCCCAGCATATCGATGTCCAGTTTCGAGCCAGGCGGCGCAAATGCGGGGTCAACAAAAGCCAATGCCAGGTTCAAACCTGTCCGATGCCCCCAGTCGCCTGACGTGACAGTGCCGACAACCTGTCCGTCCAGCATTATGGATGAACCGGAATGGGCCGGGCGGTCTCTGCAATCGACCGACAGGGTGACCAGCCGTTTGGTCGGGCCCGCCGCATGTCGCGCGGTCAGCGCGGATTTTCCGATGAACTCGGGCTTGTCCAGTTTGACGAACCGCTCAAGCCCGGTCTCGAACGGGTCGAATTCGGTCAGGATGTCGGCTTTCCAGTGAAGAAACCCTTTTTCCAGCCGCATTGATTCAACTGCACGGCTGCCAAACAGGTGCAGCCCATGCGCGTCGCCTGCCCGGCGAAGGGCCAGATAGGCCGCATAAAGCTGATTGTTCGGCACATGAATTTCATAGGCCAGTTCACCCGAAAAGCTGACTGACATAACCACGGCAGGCGCGATACCGATGAACGCTTCGCGCACGGACAGCCACGGAAAAGCCTCGTGCGACCAGTCGGCGCGGGATGCTGCCGACAGAACCGCGCGCGCTTTTGGTCCGGCCAGCACAAGAATGGTCCAGTCATCCGTAAGGGACCGGATCTGCACATCTTCGTTGTCGCCAAGATGCGCGGTCAGCCAATCCATGTCGTGATATTCCGCCGCCGCGGCCGAGCCATACCAGACACGTGCGGGCCCCCGGTCGCTTGCGGGCAAGTTTGCAAGAGTTGCCTCGCCTTTCAGCATTCCGTGGTGGTTCAGTAGATAGCCCAGGCCAACCCGACCGGGCTTGCGGTTGATGGTGCCGCAAAACATCCGGTCCAGGAAACCATGGGCGTCCGGCCCGGTGATCTCAAAGCGGTTGAACCCGTTGACTTCGGTCAATCCTACCCGGGTCTGAACGGCCTCAACTTCGGCCCCGACAACGGCGTCGGCTTCGTTAAATTTGAATCCAAATTTTTCTTCAAACTCGGGAACCGGTTTGAAGTAGTTAACCCTTTCCCAACCGTTCACAACTGTGAACTCGGCCCCTTCCGCCGCCAATACGGGGGTCAAAGGCGTTGTTTTTATGGGCCGTCCGGCGGGTCTGTGTTCATGCGGGAAATGGAAGCGAAACTCGTTCTGATAATCCTCAATCGCCTTCAACGCCGTCAATTCAACATTGCAATGTCCCGTGAACCGACGCGGGTCCAGCCCCCAGGTGTCATAGCACGCTTCGCCATGGACAATTTGCTGCGCCAAAAGCCAGCCGTGCCCACCACCTTCGCCCAGACCTGCGCGCAGGCCTATGATACAAAACGCGTTTCGCTTGCCGGGAATGGGCCCAACCAAAGGGGCGCCGTCGATGGTGTATGTGATCGGCCCATTGACCACCGTGTGGATGCCAACTTCGGTCAGGGCGGGCATGCGGGCAAACGCGCCTTCCAGGACATCGGTGACGCGGTCCAGATCGTCGGGGCAGAGTGCGTTGGTGAAATGCGGATCGATGCCGTCCATGCCCCAGGTTTTGCAATCTTGCTCGTAAAACCCTACAAGCAAACCATTTTTCTCTTGCCGTGAGTAAAAATCGCTGATCGGACAGCGGAGCAGTGGCATGCGGTGACCGGCGTCGCGGATGGCGGGGATTTCTTCGGTGACGAAATACTGGTGTTCCATCGACATAACAGGATGATGGACCCCCATCATCGCTCCGACTTCGTTCACGCGGTATCCGCAGGCATTCACGACGATGTCGGCGTGAACGATGCCCTTGGGTGTTTCAACCTCCCATGTGTCATCCTGCAACTGTTTGAGGCGGGTGACAGGGGTGTTGCGATGCACCTCGGCGCCGGCGGTGCGGGCGCGGCGGGCGAGGGCTTGGCATAATTGGGCGGGGTCTATGTCGCCGTCCATGGGATCCCAGAGTCCACCCATTAGGTTGTCGGTTGAGATCAAAGGATGGCGGCGCGCGCATTCTTCGGCGTCGACCACTTCGAAATCGACCCCCATGCCACGTGCCATCGAGGCGAAATGGCGATAGCCGTCCATCTGTTCTTCGGTGTTCGCCAGACGGATGCCGCCATCGCCGTGGTGATAGTTGATCGGATAGTCGGGATCAGCCGCAAGGTCTTGATATAATTGAATAGAATGGCTTTTCAGACCTACCATTGTCTGGGTCATGCCAAAGTTCGTCACCTGCGCCGCCGAATGCCATGTGGTGCCCGAGGTCAGTTCGTCGCGTTCCAGCAACATGACGTCGCTCCAGCCTTCCTGCGTCAGATGATACAACGTCGAGCATCCGGCGATGCCGCCGCCGATGACCACCACCTTGGTGCGTGTCTTCATAAAACCTTATCCCACCGTCCTTACGTCCGCGCCGAGCATGACGGTCAAACCGATCAGCCTCAATGGGCGAAATGACGTCAGGTGGGCGATCTCTGGGTTAACGCCTCTGCAATATACGCAGCAATATTGGCCTGTTCGCTGGGCGTGGTCACAAGGCCCAGCTTGGTGCGCCGCCAAAGATAGTCGTCGGCCGTTTGCACCCATTCCTGCGTGATGGCCCAGTTCAGTTCGGCTTCGGTGATCGTTGCGCCGAAATCCTGCCCCAGATCGTCGGGGGTTTCGGCGCCGTTCAGGATTGACCGCGCGTCCGTGCCATAGGCACGGGCCAGCCGTGTTGCCCACCGGGGGCCAAGAAACGGGTGATCGCGTTCGAGGTCCTGCACAAGCCGGGCGAACCCATCGACCGGGAAATCGCCCCCCGGAAGCGGAACGCCAGCGGTCCAGGCAGGTTTTGGTGTTGGAATGTGATCGGCTATTTTCTCAAGCGCCGATTCCGCCAGCCGTCTGTAGGTTGTGATTTTGCCGCCAAAGATATTCAGAACCGGCGCGCCGCCGTTTTTATCGACCTTCAGAACATAGTCGCGGGTTGCCGCCGTGGCCGAGCTGGCACCGTCGTCATACAGCGGGCGAACGCCGGAATACGTCCAGACGATGTCTTCGGATGTCAGCGCTTTTTTGAAATAGGCATTGGCAAAAGACAAAAGGTAATCGCGTTCTTCGTCGGTGCAGACCGGTGGTTGCGACGCATCGCCGTGATCCTGGTCGGTGGTGCCGATCAGCGTAAAGTTCTGTTCGTAAGGAATGGCAAAGATGATCCGGCCATCGGTACCCTGAAAGAAATAGCTTTTGTCGTGATCGAATAGCTTGCGCGTCACGATATGGCTGCCGCGTACCAGCCGGACGCCTTCGCTGCTGTTCAGCCTGAGCGTGTTCTGGATCACATCGCCCCCCCAAGGGCCACCGGCATTGACCAGCATACGGGCCGTGACTGTGCGACGGGTGCCGTTTTGATCCAGCGTGACGGTCCAATGGTCCGCGTCGCGTGTTGCAGAGACGACTTTGGTGCGGGCCATGATCGTGGCACCGTGACTGGCTGCGTCGCGGGCGTTCAGGACAACAAGCCGTGCGTCTTCAATCCAACAATCGGAATATTCGAATGCCTTCTTGAACCTGTCTTTCAAAGGCCGCCCGGTTTCATCTTGTGACAGGTCAAGCGTGCGGGTGGCGGGCAGGATCTTTCGCCCCCCCAACGTGTCATAGAGAAACAGCCCAAAGCGGATCAGCCAGGCGGGGCGACGCCCTTTCATCCAGGGCATAAGGGTGGTCAAAAGCCTGGACGTCGGCGTGCCGCCTTCGAACCGCATGTCCTGGTGATAGGGCAGAACAAAGCGCATGGGCCATGAGATATGCGGCATGGCGCGCAGCAGGGTTTCCCGTTCGATCAGGGCTTCGCGCACCAGACGGACTTCGAAATATTCCAGATATCGCAACCCACCGTGAAACAACTTGGTCGATGCGCTGGAGGTGCCGGAGGCAAAGTCGTTCATTTCGGCAAGACCAACCTTTAGGCCGCGCCCGGCTGCGTCGCGCGCGATGCCGCAGCCATTGATGCCGCCGCCGATGATGAACAGGTCAAAGGTCTCTTCGGTCAAAACTTGCACCTTTGTAAGAGCGAACAGTTATTTCGGTTCTGCATATTTGCCGTATCTACGATGTCATCGCCTGAACCGCATGCAGGACGCCGCGTAACTCGGCCAGCCCGCGCATCCGTCCAATCAGAGGATAGCCCGGAAAGCTTTGCCGGTCGGCATCGGACAACAGTGCATGCCCGTGATCGGGACGCCATGGCAAGGTGGTGTCGGTGCGTCCTTCGGCAACCCGTCGTTTTTCTTCGGCCAGAAGAACGCGCGCGATACCGGTCATGTCGGTGTCACCGTCCAGATGCGCGGCTTCTTCGAACGAACCATCGGGGTCTTTGCGGACATTGCGCAGGTGGACAAAGTGGATGCGGCTGGCGTGTGTTTCGGCGATGGCGACCGGGTCATTTCCAGGGCCCGCGCCCAACGACCCGGTGCACAGGGTCAGGCCATTGGCAGGGCTGGCATAGGCCGCCATCACCCAATCGATGTCATCGGCGTTCGAGACGATGCGGGGCAGGCCCAGAATATCGCGCGGCGGGTCGTCGGGATGAACGCAGAGCCGCATGCCCAGTTCATCTGCGGTGGGTATAACTTCGTCGAGGAAGCGCTGGTAATTGGCGCGGATGTCGCTTTTCGTCAGGCCGTCATAGGTGGCCAGTGCGCCCCGCAGACTGTCGATGTCATAGCGGTCATAGGCCCCCGGCAGACCGCACATAATGGCGTTCAGCAATGCGTCACGATCGGCCTGGGTCGAGGCGGCGAACCATTGGGCGGCGTTTTCAAGGACGTCGGGTGGGTACTCGTCAGCCGCGCCCTGGCGACCCAGCATATGCAGTTCGAACGCGGCCATTTTGGTGGCTTCGAACCGCAGGCAACTGCCTCCGCCCGAAACCGGTGCCGTCAGGTCGGTGCGGGTCCAGTCGATCAGCGGCATAAAGTTGTAGCAGATCGTGTGAATGCCTTCGGCGGCCATATTGGCCAGCGATTGCCGATAGGCCGCGAACAGGTGTGTCAGATCGCCGGTGCCGCGTTTGATGTCTTCGTGCAACGGCAGGCTTTCGCAGACCACCCATTCCATCCCTGCGGCGCGGATGCGGTCGCGGCGTTGGGCGATGGTGTCGCGCGGCCAGACCTGACCATAGGGAATTTCATGCAAGGCCGTGACGATGCCGGTTGCGCCGGTCTGGCGAATTTCGGGCAGCGAGATCGTGTCGAGGTCTCCGTACCATCTCCAGCTTTCCTGCATGGGTTAGACCTTTACCAATGCGCCGCGCGCGCCGATGACCTTGCGGGCCAGCGCACAGCCTTGGGCGACTGCGTCCGGTTCGGATTGCCCTTGCAGGCGTGCGACCAGATAGCCCGCGTTGAAACTGTCGCCCGCGGCGGTGGTGTCGACGACTTGTGTCGCCGGTTCGGGCGTGTGGGTCTGGTGGTTGTCCGGCGTGACAATCAGGACGTTGCCGGGGCCGTCCTTGACGATGGACACTTGCACGCCTTGGTCCTGGTACCGTTTGGCGGTGGCGGCTGGATCGGCGTCGCGGAAATGGGTCTGTTCGTCTTCAAAGGACGGCAGCGCGGTGGTTGATACCGCGGCGGCGCGCATCACCCAGTCGCACATTTCGGCTTCGGTCTGCCACAGGCGGGGGCGCAGGTTGGGGTCGAAAACCACCTGAATGCCTTCTGCGCGCGCCGAGGCCAGCACGCTTAGCAAGCGGTGTCGTCCGGTCTTGGGCAATATCGCCATGGTGATGCCGCTGAAATAGGCGACATCGCCGGGGCCAAGGTCTGGCAGGTGGTGCAGATCGTCGGCCAGGCTGCGGGCGGCGGCGGCGTTTCTCCAATATGAAAAGCTGCGTTCGCCGTTGTTGAGCGAGATCATGTAAAGACCGACCGATTGGCCTTTGCGAATGCTGAGATACGGCTTTATTCCAGCGCTGCGAATGAAATCGGCCATACGCCCGGATGGTTGATCGTCGCCGATGGCCGACAGGTATCCGACCGACAGACCGTCGCCTGCCAGACGCTGGGCGTACCAGGCGGTGTTGAACGTGTCGCCGGCAAAGCCCATTGCGAAGGTGTCGTCCCGGGCGGGGGCGAGTTCGATCATGCATTCACCAATTGCAAGAAGACGTTTCACTTGGCTGGTCCTATTCAATGCTTTGTCTCATATGCGGGAAAATACGCGGACAGACAACGTCACAGCTTGCAGTTGAATGCGTCGGGCATATCGGCAAAAAGAAGGGAAAGGGAGGTTGCCAGATGCCCCTCAATGATCCTGATCGGTTGTTTCCTGTCGAACCCCGGCTGCGGGCAATTGCGCGGATGCTGTATGACAGCGTCAAGGACTTGCCGATTGTCAGCCCGCATGGGCATTGCGACCCCGGCTGGTTTGCAAAAAACGAACGGTTTCCCAATCCGGCCGAGCTTTTCGTGGTACCGGATCATTATGTGTTTCGGATGCTGGCCAGCCAGGGTGTCGCGCTGGAAGACCTTGGTTTGCCGCGTGTCGATGGCGGGCCGGTCGAAACCGATCCGCGCGCAATCTGGGGCCGGTTTGCCGAGAACTATCACTTGTTTCGGGGCACACCCTCGGCGATGTGGCTGGACCATTCGTTTGAGCACGTGTTCGGTCTGACCGAGGTTTTGTCCCGCGATACAGCCGAGGCTTATTACACCGCGATTGATGCCAAGCTGGCCACGCCAGAGTTCTTGCCGCGCGCCCTGTTCGAGAGCTTTAACATCGAGGTGCTGGCCACCACAGAGGGGGCTCTGGACGATCTGGCCAGTCACACGGCCATTCAGCAAAGCGGTTGGTCCGGGCGGGTTGTCACAACCTACCGACCGGATGCTGTGGTCGATCCCGAATTTGAAGGCTTTGCCGACAACATCGCCGCCTTTGGCGAGTTGACCGGTGAAGACACAATGAGTTGGACGGGCTATCTGGCCGCCCACCGTGCCCGGCGCGCGTTTTTCAAAACCATGGGCGCCACCGCGTCGGACCACGGCCATCCGACGGCCCGGACTGAAGATTTGCCGCGCACCGATGTGGAACGCCTGTTCCAGAAATGTCTGGACGGCACAGCATCACCACAAGAGGCGGATGCGTTCCGGGGTCAGATGCTGACGGAAATGGCGCGTATGAGCCTGGACGATGGGTTGACGCTGCAAATCCATCCCGGGTCGCGGCGCAATCACAACGGGCCCGTGTTTGAGCGGTTCGGGCGCGACAAGGGTTTTGATATCCCGGGGCGCACCAGCTATGTGGATGCGTTGGCCCCATTGTTGAACGCGGTTGGGATGGAGCCGGATTTGACGGTGATCGTTTTCACGCTGGACGAGACCACCTATGGGCGCGAACTGGCGCCTTTGGCCGGGGCTTATCCGGTTCTGAAACTGGGGCCGCCCTGGTGGTTCTTTGACAGTTACGAAGGGATCCAACGGTTCCGCGAGGCCACGACCGAAACCTGCGGGTTTTACAACACCGCCGGTTTCAACGATGACACGCGGGCTTTCTGTTCCATCCCGGCCCGCCATGACGTGGCACGCCGATCCGATTGCGCCTATCTGGCGGGATTGGTGGGCACCGGACGGCTGCGCGAAGCCGACGCCATCGAGGTGGCGCGTGACCTGACCTATCAGTTGGCGAAAGACGCTTATGGGCTGTGACACGCGCCTGACGCGCGACGGCGCCGCGCCCAAAACAGGGATTGTGCATTTCGGTCCAGGCGCGTTTTTTCGCGCGTTCAATGCCGTTTATACCCAAGACACACTGGACGCAGACGGGGGCGATTGGGGGATTGCCGCGGTCAGTCTGAAAAGCCCGACGGCCCGGGATCAGTTGGGGCCGCAAGGGGGTGTCTATACCGCAGTCACGCGCGGGCCGGATGGCGAAACGCATCGGGTGATTGCGTCTATTGCGGAGATTCTTGTCGCGACCGAAGACCGTGCGCGGGTGCTGCAGTTGATGACGGATCCAGCGGTCAGGATTGTGTCACTGACGATCACAGAAAAAGGGTATGGGTTCGATCCGGCAACGGGCGGTCTGGACAGGTTGCATGACGATATCGCGGCGGATCTGAAAACGCCGCGCGTGCCGAGGTCTGCGGTTGGGTTGGTCACCCTGGCGCTGGAACACCGCCGGGCCGCCGGGATGGCGCCGTTTACGGTGCTGTCTTGCGACAACCTGCCTTCGAACGGCAAAGTGACGCGCCGCGTGGTGCTGGATTATGCGACCTTGGCGTTTCCTGACCTTCGGGACTGGGTTGCCGAACATACGGCTTTTCCGTCAACTATGGTGGACCGGATCACGCCCGCCACCGTCGCAGACGATTTGCATCACCTGACCAAGGTCACGGGATATGTCGACAAGGCGGCGGTTTTCCATGAACCGTTTCGCCAATGGGTGATCGAGGATGATTTTCCAACCGGTCGCCCAGCCTGGGAGGCGCAATTTGTGGATGATGTCGCGGCGCACGAGCTGATGAAGCTGCGGTGTTTGAACGGGACGCATTCGTCATTGGCCTATCTTGGCTATCTTGCGGGCTTTGAGACGATTTCCGACACCGTGTCAGACCCGGATTTTGCACAGCTTTGCGACCGGCTTTGGTCGGATGAGATTTTGCCGACCGTGCCAAAGCCGCAAGGCGAGGATTTGCAGGCCTATTGCGCGGCGTTGATGGGGCGCTATCGCAACCCGAACATTCGCCACCGGACATGGCAGATTGCGATGGACGGCAGTCAGAAACTGCCGCAGCGCGTGTTGGGGACTGTGGCTGATAACCTGCACGCCGGGCGGGCCTGCCCGGGCCTGATGCATGTGATTGCGGCATGGATGCGATACACGGGTGGGCGCGATGAAACAGGCGGGGCCATCGACGTACGCGACCCGATGGCAGACCGGCTGCGCGCGGCGTGGAACACCAGCGATGATGTTGCGGTGAAAGTGGCGCGTTTTCTGGCAATCGAAGAGGTGTTTCCGAAAGCTTTGGCCGACAATCACGGGTTTCGCACAGGCGTCACAGCGGCCTGCGAAAACCTTGTTCAACATGGCAGTAGACGCGCTGTCGCCGCGCTTGTCGGGGCTTAGTGTTTGGGGGGTGTGCAGTGTTCGCGCGCGGTGTCTTTGTTGGAACCATCGCCCAGCTGGCATGACCGGGCCGACATGCTGCGGCCGGCTTTGGGCGATGCGCCCTTGTTCTGGGTGAAGAATGTGGGGCATATCGCGCAGATCGAGGCGCCGGAGGCGTTTCGCAAAACCCTCGACACCGCGCCTGCGGGTCTAACGGAAAGCTGAGCCATGCCCTTTGTGATTGCGACCTGGAACATCAATTCGGTGCGTTTGCGTCAGGAACTGGTCCATACGCTTTTGCAGACGGAACAACCGGATGTTCTTTGCCTTCAGGAATGCAAATCGCCGGTCGACAAGATCCCTCTCGATGTGTTTGCCCAGCTTGGATACAGCCATATGGTGGCACGCGGTCAGAAGGGATATAACGGCGTCGCCATTCTATCGCGTTTTCCGATCGAGGACGCGGGCGACTGCGATTGGGCCGGGTTGGGCCATGCCCGTCATGTGGCGGCGCGGCTGGACAACGGGGTGACGATCCACAATTTCTATGTGCCCGCCGGGGGGGATGTGCCGAACCGTGCGGTAAACGAAAAGTTTGGTCAAAAGCTGGATTTTCTGACCGAGATGCGCGACGCCTATCGCGCCGAAGCACCTCAAAAGTCGATCCTTGTGGGCGATCTGAATATCGCGCCCCGCGAGGACGATGTCTGGAACCACAAACAGCTTTTGAAAATTGTCAGCCACACCCCGGTCGAGGTCGAACATCTCGGCGCGGTTCAGGACGCGGGCGGATGGGTCGATGTCACGCGCCAGGACATTCCCGAGGGTCAGCTGTACAGTTGGTGGAGCTATCGCGCCAAAGACTGGGATGCCGCTGACAAAGGCCGCAGACTGGATCATATCTGGGCCACATCTGACATCGCAAACGCGGCGCACGGATCGAAGATCCTGCGCGATGTGCGCGGTTGGGAAAAACCAAGCGACCACGCGCCCGTTTTTGCGACATTTGATCTTTGAGGTGTGCGGAAGACCTCCGAAAAACCGCGCCGAACCGCGTCTTGACGGCGCGAGATGGCAACGACCGGCGCGTCGGGTCTTGGTTCTTTGCAGTTTGATCGCATATATACCGCGAAACGTTACCACTGGGGACAACCATGCTTGAGCTTAACGGAAGCGGAAACGACGGTGCGCCGGACGATCTGATCAAGGACGCCACAGAAGCCAGTTTCATGGTGGATGTGATTGAGGAAAGCCAGAAAATCCCGGTGATCGTGGATTTCTGGGCGCCTTGGTGCGGCCCTTGCAAGCAACTGACCCCGGCGATTGAAGGCGCGGTCAAAGATGCGCGCGGTGCCGTCAAACTGGTTAAGATCAACGTAGATGAAAGTCAGGCGATTGCCGCGCAATTGCGTGTGCAGTCCATCCCGACGGTCTATGCGTTCTGGCAAGGCCAGCCGATTGACGGGTTTCAGGGCGCGCTTCCCGGTTCGGAACTTAAGGCCTTTATCGACCGTGTCATTCAAGCGTCGGGCGGGGAAGCCGGCGACGGGCTGGCGGATGCTGTGGAAAGCGCCGAGACGATGCTGGGTGAAGGGGCGGCTGCGGATGCAGCACAGGTTTTTGCCGCTATTTTGCAAGAAGATCCGGCAAACCCTGCTGCCTATGGCGGGCTGATCCGCAGTTATCTGGCTTTGGAACAGGTCGAACAGGCCGAAGGCTTGCTGGAGAACGTGCCAGACGACATCGCAAACGCAGCCGAAATCGAAGCGGTGCGCGCGCAGCTTGCATTGACCAAACAAGCCGCCGATGCAGGCCCCGTGGGGGATTTGCGGGCCGCGGTAGAGGCCAATCCCGAAGACCATCAGGCGCGCTATGATCTGGCACAGGCGCTGCATGCGGCAGATGATGTTGAGGGGGCGGTCAATGAATTGCTGACCCTTTTCGGTCGGGATGCCGAATGGAACGACGGGGCGGCGAAAGCGCAGCTGTTTACTATTTTCGATGCGTTGAAGCCAAATGACCCCATCGCGTTGGACGGTCGGCGCAAGTTAAGCTCGATGATATTTGCCTGAGGCCCGCATTGTCCTAGGTGCAAGTTATGCCCACGTTTTCCGACTTGCCCGATACGCTTCCCGTTTTTCCGCTGCCCGGTGCGCTTTTGTTACCGCGCGCCCGGTTACCGCTGCATATTTTCGAACCGCGTTATCTGACGATGATCGAAGATACGTTGAAAACGCCCGAGCGATTGATCGGGATGATCCAGCCGCGCGACAGCAAATCGGCCGATAAACCGCACCTTCACAGCATCGGGTGCGCTGGTCGTGTGACCGCGTTTTCCGAAACTGAAGACGGCCGGTATATGATCACGCTGTCCGGCGTGTCGCGGTTTCGCCTGCGGGACGAGATCGAAGGGTTCACTGCCTATCGCCGGTGCAACGTATCCTGGTCGGGGTTTGACCGCGATCTTGGGCCGACTGAAAAAGACCCCGGTTTGAACCGCGATGCGTTTTTTCCGACCCTGCGGAACTTTTTCGACACAGAAGAACTGCGCACCGATTGGGAATCTTTGAAAGACGCCGAGGATGAATTGCTGATCAATTCACTGTCGATGCTTTGCCCGTTTGAACCCGAAGACAAACAGGCTTTGCTGGAAGCCCCGTCGCTGGAAACACGCCGCGAAACGCTGGTGACATTGATCGAATTTAACCTGCGCGGCGGCATGACAGAGGACCCGTTGCAGTGAGCGAAGAAAAAGCGTTTGACCGCCGGATGCTGGAAGCCCTGGTTTGCCCGCAAACGCGCGCGCAGCTGACCTTTGATGCGGAACGTCAGGAACTGGTGTCAAAGGCGGCGCATCTGGCCTATCCCATTCGGAACGGCATTCCGATCATGCTGATCGACGAAGCACGCAGCCTGGACTAAAGCGCTTTGCCGCGCGCCAGCCGTGGCAGGTCGCCGGTCAGACCGGCGGCTTCGCGGATAAACCGGCGCCTTAAACCGGGGACTGCATTTGTTATGCCAAGCCCCAGGTCGCGCACCAGCCGGATAGCGGAATTGTCGTTCGAGAAAAGCTTGTTGAACGTGTCTGTCGCCAGCGCAAGCGCAGTGGTGTCAAACCGTCTCCAGCGCTGATAACGCGCCAGTACATCGGCGCGTCCGATGTCTTCGCCCCGCCGTCTGGCATCGGTCAGAACCTCGGCCAAGGCGGCGATGTCTTTCAGCCCTGCGTTCAGACCTTGCCCGGCAATCGGGTGCACCGCATGGGCGGCATCGCCGACAAGGGCCAGCCGGTCGTCAACGAACCGCTCTGCAATAGACAGCGCAAGCGGATAGGTGAACCGGTCGCCCGCCAGTTTTATATCGCCCAGAAAATCGCCGAACCGGGGGGCGAGCACATTCAGATAATCGGCGTCGCCCATCGCCTGAATGGCTGCGGCATTGTTGGACCGTTCGGTCCAGACGATGGAGACGCGGTTGCCCGCAAGCGGCAAAATCGCCAGCGGACCGGCGGGCATGAAATACTGATGTGCGACGCTGTTATGGGGTTTCTCGTGTTCGATTGCACAGACCAGCGAGGTCTGGTCGTAATTCCAGCCCGTCCGCTTGATCCCCGCGCGCTGGGCGATCTGGCTGGTTTTGCCGTCGCAGGCAATCAGCAGGCGCGCGTTCAGCGATTTACCCGATCCAAGCTGCACCGTGATGCCCGACAGCGCGGCGGTTGAGCCTGCGACGCTATCACCGTCCAACTGCGTTATCCCGGCGGCTTTCGTCGCGGCCAAAAGGGCCGGGCGCAGGCGACGGTCTTCGACCATAAAGCCCATCGGGCCTTCTTCAATCTCGGCATGATCAAAGGCAAGCATCAACGGGGATGGCGCTTCGCCCGCCCGCCCGTCAGTCACCTTGATCTCAAGTATGGACTGCGGATCGGCGATCTGGTCCCAGACCCCAAGTGCGGTCAGAACGTGTTTCGAGGCAATCGAAAGCGCATAGCTGCGGCCATCAAATTTTGCATTGGCGCGGGTCTTCTTTTTGACGGGGTCAACGACCGTCACGGCAAATCCGCCCGCCGTCAAGGCCAGCGCCATGGTCAGCCCGTTCAGGCCGCCGCCTGCAATTACGATATCGGTGTCATACTGGGTCACCGGGGTGAATATGTGAGCTTTTCTGGCATTGTCCATGCGCTGTCCTGCCGCTACCGTCAGCCTATGGAAGATTGGTTGACGACAAGCGCCACGGAACTGGGGCGCGGGATAGACGCGGGCAAGATCGACCCGCGCGACCTGACCGAGGCGTATCTGGGTGCCATCGCAACCCATGATTTTGCCGACCGTATCTATGCCCATGTCACCGCCGAGCGCGCGCGGGCCGAAGCCGTAGCGGCGGCCGAGCGGGCCAGGTTGGGCCTGCGTCGGGGCGCGCTGGATGGGGTGCCCATCTCGTGGAAAGACCTGTTTGACAGCGCAGGTGTGGCGACCGAAAGCGGTACGTTGCTTTTGAAAGGCCGTGTGCCGCCGGCGGATGCGCGTGTTCTTCAGAATGCCACCCATGCCGGGTTGGTCTGCCTTGGCAAAACACATCAGACCGAATTTGCGTTTTCCGGTCTTGGCCTAAACCCGGTCACCGCCTCACCGCCTTGTGTCAATGACCCCGACGCCGTCTCGGGTGGGTCGTCCAGCGGCGCGGGCGCGTCGGTTGGCTTTGGTTTGGCCGCCGCTGGCATAGGGTCTGACACCGGTGGTTCGGTGCGCATCCCGTCTGTCTGGAACGATCTGGTCGGCCTGAAAACGGTTCATGGCCGATTGTCTTTGGACGGTGTCATACCGCTTTGCGCGCGGTTCGATTCTGTGGGCCCACTGTGCCGCAGCGTTGAAGATGCCGCGCATTTGCTAGCGGTGATGGAAAACAGCAAACCGGCCGATCTGACGCATGCCTCGCTTGACGGGGTCACGCTGGGGCTTTTGAAAACACAAGCGTTCAACGGTATCGAGGACGCGCCGCGCACCGCATTCGAAGACGCCGTGAAACGGTTGGAAGCGGCGGGCGCGCGCGTCACACCGATTGATGTTGATGCGGTAGATGAGGCCACAAAACTGGGCCCCACACTTTTCCCCGCCGAAGCCTATGCCACCTGGAAAGACCTGATCGAGGCCGACGGCGACAAGATGTACCCCGCCGTTCATCGTCGTTTCGTCCAAGGCCGGACAATTTCTGCGTCTGACTTTATTCAGGGCTGGCGCGAACTGGATTGCCTGCGTCTGATGTACGGGGATGCGACCAAGGGCTTTGATGCTGTCATCTTGCCATCCTGCCCCATCCTGCCGCCCAAGGCCGAAGCGCTTTTGGCAGACGACGACTATTTCACCGAACGCAATCTGATGGCACTGCAAAACACGCGCACTGGCAATCTGATGGGGCTGGCCGCGATCACTTTGCCAACAGGCACAGCGTCGACCGGGGTGATGTTGCAAGGGGCGAACGAAGAACGCCTGTTGCGTCTGGCGGTCGCGGCCGAAGCGGCGCTGGCCTGACGCGCCCCAAAAGCCACAAATCCCGTGAACCGGTTCAATTGAAGATGGACCGCCGGATTCTCAGTCGTTAAGGTCATAAAAAACGGGGCGAAATGACCCCGAAACTGAGGCAGAGATGGTGTACCCCGAGCGGTTTTCGAACCTACCGGCATATGCGTGGCCGCGCCTGCGCGCGTTACTCGGCTCAATCGAGCCGGGCGGATCACTTGTGAATCTAACGATTGGCGAACCAAAACACGCCTTTCCCGATTTCGTTGCAAAAACCATTGCCGATTATACCCACGAGTTTGGCAATTATCCCGCCAATGACGGACGGCCCGAACTGATCGAGGCGATTGCCGATTGGATCAAACGCCGTTTCGATGTGACCCTTGGCCTGGATCAGGTGATGGCCTTGAACGGCACGCGCGAAGGGTTGTTCAACGCGGCCATCGCGCTGTGTCCTGAAACCAAGAACGGGGCGAAACCGGCTGTTTTGATCCCGAACCCGTTTTATCAGGTCTATGCCATTGGCGCTTTGGCTGCGGCGGCCGACCCGATATTCTTGCCCGCGACCAAAGAAACCGGGCATTTGCCGGACTTTGCGGCGCTGGATGCCGAAACATTGAACCGCACGGCGATTGTGTTCATGTGTTCGCCTGCAAACCCCCAAGGGGCGGTCGCAACGCGGGCCTATTGGACCGATCTTTTGCGACTTGCCGAGAAGCACGATTTCCGTGTGTTCAGCGACGAATGCTATACCGAAGTGTGGCGCGACGCGCCGCCTGTCAGCGCCCTGCAAGTGGCAGACGAAATCGGGGCAGACCCGGAACGGGTGTGCATTTTTCATTCGCTGTCCAAGCGTTCGAACCTGCCGGGGCTGCGTTCAGGCTTTGTGGCAGGCGGGCGCGAAAGCATCCGCCACATTCGACAGTTGCGCGCTTATGCAGGCGCACCACTGCCCATGCCGCTGCAAATGGCAGCGGCTCGGCTGTGGGCAGATGAGGCGCATGTCGAGGCCAGTCGCCAACGATATGTCGCCAAATACGACATCGCTGATCAGGTGTTTGACGGGCATGAGGACTGCGCGGCCCCCAAGGCCGGGTTTTTTCTATGGCTGCCGGTCAAGGATGGCGAGGCAGCAACGGCCAGACTTTGGGCCGAAACGGGGGTTCGGGTTCTGCCGGGCGAATATCTGTCGCGCACGGTCGACGGATTGAACCCGGGCAAGGACTATATCCGGGTCGCGATGGTGGCCGATGAACAGGAATTGCAGCGCGGGCTGACGGCACTCCGCGACTGTCTTTACAGGTAAAGGAAGTAACAGGCATGGCGTTTCAGGCAAGACCACGTGATCCGCTCTTTGACAGCGACACACAGGCGATCATCGAAAAGCGCGGCAAGGAATTGGTCGGAATATTCCTTTTGGCCCTTGGCGTGCTGGCCATTGTGGCGCTTGGGTCCTATTCGGCGGATGATCCGAACTGGCTGTCGTCGACAAACCGACCGGCCGAAAATCTGTTGGGTCCGATTGGGGCCGCGTTTGCTTCGCCGCTTTATGTCATTGCGGGCTATGGCAGTTGGGCCATCGCGGTGATCCTTGTGGTCTGGGGCGCGCGCTTTACCCTGCATTACCGGTCGGAAAATGCCGTTGGCCGGTTGATCTTTGCGCCTATCGCTGTCGCGCTGGTGTCGGTCTATTGTTCAACCCATGTGCCGGGCGCGGGCTGGCCGCATTCCTTTGGTCTGGGCGGTCTGTTCGGCGATACGGTTTTGGGGGCCATTCTGGGTCTTTTGCCGCTGCCTGCGGGCTTTGGTCTGAAACTGATGTCAATCGCGCTGGCGCTTGGGGCGCTGGCGATGCTGGTCTATGTGCTGGGCTGTGACCGCGACGATCTGTGGACGTATTCGCGGTATCTGATGGGTGGGTTGATCTTGCTGTATCACAGCGTTTTGTCGCTGGCCGGCCAGGGCGCGTCCGGGACATGGCGCATGGCCGCCGATGCGCGCGCGCGCCGGGCCGAAGCGCGGGTTGCCATGCCGGAACGTGAACTGGTTGAAGACCGGGTTGAAACCGATGCGCTTCGCGCAACGCGGGCCTATGATCAGGACGACAAGCCAAGCGGATTGAAAGCGCTTTTGCCGTCTTTTGCCCGCCGTCGCGCCGGCGATGCCGATGCCGAACCTGCCGACAGCGTCATGCCCAGCGAACGCGTCAGCGCACGCATTTCGGATGCCGTGCAAAAACGGGTACGCCGTCCAATGGTTTATGCCGAACCACCGGTCCAGGCGAGCCCCACCGAAGCGCCGTCGATTGCCATGCTGGACGAAGACGGCGAAGTGGCCGAGCTGCGCGCGTTGGATGAACAAATGCAATGGCCCGAGCCCGAGCTTGATACACCCTCTGCGGCGCGGATTGCGACGCCGGAAGCCAAAGCCAAGGTGCAGCACAGCGCCAAAAAGCCTGCGACCTCGCGTCGGGCCAAAGCAGAAGCGCAGCCTTCGCTGTTTGGTGAAGCGGGCGAATTTGAAATTCCGCCGCTCAATCTTTTGTCCGATCCGGGCAATATCGAGCGCCATCATCTGTCGGATCAGGCGCTGGAAGAAAACGCGCGCATGCTGGAAAGCGTGTTGGATGACTATGGCGTAAAAGGTGAAATCGTCAGCGTGCGTCCCGGACCTGTCGTCACCATGTACGAATTGGAACCGGCGCCGGGTCTGAAAGCGTCGCGTGTCATCGGACTGGCCGATGACATCGCGCGGTCGATGTCGGCCTTGTCGGCACGTGTGTCGACTGTGCCGGGACGGTCGGTGATCGGGATCGAATTGCCGAATGAAAACCGCGAGATGGTTGTGTTGCGCGAAATGCTGGCCAGCCGCGACTATGGTGATGGCAACCAGCGTCTGCCACTGGCCCTGGGCAAAAACATCGGCGGCGACCCGATTGTCGCCAACCTGGCCAAGATGCCCCACCTGTTGATTGCAGGGACAACCGGTTCGGGTAAATCCGTGGCGATCAACACCATGATCCTGTCGCTTTTGTACAAGCTGACGCCCGAAGAATGCCGGTTGATTATGATCGACCCGAAGATGCTGGAACTGTCTGTCTATGACGGCATTCCGCATCTGCTGTCACCGGTGGTGACCGACCCGAAAAAGGCCGTTGTGGCGCTTAAATGGGTCGTGGGCGAAATGGAGGAACGCTATCGCAAGATGTCCAAAATGGGTGTCCGCAATATCGAAGGCTTCAACGGGCGCGTCCGTCATGCGCTGGCCAAGGGCGAGATGTTCAGCCGTACCGTTCAGACCGGCTTTGATGACGAGACCGGCGAACCCGTGTTCGAGACCGAGGAATTTGCACCTGAATTGCTGCCCTATATCGTCGTGATCGTCGATGAGATGGCTGACCTGATGATGGTCGCCGGCAAAGAGATCGAAGCCTGCATCCAGCGTCTGGCGCAAATGGCGCGGGCCAGCGGTATTCACCTGATCATGGCCACCCAGCGTCCGTCGGTCGATGTGATCACCGGTACGATCAAGGCGAACTTCCCGACGCGGATTTCCTTTCAGGTGACGTCCAAAGTCGATAGCCGCACCATTCTGGGTGAAATGGGGGCCGAACAACTGCTGGGTCAGGGCGATATGCTGTACATGGCAGGCGGGGCCAAGATTACCCGTGTCCACGGGCCGTTCGTCTCGGACGAAGAAGTTGAAGAGGTGGTGACCCATTTGAAAAGCTTTGGCGCGCCCGAATATCTGTCAGGCGTGCAGGACGGCCCGGACGAAGACGCGAGCTCGGACATCGATATGGTGCTGGGCCTTGGTGGCAACACCGATGGCGAAGACGCGCTGTATGATCAGGCGGTCGCAATTGTGGTCAAAGACCGGAAATGTTCCACGTCTTATATTCAGCGCAAACTGGCGATCGGCTATAACAAGGCTGCGCGACTGGTCGAACAGATGGAAGACAACGGGTTGGTCAGCCCCGCGAACCATGTGGGCAAGCGCGAAATTCTGGTGCCCGAGCAAGCCTGACACGATTGCGCCGTGCCTGTGGCACGCCGCGCCGCTGGGGGAGCTTTGCTCCCCCAGACCCCCACAGCGTTTTTGAGCAAGATGAAGATGATAGGCGCTGGCACGCGCATGTTATGGCTTGTCACTGGCGAAGCGCGCAGGGTCATCTTATATCAGCGCAAAGGATGACGAGGCACATCATGGATCGCAGAACTTTTCTGACCGCAAGCGCTGCGGCATTGGCCGCAACATCTGCTTCGGCGTCGGAACTTTCACTGAATGACATCTCGCGCTATCTGAATGACATCACTTTGGCGCAGTCAGATTTCACGCAGGTCAACGACAATGGCACCCTGTCGACGGGCACGTTCTTTATCCGCCGTCCGGGCCGCATGCGGTTTGAATATAATCCGCCCGAAAAGCTTTTGGTGATGGCAGGCGCCGGTCAGGTGGGCATTTTTGATGGTAAATCCAACATACCCAAAGCCGAACGCTATCCGCTGCGACGCACGCCCCTGAACCTGATTCTGGAACGGAACGTCAATCTTGCGCGTCGCAATATGGTGGTGGGCCACGATTTTGACGGCACAGCAACGGTTGTGACCGCACAAGATCCTGAACATCCGGAATACGGCACGTTGCAACTGAAATTCACCGCCAATCCGGTTGAATTGCGCCAGTGGATTGTCACCGATGGCCAAGGCACGACGACGACGGTTATTCTGGGCCAGCTGACCAAAGTGGCAAGCTTTCCCGCCACTTTGTTCAGCATTTCACACGAAGAAGATCAGCGGGCGAAAAACCGGTAAGGGTCAGATCGCACCGCAGGATTTCAGCTGAAAGTCATACATGATCGCGCGCGCCGCGACTTCGTCTGAGACGCGCATCAACCAGGCTTTCTGACGATAGCTGCCGCGCGCATAGCCTGTACGCCCTTCGTGATAGGCCAGGTATTGCCGTTTGGCATCGTTCATAGGAATGCCAAGCCCGGTATAGGATTTGGCGAAATACCAGCCCATGAAATCTGTCGCATCTTCGATCCGGTCGCGTTTCGCGCGCCGGCCACCTTCTTCGCGCTGGTATTCCTCCCAGGTGCCGTCCAGTGCCTGACCATAGCCATATGCGGTGCTGACCCGCCCGGCTGGCACCACGCCCAGCGTATATTTCTTCGGCGTCCGGGCGTTGCCGATGAATTTGCTTTCCTGATAGATCGTCGCCATCTGAACCGCGACATTGACGCCCCACTTATTTTCGGTGCGGGCCATGGCGCGCAGATAATGCGGGCGTTCCTTCACAATCGAACAGGCGTTGTCCAAATTGCGGGGTGGGGAATAGCTGCTGCTGCCACATGCCGTTAAAAGCACCAGCAAAGCCAGAATGCATAGGGGTCTGCTCATTGCCTCAAGTCGCTTTATTGTTTCCCGTATCATAGCAAATCACCACCAAATCGCAAAGACCGTTCCGTCTGGATCGGCGGGAATGCCCTAAAAACCCGCGAAAAATGCGTTTGTGCCTGCGATCACAGTCTGTTTCCAACTTGGCAGGCGTTTCCCATCGACAATTTGGTCCGACCTGCCTTAGTTAAGTTTCAGGGGGTACCGTTATGGTCAAAACACGCGCGAAATACGCGCTTGGACAAGTTGTAAGGCATCGCAAACACCCCTTTCGTGGGGTTGTGTTTGATGTGGATGCCAAGTTTTCGAATACAGAGGAATGGTATCAGGCCATCCCCGAAGATAGCCGGCCTGCAAAAGACCAGCCTTTCTATCACCTGTTGGCCGAGAACGATCAAAGTTACTATGTGGCTTATGTGTCCGAGCAAAATCTGGTCGCCGATTATTCAGGTGAACCGGTTGATCACCCGGATTTGCCCGAGTTTTTCGGCGATTTCAGCGACGGCCATTACCCGATGCATGTTCAGCTGAACTAGGCCTCTTTTGGGCCGGGCAGCGGTGCGGGATGCGTGCGGCCCTGGCACCATTCGCCTTTAACCTGTCCCGCGTCTTCGATGCTTTTCGCCTTCGGTGCTGACGCGGACCGCGATGGGAGGCGTCTCAGGCAAAGGACGAAACGCTTCAATATCCGACGGCCATTCCATCTTTTCGGGGGTCTGACGCCCCGATCAGGACACCGCGCGCGCTATCGATCTGAATGGCCTGCGCGCCGCCGATGGGCCCGTCTGGGCGGACAAGATTGTGGCCCATGTCGGAAAGAGCGGCGAAGGTGGCGTCACTTAGCGTATTTTCGATCTGCAATTGCCCGGTCATCGGGTCGGCAAAGGCGCGGGGGGCCTCAATGGCTTGCTGTGGGTCCATGCCAAAGTCGGTCATGTTCGACATAAAATGTGCATGCCCCGTGGCCTGATATTGCCCGCCCATCACCCCAAAGGTCATGTCTATGTCGCGGCCAGTGGCGCGCATCGCCGGAATGATTGTGTGCATCGGCCGTTTGCCCGGCCCTGCCTCGTTCGGGTGGCCCGCGATCAGGTTAAAGCCGCTGCCCCGGTTCTGAAACAGAATGCCGAATTTGGGGCTGGCCACGCCCGATCCGAAGCTGGCGAAGAGTGAATAGATCAGGCTGACTGCCATGCCATCCTTGTCGACCGCGGTGATCAGCACCGTATCCTTGTGAACATTCTCGGCCAGCGGTCCCGGGGCGGTCATGGCGCGCGCGGGGTCGATCAGACCGGCCAGGGATTTGGCGGTGTCCATCGACAGCATGTGATCCAGCCGGGTCATGTGATCGGGGTCCGCCAAAAAGCGGTTCCGCGCGTCATAGGCCAACCGGGTCGCTTCGGCTTGCAGGTGAAATCGCTTGGCCCCGAACGGATCCATCGCGGCGATGTCGAACTGAGCCAGAATGTTGCACAACAAAATGGCCGTTGCACCCTGTCCGTTCGGGCGATGTTCGATCAACCGGTGCGTTTTATACGTGCCGTCAACCGGGGTGCCCCAGGTGGCTTCGGTCCGGGTGAAATCCCCGGCGCTGTGCGATCCGTTGCGCGCGACCAGCGCGGTCAGCATATCGTCCAGAACCTCGCCGTCGTAAAACGCGTCACGCCCGTGGGTTGCGATCCGGCGCAGCACCTCGGCCTGTCCGGGCAGGCGCAAGCGGTCGCCGAATGCAAAAGCGCGCCCGTTGTTCAAAAAGTGCCGCCGGGCCTCGGGGGTCAGGTGGTCGCCCAATCCGGCCAGATCAAAAGCCACGCGCGATGCCACGGGTACGCCGTCTTCAAAATGGCGGATGGCGGGGGCAAGGCATCTGTCCAGCCCGATCTTGCCATGGGCTTCGGCCAGTCGGCAAAAGCCGTCGACCGCCCCCGGCACGGTGATCGACGCAATGTCTTCGGCCTCAATCGTTGTCTTGCCTTCGGCGCGCAGCGCAGCGGCGTCCAGGCCCGCAGGCGCCCGGCCCGATGCGTTCAGCGCAATCACATCGTTTGCACCGGCTGGCTTGATCAACGCAAAGCAATCGCCGCCCAACCCGGTCATGTGCGGTTCGCAGACACCCAACAGCACCGCGCCCGCAATCGCGGCGTCGGCGGCGTTTCCCCCGGCTTTCAAAACGTCCAACGCTTCGATCGCCGCCAAAGGGTGCGAGGTTGCGACCATGCCGTTTGTGCCAAGAACGGGTGACCGTCCGCCCGCGTGAAAGTTGCGCATCGATGAAATCCCGGTGTTCGTTTTGACAAAGCCTAACCAACTCGGCGCGAAACGAAAACCGTTCGCAACACAGCGCTTTGACCGGGTCGGGGTGGGGGGCAATCTGCCACGCGCACTTCGGCGGTTGCGGGTCTGCTGAAAAACCTCGGCATCGCGGTCTGGGTGGGGCTGTAAACAATCACGACGCCGAGGCAAGCTTCTCAGCTATAGACAGGGCATGTCCCCGGGCTGCGGCTGAATTGGGGCTGAAATGCGGCGAAAATCTGTCTCGGCGAAGACATGCCGGAGCTTTTGGTTCCCCGTACCTTTACAAAAACCTGCGCCGCACGACCGAAGGCCGTCCCGCCCGCGGTCTTTCAGTCGCCCAGGCAATAGCGGAAGATCAGAATATTCTGACCATCGGTGCGATCGTAAACCAGGTCGCGCACCAGTTCGCGGATCAACAACCAGCCAAAGCCCCCTTCAGGCAGCGTATCCAGGGACCCGGTTTCATGGACAGGATGGGTGCCCGCAGGGGGGCGCCCGTTCGGCATGGGCCGCCCGTCGTCGCGCAACTCGAAAATCAGGGATTGCCCGCGCAGACGGATGGCGATGTGCATCTTGCCCGCGACCCCGTCGTCATAGGCGTGTTCCACGACATTGTTCAGCGCTTCGGCCAGGATGATCGAAACCGATCCGACATCCGCCTGATCCAGCCCCCAAGCCAATAGGTCATCTTCAATCTCGTGGATGGCGCGCCGGACCCATCTGAAATCGGCGGGCAGCGTTCGTTGAATGGTGGTCAGGGACGGCGCAGCGCCCGACGGGTCCGTTGTCCCGTCATGTGGCATCGGCAACATCCTCCAGCGCGGCTTCGGCGCTGGGGTAAATGCGGAAAATTCGATCCATCCTTGTAATGCGAAACACTTTTTCGACCGTGGGCGTCATGCCCGCAAGGTCCAGTCTGCGCGCGCGTCCCAATTGCTTCATCGCGCCGACGACAGCGCCCAACCCGCTGGAATCCAGGAAATCCACATTGCTTAGATCCAGAATAACCCGTTCGGATGGGGTTTCGGCCAACTCCATAAGGCGCGATTTGAACCGTACAGCAACAGCGGCATCAATCCTTTGGTCCTGCACGGCCACGACCAGGGCGTCGCCAACGGTCGAACTTTTCATCTGCATATTCAGGCTTCCCTTCGCGGAATGGTCCGACCCTGCTAGACGAAACGGGTTACCATTCTGTAAGCAGACGCCATGAACGATGGGCAAACCCTGACAACAGCCGATGACTATGCCGCGCTTTTGGCGCGCGTTTCGGCTTTGACACAGGGCGAAGATGACACCGTCGCGCTGATGGCAACGGTCGCCTGCGAAGTGCATCACGCCGACAGCCGTTTTGATTGGACCGGGTTCTACCGTGTCACCCAGCCCGGCATTTTGAAAATCGGGCCTTATCAAGGTGGCCATGGCTGCCTTGTGATCCCGTTCGATAAAGGCGTGTGCGGGGCCTGTGCCACCACGGGCAAGGTGCAGCTTGTTGCCGATGTTGATGCTTTTCCGGGCCATATCGCCTGTGCGTCCTCGACGCGGTCTGAACTGGTGTTGCCGGTACAGGGCGCAGACGGCCAGTTGATCGCCGTCTTTGATATCGACAGTGATCAGCCGGACGCATTCACCGAACAAGACGCAAGCCAGCTGGGCAAACTTCTGGCGCATGTCTTCGGACAGGCGGATGGCACGCCCGCGCCGTGACCGACACTTATGCCCCCCCGGACGTGCCGCTGGATATCGTCCATGAAGATCACGAGGTTCTGGTCGTCGGCAAACCCCACGGGCTTTTGTCGGTGCCGGGCAAGGGGGCGCATCTGGCCGATTGTCTGATCGCGCGCATTCAGACGGTCTGCCCCCATGCGCTTTTGGTGCACCGTTTAGATCGCGACACATCGGGGGTCATGGTTTTTGCCCTGTCGCCCCATGCGCAACGTCACCTTGGCCTGCAATTCGAGAAACGGCAGATCAAGAAAACCTATGTTGCGCGCGTGTGGGGGAAGATCGCTGACCCGTCGGGCACCATCGACCTGCCGCTGATCGTCGATTGGCCGAACCGGCCGAAACAAATGGTCGACCCCGAAAACGGACGCGCCGCGATAACCGAATGGAAGCGGATGCGCGGCGATGATCAGGAAACCCGCCTGCGGCTTTTTCCGCAAACCGGCCGGTCGCATCAGTTGCGTGTGCATTGTCAGGCCATCGGACATCCGATCCTGGGCGACCCGTTTTATGCCGATGGCCCGGCCCGGGACCATACACGATTGATGCTGCATTCTGAAAGCATACGCTTCCGGCACCCGGATGGCGGGCGCACAATGAGATTTTCCGTGAAGACACCGTTCTGAGTGCGTGGCGCCAATGGCGCCGGGCCGGGTTTACCCTTCCAGGGTACCCTAGACTTCTTCCGAAGTCGCCGCCCCTCGCGGCTGTTTTTGTTTAGCGCAAGGACATGAACCGGGCGTTAAACGGCAGCCGTGCGAATGGTGACGTTGTCGGCAATTGTAATCATCGCCCCCGAAGCTCCGACAGGCAGGCGCAGAACTACATCGCCATCCGCGCGCAGTTCATAGGTCACATCCCCCATCACATCGACCGAGGTCATCGTCAAAATTTCGTTGCCCGCCCGATAGTATTCGACCCTGTCCACTACAGGGTCAAAGTCATTCACCGTCGCGGCCGCCGCGGTGATCCAGGTGCCGACCACAAACGTGTCGCCCAATCCGTCGGCGCGGGTCAGGGCAAATTCGCCAAAGGCCTGATCGCCATTGCCAAGGATGATGCGGTCAGCGCCACCCCACCCTTCCAATGTATCGGCCCCGTCCAGATCGGTTGTCGGGAAATCGGCGGGGTCCGCCAGAATACCGCTGAGAATATCGCCGCCCAGACCGCCTTCGATGGAATCGCTGCCGGTGCCCCCGGTTAAACTGTCGGCCCCGTCGCCGCCGTTGATGGTGTCATTGCCCGCGCTGCCGTCGACCGTGTCGGCCCCGCCAAAGCCCAGGATCTGGTCATTGCCCGGTCCACCGGTGATGCTGTCCGCGCCCAAAGCGCCGGAAATCGTGTCTGCACCAATGCCGCCGTCAATGACATCGTCGCCCAGACCCCCATCCAGATAGTCATCGCCGACATCGCCGGTGATCGTATCCGCGCCGGCGCGCCCATAGATGGCATCCCCGATCAAGGGTGAACCTGTCAGAACATTATCGCCGCTGTCGCCTTCTGCCGTTGGCGGTGGGCCTTCGGCTTCGGGCGCGCCCGAACCGCCGCCGTTGCCGCCGCCGCCCAAAAGACCGCTTAGACCAAACGCCAAAGCCGCCCCGATCAGAAGCCAGAGTTCCATACAACCACTCCCACGCTGCGGGTTGAGTATTCTCTGAACCCCTGAAAATCACAAGGCGGCGACACCGCAGAAAACGCTTTCCATGCGGATGGTCTTCGCCTATACGCCGCTGATCCTAACTCCACGGGCCCTGCTGGACGACATCCCGGCTTGTGCCATAAACAATGAAGGAGACCCCGATGTCGATTACAGCTGAAGAAAAAGCACGCGTGATCAAAGAGTTCGGCGCAAAGGACGGCGACACCGGTTCGCCCGAAGTGCAGGTGGCCATTCTGTCCAGCCGGATCGCCACGCTGACCGAACATTTCAAAACGCATAAAAAAGACAACCACTCGCGCCGTGGCCTGTTGAAGCTGGTGGCGCAACGCCGCAAGCTTTTGGACTATGTCAAAGCGAAGGATGTCGCACGGTACCAGGGCCTGATCGAACGGCTCGGCCTGCGCCGCTGATGTGATGTCGCCGCGCGGTCCGCGCGACGACCCATCGGGGGGACGCTGTCCCCCCGAAATTTTGCGTATTTTTGGCAAGATGAAGACAGGCAGGTTGTCCTGTGCCTGAGCCAGACGCGCTGTCCTTCTTTTTGATCTCGGTGCCGGGTCTGGCGCCTGTCGTCGCTGACGAAGCGCGCGCGGCAGGTTTCAAGGTGACCGCGATCGAACCCGGTGGCGTGACCTTGTCCGGCCCGTTTTCCGAGGTCATCCGTGCCAACCGGGTGTTGCGCGGCCCGACGCGTGTGTTGTTGCGCATCGCCGAATTTCGCGCGTTGCATCTGGCTCAGCTTGATAAACGCGCGCGCCGCATTCCCTGGGACAGCTGGCTGCCCCCCGGCGCGGCGGTCAGCGTGGACGCCACCTGCCGCAAGTCCCGTATCTATCACGCGAAAGCCGCGACCGAACGTGTTGAAAACGCGCTGGTCGGCGCGGGCTATGTTCTGGACCGCAAAACCGGCCTGTCGGTGAAACTGCGCATCGAGGATGATCTGGCTGTCTTTAGCCTGGACACATCCGGGGTGGCTTTGCACAAGCGGGGCCACAAACCGGAACTGAACAAAGCCCCCATGCGCGAAACGCTGGCGGCTTTGTTTTTGCAGAGCGCTGGCTATGACGGGCGCACCACGGTGCTGGACCCGATGTGCGGCTCGGGCACCTTTGTGATCGAAGCGGCGGAAATGGCGCTTGGTTTGCCGCCCGGCCGGTCGCGGCCCTTTGCCTTCGAACAGTTTGCCGGGGTCGACGCGGCGCCTCTGCCAACGCCCGCTTGTCCGACCACAGACATTCGCGTCTTCGGGTCAGACCGTGACGAAGGCGCCACCCGGATCAGCACCGGCAACGCCGTCCGCGCCGGTGTCGACCACATCGCCAGCTTCGAGACCCGGCCAATTGCCGATGTCAGCCCGCCCGACGCCCCGCCGGGGTTGGTCATTGTAAATCCGCCCTATGGCGGTCGCATTGGCAAGACAGGCGCGCTCAAAGGGCTTTATGCCAGTTTTGGTCAGGTCATGCGGGACCGCTTCCCGGGTTGGCGCATTGCGTTGATTGCATCAGATGGGGCGCTGGCCCGCACCACGGGCCTGCCGTGGGACGCGCCCGGCCCGGTCGTGGATCACGGCGGCATCAAGGTGCGCCTCTGGCAATGCGGTCTGTAAGCCTGTCCCGGGGATAGCCAGCCATGCGCCATCTGGCTAGACTGGTGGCATGACCCGCCAAACCGTCATGTTGATGGGCGCAACCGGCACCATTGGCCGCGCGACCCATGCCGCGTTAACGGCTGCGGGCCACCGCGTGATTTCCCCTGTCCGGACGCCACAAGACGACATGGCGGATGGTTTCACCCCCGACGACCCGGCCCAGGTGCTGACCAACACACCTGTGGATGCGATCATCTCGTGCCTTGCCTCGCGCACCGGGCTTGAGGCCTGGCAGGTTGACCACGCGCTGAACAGCCGCGTCCTGAAAGCTGCAATCGCAGCAAAAACCCCGCGCTTTGTGCTTCTGTCGGCGATCTGTGTCCAGAAACCCCGGCTGGCGTTTCAACACGCCAAACTGGCCTTCGAGGCCGAGCTTCAGGCGGCCCCTCTGACCTGGTCCATTGTCCGCCCGACCGCGTTTTTCAAATCCATATCGGGGCAAATCGACCGGCTGCGCGCGGGCAAACCGTTTCTGGTCTTCGGCGACGGTCAGCAAACCGCCTGCAAACCGATCAGCGACCGGGATGTGGCGCGGTTTCTATTGCGCTGTCTTGACGATCCGGCGCTGGCCAATCGCATTCTGCCCATCGGCGGGCCCGGGCCTGCGCTGACACCGCTGGATCAGGGCAGGTTGATGTTCGCCGCCTTGGGTCAAACGCCGCAATTCAAACATGTGCCGATGGGGGTGATGGGTGCACTGGCAAAAGGCTTTGGCGCGCTGTCCCTTATGTCGGACAGAGTACGGGAAAAAGCCGAACTGGCGCGCATTGGTCATTACTATGCAAGCGAATCCATGTTGGTCTGGGATGCCGAACAAGGGCGCTATGATGCGGATGCAACGCCCGAATTTGGCGCGGATCTGTTGGCTGACTATTATGCCGAACTGGCCGCTTCGGGGGGGGCGCCCGAACTGGGTGCGCATCGGGTGTTCAAATCGAAAGCTGGCGCGCGGCGGGCCTGAAAATGCCATTACGCATCAATAAGTTACATGGCGGGCCGCGCGCCGTCCTGTGGCATTGGATCAAAATGATCCCTATCTAGGGCACATGAAACGCAGAATGTTCCTGGCCACCCTCGGGGCCGCAGGCGCCACAGCTTTGATGCCCATGCCGCTGCGCACCGCGCCCATTGCCGCAGGCTATAACCGTTACATGTACGGTCTCGCCGTGTTTCAGGCCCGCACTCGCGCCAGCCTGTCGGCGACCGATCTGATCGCAAAACTTCGGGTCAGCCCGGCCACGGCCAAGGCGCTGATCAACGAAATGACTGCAAGCGGTGTGCTGAAACCGGCGCTGCACGCCGCCGCCGGAACGATGCAGGCGGTCAGCCCAAACGCGACAACACGCGCGACGTTCGCAAGTTGCGCCGATGCGGCACAACAATTCTGGACGCCCGACGACGCAGTGGCGGCAAATCAGGATCCAAAGGCGCAGGTTTCTGAACCAGACCAGACAGACGCGAAGCGAAAGTTGTCAGATAGCGTCGCATGTGAAGATACCTCTTAAACCGTTCTACAACGGGCATAGGTGTACCACTGCCAAGCGGCGGCGATTTGAATGAACCTTGGCAAACCTATGGCAATTCCAGCGGACTGTTCTGCCGCTGGACGCAATCCGCATCACCAAGGGTTTCTCTTTCCCTTACAGACAAACTGCTGTAAGCGCCGCACTGTCTGAGACGTGACGCATTGGACCCCGGCGTGACACACAGGATAGGGGTCGGCGGCAATGCGGCCGCCATTTCAACGGGATGAGCGGAGGGCCGCGTCATCCCAGACAGGATGAAGCATGTTCAACGAAGTCAAAAAATCCATCCAGTGGGGCGAAGAAACGCTCACACTGGAAACGGGCAAGGTTGCCCGCCAGGCCGATGGGTCTGTGATCGCCACGTATGGCGAAACCTCTGTCATGGCAAACGTGACGTTTGCCAAAGAGCAGAAGGAAGGCCAGGACTTTTTCCCCCTGACCGTCCACTACAATGAAAAATACTACGCCGCCGGTAAAATCCCCGGTGGGTTCTTCAAACGTGAAGCGCGTCCAACGGAAAAAGAGACGCTGACCTCACGGCTGATCGACCGCCCAATTCGCCCCCTGTTCGTCGAGGGCTTCAAGAACGAAGTGTTGGTAATATGCACAGTTCTTTCTCACGATCTGGTTAATGACCCGGACGTTGTTGCGATGATCGCGGCAAGCGCGGCTTTGACGCTTTCGGGTGCACCATTTATGGGCCCAATCGCAGGTTGCCGCGTTGGGTTTGAAGATGGTGAATATGTCCTCAACCCAACGGTCGATGATATGCAGGATCTCCGGAACAATCCGGACCAGCGTTTGGACCTGATTGTTGCGGGCACAAAAGACGCCGTGATGATGGTGGAATCGGAAGCATACGAGCTGACAGAAGCCGAAATGCTGGGTGCCGTGACCTTTGCGCACGAACAAATCCAGCCTGTGATCGATTGCATCATCGGCCTGGCCGAAGAAGCCGCGAAAGAACCGTTTGGCTTCCAACCACCAGATTATGCTGATATTTTTCAGGCGGTTAAGGCCGCTGGCGAAGATCAGATGCGGGCCGCATATGCGATCCTGGACAAGCAGGAACGCGTTGCAGCGGTTTCAGCCACCAAAGCTGCGATCAAGGACGCCTTGTCCGATGATCAGCTGGCCGATCCGAATCTTGGTACAGCGTTGAAAAAGCTGGAAAGTTCGATCCTGCGTGGCGCGGTCGTGAAAGACAGCAAACGGATCGACGGGCGGGCGCTGGACAAGGTTCGCGACATCGTCTGCGAAACCGGCATGCTGCCCCGGACCCACGGTTCGGCCTTGTTTACAAGGGGCGAAACGCAGGGCCTGATCGTCACCACGCTTGGCACAGGCGATGACGAACAGATCATCGATGCGCTGCACGGGAACTTCCGCTCGAACTTTCTTTTGCACTATAATTTCCCACCCTATTCGGTTGGCGAAGTGGGTCGTTTTGGCCCTCCGGGTCGGCGCGAAATCGGGCACGGGAAACTGGCCTGGCGTGCGCTTCAGGCGGTTCTGCCAAGTGCAACAGATTTCCCCTATACCATTCGTTTGGTTAGCGAAATTACTGAATCCAACGGCTCATCCTCGATGGCCACGGTCTGCGGTGGCTCGCTGTCGATGATGGATGCAGGCGTGCCTTTGAAAGCTGCGGTTGCGGGTGTTGCTATGGGCCTTGTGATGGAAGACGACGGGTCCTACGCCGTCCTGACCGACATCCTTGGTGACGAAGATCACCTGGGCGACATGGACTTCAAAGTGGCGGGTACCGAAAACGGCATTACGTCCCTGCAGATGGACATCAAGGTGGCCGGTATCACCCCGGAAATCATGGAAAAAGCTTTGGCGCAGGCCAAAGAAGGCCGGATGCACATTCTGGGCGAAATGAACAAAGCGCTTTCGGGCGCGGGCGAGTTCAGCGTCCACGCACCGCGCATTGAAACCATGACCGTTCCAACGGATAAAATCCGCGAAGTCATCGGCTCGGGCGGCAAGGTTATCCGCGAAATCGTCGAGGTTTCGGGCGCCAAGGTCGACATCAATGACGACGGCGTCATCAAGATTGCTTCGCCCAATGGCGACGCTATCCAGAAGGCCTATGACATGATCCACTCGATCGTGGCCGAGCCCGAAGAAGGTATGGTTTATAAAGGAAAAGTCGTCAAAATCGTTGACTTCGGGGCCTTCGTGAACTTCTTCGGCAAGCGCGACGGTTTGGTCCATGTCAGCCAGATCGAAAACCGCCGCCTGAACCATCCGTCCGATGTTCTGAAGGAAGGCCAGGAAGTGTACGTCAAGCTTCTGGGCTTTGACGACCGTGGCAAAGTGCGGTTGGCCATGAAGATGGTGAACCAGGAAACAGGCGAAGAACAAGCGCCCGAAAAGAACGAAGACGAATAGAAATACCCAGTTCTTTTTCAAAGAACAAACGCCCCTGGTTTTGCCGGGGGCGTTTTTTGTTGATGTTATCAAGGGCCTGACCCATCGTGTGGTGTCAGCCCATTTGCCAGAAGCGCTATGTCCAGCTTGAAGATCCCGAACAAAGACGCCCGTCGCCTCTGGCTTGCCTCGCACGGTTTGCGTCAGGCACCGACAGGTAAATCAGATGCGTTGGGCACCATCGAAGCGCTGGGGTTTGTGCAGCTGGACACCATTCAGGTCATCGCGCGCGCCCACCACCACATCCTGTGGAGCCGCGATCAAACCTATCGCGAACCGGTGCTAAACAAGCTGCTGTCAAAAGACCGGGCGGTGTTCGAGCATTTCACCCATGACGCATCGGTCCTGCCAATGGCTTACCTGCCGATGTGGCAGCGTCAGTTTCGCCGTATGAAAGAAAAAGTTGAACGTTCTTCGTGGTTTGGCAACGCACTTCCCCGTATTGATCTGGACGCGATCCTGCGACGCATCACCGACGAAGGCCCGCTGTCGACCAAGGATTTCGAGACCAAACCAACCGGCAAACGCGATATGTGGGAACGTCCGTCGCATAAAGTGGGGCTGGATTACCTTTGGTATTCCGGGCAGCTTGCGACCTGTCACCGGGATGGGTTTATCAAGTACTACGATCTGGCCGAACGGGTCTTTCCCGATCAATTCCGCGCCCAAACCATGGCGGACAAAGATCAGATTGATTGGCTTTGCGACGCAGCTTTGTTGCGGCTTGGCTTTGGAACATTGGGCGAAATCCGCAAGTTCTGGGATGCAACCGCGGTTGCCGAAGTGTCGGATTGGGCAAGGCGACGGGCCGATGGTTTGGTGCCCGTCAAGATCGAAGATGCGACAGGCAATTGGACCCCAGCCTATGCGTGCGCTGAGATTGAAACGCGGCTGGCCCAGGTTGGGTCGCCCTCATCCCGGCTACGTATTCTGAACCCGTTTGATCCGGCGATCCGTGACCGCCTTCGGCTTAAGCGCTTGTTTGGGTTTGAATATACCGTCGAGATGTTCGTCCCCGAAGCCAAGCGCAAATGGGGCTACTACATCTATCCCCTGCTGGACGCCGACCGGTTCGTCGGGCGGCTGGAGGCGAAAGCGATGCGCGAGAAAGACGTGCTAAACGTCACCCGCATCTGGTGGGAGCCGGGTGTGCAGGTGACCGAGAACCGGCTGAAAAGGTTGAAAGCCGAAGTTCAGCGTCTTGCCCGGCTTGCCGGTGTCTCAAGGGTGAATTGGATGGCCGGGTGACCCGCTTGGGTCAGTCCAGTTCGCTCCACGGCCAGGGTTTTACGTCGCTGGCTGCAGTTTGGTAACGTGCGGCTTTGGCGACCCAGATACCAAGATCGGTGCCAAATTCCGCCAAACGTTCGTTCTTTTCCTTGTTGTTTACCAACATGATGACGAATTGGATGATCGTGACGACCCCCAAAACAGTCTGGGCAAGCGAAATCATAAAGGCAATCAGGATCATATAGATCAGGCGTTCCAGCATGTTGTCTTTTTTCGCTGGTTCGAACTGTTCGCCGTGGATGCGACCTTCGACTTTTTCATCGTCTTGGTTTGCCATGGGTTTCCTCGTTGCGCAGTTGTGCGGTCAGCCTACCATGCCATTGGTTTGGTCGCATAGGGCACATAAAGCGGATGTCTGGGGTGCCCGTGTTTTGTGCGCCCAAGATGAACAACCGCCTTGCCGGATGCCAGAAAGATGGGCAGCAGTTTTTCGTTCTGCGAACGGTGCGTTCCGTGGACGCCCCAGGCCAGCAGTATCTGGTCGGCGCGCTTTACAGCCATTTCAACCATCGCCAGATTGTCCTGTCCTTCCGGGTGCTTGGACGCTTTCAGGCGTTCGGGCGAGGTTTCGCGAAGAGCGAACAGATTGGTGATTTCAAGCCGGGAAAACCCAAGGTGCCGCGCCCGCCTTTCGCACCGTTCAATCGTCGGGTCATTGGCCAGTTCGGTGGCTTTCGATGGGTTCAACATGACACACAGCAAAGACGAGCCGGTCTTGGCCCACGCGATGCGCAAGCTGTAGCGGTATTTTTCGCAATCAGAATACGTTGCCTCGCGCCATCCATGCTGTGTGTCGTGCTGGCGCGTCAGGGTCACAGGCGGAACACGCGGCTGGGGTGCAGTTCGCCCGCCTTATACGTACCAACCGCGATAGGTTCGCCCTGATAAGACGCCCAGGCAAGATCGCCAAATTCCGCATTGGCCGCCACCACAAAGCCCGGGTTTCCGTTTCGCAGACGCGTGGCACCTTCGGGGGTTGTCGGAAGCTCGGGCAGGTCGGTCAGGCCAGCGGTCAAATCCAGCAGTTTTTCGTCCAGCTCGGGTTGTTTGGCCAGCGTTTCGATCTGGTCCATCGTCACTGCGTCTTCCAGCTCGAACGGCCCGGACCAAATGCGACGCAGAGCGGTGACATGGCCTTTGCACCCCAAAAGCTCGCCCAGATCGCGTGCAATGGCGCGCACATACCCGCCTTTGCCGCAGACCAGTTCCAGCCGCAGGTGATCGTTATCCGGGCGGTCCAGAAAGCGCAGGCTTTCGACGTAGAGCGGGCGGGCAGACAGTGTCACATCTTCCCCGGCGCGTGCCTTGGCATAGGCCCGTTCACCGTCGATCTTTACGGCTGAAAAGGCAGGGGGCACTTGCTGAATATCGCCTTCAAAGCCGGGCAGAGCCGCGCGGATGGCGTCGTCCGACGGGCGCGTGTCCGAGGTGACGATCACCTCGCCTTCGGCATCATCTGTGTTGGTGGATTGGCCCAGCCGGACTTCAAACTCATAGGCTTTCAGTGCGTCGGTCACGTAAGGTACTGTTTTTGTGGCCTCTCCCAGGGCAACGGCCAGAATTCCAGTGGCTTCGGGGTCCAGCGTGCCGGCGTGACCCGCCTTCTTGGCAGCCAGCGCCCAACGCACTTTGTTCACCACAGCCGTCGAGGTCAGACCACGCGGTTTGTCGACAATAAGCCAGCCGTGAATATCGCGGCCATTTTTGCGGCGTGCCATCGGGGCCTCCTTCAATCGGGGGGTGCTATCACTGGGGATGGCGGGGTTGTCAATCCGCGACGACGCCCAGCATGGGGCCCATGGGCAGACCGGGGTCCGCACGGTTCAGATGTGGTGCGTATAAGCGCGAGATGCTACCGTCCAGAAAAAGCGCGTTGGGCGTTTCAAGGACATCCCGGAAAAGCCGTGCGAAATGGTGAAAATTGACCCTGTTGTTGGAAATAGCCGCAAAAAGCGTGCCGTCGCGTGCGACACCGACACCGTTTCGGATGTTCAGCGAATCTGACTGGGGCAAAAAGCGTGGGTGCAATTCGTTGTCGATGACCAGCATCGGACCGCTTTGGGTGGCGAAGTCGCACAGGACCTGCCCGTCGGCAAATCGGCGGGTCTCATATATTGCCGCGCGGTTTGCCCCAAGGCACAGCACACCGTTTGGCAAAAGCCCAAAGTTGCCCGGGCCAGCGCGCGTGACGATGGGCGCGATCTGACGGCCTTGTTCAATATAAAGCCCCACGGGCGACCGGTCTGGATGGTACATGCCTGCGTTCATGGCCCAGACCACCTTTGAGGGACCAAGATGGTTTTCCAGGTTGCCAAAGGTTCCCAAAAGCGCGCCATCGTCCCCATTCAGGAAAAGGCGCAGATTGTTTTTCGCGGGATCCGCAGAGCAAACAGTAAAGGAACTGCCGTCGAATGTGATGTCCTGACACGCCGCGGCCTGGCCTGCGCCTGTAACCAGTCTAAGAGCGATCAATATCGCGACGAACATTTTCATCGGCAAACATGGTTCTGGTGTCGTCCAGACGGTCGAAGGTTTCGTCTATGCGAAAGCGAAAGTCGGGCGAGAATTTGAGTTGCAGGCCCTTGTTCACGATGCGCCTGATATCGGACCTGTTGCGTTTGAGGGCATCAATTGCTTCTTCGCGGTTGCCACCGCCCAGGGGCAGAACATAGGCTGTTGCGATTTTTAGATCGGGTGAACAGGTCACTTCACCCACTGTGATCGACAGCCGGTTCAAGTCGGGGTCGTGGATGTCGCCCTGGTTCAGGACGTCCGACAACCGCCGCCGGATCAGTTCGGCGACCCGCAGCTGTCTTTGTGACGGCCCGGGCCCATCGTGAAATCGTTTGGACATGAGACGCGACTTAAGCTTTGCGACGTCCAACGGCAAGCATGCGTTTTCACCTAAACCTTGGGATTGGCTTGGTGTATCGAGACGCAAAGGCAGGAGGATGGTATGGCAGATAAACCGGGGGTGGTGATTACGGGCGCGTCGGGCCGGATGGGTCAGATGCTTATTTCCGAGGTCGATGCGTCGGATCAGCTTGAGTTGATTGGCGCAGTTGAACGGGCCGGCCACGATTGGGTTGGCCGTGATCTTGGCGAGGCGATGAGCCGGGCGGAGCGCGGTCTTGTCGTGACAGATGACGCGGTCGCGGCAATCGCGCCTGCGCAAGTGGTGATTGACTTTACAACGCCCGACGCCACCGTCGCCCATGCCGAGCTGACCGCACAGGCGCGTGCGGTACATGTGATTGGAACTACCGGCTTTTCTGATCAACATCTGGCAAAACTGGACGCGGCTGCACGGCACGCAACCGTTGTTCGCGCGGGCAATATGAGCCTGGGCGTCAACTTGCTGGTTGAGCTGACGCGGCAAGTCGCGGCCGCCCTTGATGCCGACTATGACATTGAAATTGTCGAGGCGCATCACCGTCACAAAGTCGATGCGCCGTCCGGGACTGCATTGATGTTGGGTGAAGCCGCGGCTGCCGGACGGGGGGTTTTGCTGTCTGAAGTGTCTGACAGCGGCCGGGATGGCATAACCGGTGCGCGCAAAACCGGTGATATCGGGTTTTCCGCCATTCGGGGCGGCGATGTTGTGGGCGAGCATGACGTTATGTTCGCATCCGAAGGAGAACGCATTGTTTTGCGCCACATCGCAACAGATCGGCGGCTTTTTGCCAGAGGTGCGGTGCGGGCGGCAATTTGGGGGCAAGGGAAGGCTCCTGGCCATTATAATATGAAGGATGTCCTGGGCCTGAGGTGATCCAAAACCGTTCAGGCCGCGTAGAAACAAGCAAAACCGTAGCGGAGCCCGAGCATGCGCGTTATCTTTGCCAGTTTTCTGATGCTTCTTGCTGCAAGCCCGGCGCTTGCGGAATTTCAGCGTGTCACTGAGCGTGATCGCTTTGTCAGCCTTGTCGAGGACCGAGACCTGACGCGTCTGGGCATTCGGCTGAAAGTGTCGGGCGACGGGCGCATTCTTGGCCGCGCCTTTGGTCAGCGCGTGACGGGCGACTGGGCGTGGGATGGTGGCTATTTTTGCCGGGACCTGTACGTCAACGACGACATGCTTGATCCGCAAAACTGTCAGAAGGTCGAAGTGCGCGGGAACACTCTGCGTTTTACGTCTGACAAAGGCGCAGGCGATCATGCGGACCTGCGTATAAAGTAACTGACCGACAAAATCCGCATTCAAATCTCATCGGCACCGCCTTGCGGTCGCAACGATGATGGTGGTTTATGGACCCAAGCATTTGTAGCGGGGCAGGCATCGTGTCTTCAGGATACTGGTTGGGAATCGATCTGGGCACGTCCAGTGTCAAAACTGCTGTGATGGACGCCAAGCAGCAGGTGATCGCGTCGGCGCATGCAGAATTGACCGTTTCAAGACCCAAGCCCGGCTGGTCAGAACAAGACCCGGCGGATTGGTGGACTGCTGCGCAGGCGACGCTGGACAACCTGTCAAAAGAGCATCCAGACGTTATGTCTGGTGTGCGCGGCATCGGCCTGTCGGGCCACATGCACGGGGCCACACTGATTGACGCCGATGACGCCGTGCTGCGCCCTTGCATTCTATGGAACGACGGCCGGTCATCGGCCGAATGTGACGAACTGGACCAGCGCGCTGACTTTCGCGGCATTGGGGGCAACCTTGTCATGCCCGGATTCACAGCGCCGAAACTGGAATGGGTGCGCAAGAACGAGCCAGACGTGTTTGCGCGCGTCGACAAGGTTCTTTTGCCGAAGGATTATCTGCGTCTTTGTCTGACGGGTGATCATATCTCTGAAATGTCAGACAGCGCCGGGACGCTTTGGCTGGATGTTGGCAAACGCGCCTGGTCCGGTGATCTGTTGGCGGCGACTGGCCTGACGGAAGCGCAAATGCCCGATCTGGTCGAAGGGTCTGCCGGTGGTGGACGGCTGCGCGCCGAACTGGCCACGCGTTGGGGTATGACAGACCGGCCAGTGATTGCGGGGGGCGGGGGCGACAATGCCGCGTCTGCCGCTGGTGTCGGGGCTGTGCGCCCGGGCACCGGTTTTGCATCGCTTGGGACGTCTGGGGTGCTTTTCGTGTCGACCGATGGGTTTCGACCGAACACCAAGCAGGCTGTGCACGCCTTTTGCCATGCTGTACCGGATGTCTGGCACCAGATGGGTGTCATTTTGTCGGCAACCGATACGTTGAACTGGCTTGCGCGCATGACCAGTCAGACGCCAGCCAAGCTGACAGCGGGCATTGATCCGGCGACGGCGCCGAAAGAAGCCCTGGTGTGTTTGCCGTATCTGTCCGGCGAACGGACGCCGCACAACAACGCCCATGCGCGGGGCGCTTTGGTCGGGATGAGCCAGGCGACCGAGGTGACCGATTTGGCCCGCGCGGCCATGGAAGGGGTTGCCTATGCCTTTGCCGACAGCCTGGAGGCCCTCAAAAGCGCTGGCAGTCAGGTTGATCACGTCTATGCAATTGGCGGCGGCGCACAATCCGAAGCCTGGGTGCAACTGGTTGCCGATGCGACCGGGCTTTCGTTGCATCTTCCGTCCGAAGGCGATTTTGGTGCAGCCTTTGGCGCTGCAAGGTTGGGCTTTGTGGCCTCGGAAAAGGCCGACCCAATGGATGTGCTTAGCCCGGCACCGGTTGCCAAGACGATCGAGCCGAACACAGACATGAAAGACTATCATAACGCCGGTCTGGCGCGATATCGGTCGCTTTATCCGGCGCTACATTGAAACCCCTATTTCCGGCTCCTAGGACGCGCATATGAACATTCGCAAAGATCTGGCCGACGCTGTCGGCAACACGCCGCTTATCCGCCTGAATGGTCCGTCTGATCAGACCGGCTGCGAAATTCTGGGCAAGGCTGAATTTCTTAACCCCGGGCAATCGGTCAAAGACCGGGCTGCGTTGTTCATCATTCGACATGCTGTTGCGTCAGGTGCATTGAAACCGGGCGGTACGATTGTTGAAGGCACAGCCGGAAACACCGGGATCGGCTTGGCGTTGGTGGGGGCGTCGATGGGATACCGAACAGTCATCGTTATTCCGGAAACGCAGAGCCAGGAAAAAAAGGACATGATCCGACTGTGCGGGGCCGAATTGGTGCAGGTGCCTGCGGTTCCCTACAAAAACCCGAACAACTATGTGAAATATTCGGCCCGGCTTGCAGAACGGTTGAACGAAACTGAACCGAACGGGGCGGTCTGGGCCAATCAGTTCGACAACACCGCCAACCGGCAGGCACATGTTGAAACGACGGGGCCAGAGATCTGGGATCAGACGGATGGCGCGGTTGACGGGTTCACATGCGCTGTTGGGTCGGGGGGCACGCTTGCGGGCGTTGCCCAGGTCTTGCAGCCGAAAGGTGTAAAGGTTGGGCTGTCTGATCCCGATGGATCGGGTTTGTACCAGCTTTACACAGATCAAACGCCGCCCGATGGCAATTCGATCACCGAAGGCATTGGGCAAGGTCGGATCACGGCCAACCTTGAAGGGTTTACGCCCGATTTCACCTTTAAGATCCCAGATGCTGAGGCCTTGCCGATTGTTTTTGACCTGCTGGCCGATGAGGGACTTTGCCTTGGTGGATCGTCGGGCATCAACGTTGCCGGCGCGATGCGTCTGGCCCGTGATATGGGGCCGGGACATACGATCGTGACCATTCTTTGTGACTATGGCAATCGCTATCAGTCCAAGATGTTCAACCCGGATTTCCTGCGTGAAAAAGGGCTGCCCTTGCCGCCCTGGATGGAGGGGGACGAGCGCATTTTGCCGGCCGTGTTTGAAGGTTGAGCGTATGATGCGTGTTTTGTCAGCGCTTGTTTTTCTGTGGCTGTCCGCGTTTGCGGCGGTTGCGCAGGCCATCGACTTTGCCGAGTTTGACCGTTTCGCCGGTTCGGTTGAAACCAGTCTGGCGAACGAACGTTTGCCCGACAGCGGTTTTGAGGCCTTGCGGGCTTCGCTTGTCGAATGGCGTGAAACCATGCTGGACGGACAAGACGCCAATGCGGTGCAGATCGAAGCGCTGGAGGCACAGCTTGACGCGCTTGGTCCGGTTCCCGCGGAAGGTGAGACGGAAGAGCCAGGCCTGGCCGCCCGTCGGGCCGAATTGCGCGAAGCTCTTCAGGCGGCGCGAAGTCCGCAATTGTCGGCGGTGGAAGGGTTTGCGCGCGCTGATGCTTTGATCCGGCAGATTGATGCGATCATTCGCGCCCGTCAAACCGATGCTTTGCTGGAAATGCGGCGCACGCCTTTGGACCCGACATTGTGGCCCCCGGCTCTTGGTTCATTGGCGGCAGTTGTCCAGGAAACCCAAACTGAGGTGGTGTCGTCCGTTTCCAGCGAAGGGAACCGGACACGGGTTCTGCAACGGCTGGCCATTGCGGCCCTCTTGTTTGGATTGGCGCTTTTCCTGATCTTTCGCGGGCCGCGCTGGATTGAAAACCTGTTGTCCCGCATTGAAGCCGGGACAGGTGTGCACGGCCCAACGGTCTATGGTTTCCTTGTGTCTTTCGCGGGGGTCGTCGTCGCTGTTCTTGGTGTTTCTCTGATCAATGCCGCCCTTATCTCGACCGGTATCTTGGGCAGCACAGGGCGCGCTGTGGCAATTGGGGTGAATGCGGCGATTGTCTCTTATGCCGTTGGGCGGTGGCTGGGCGGACGGATGTTCCCTGAACGTCAGTCCATTCCAACGGCTTTGCGCCTGGACGACCGCGAAAGAACGAACGGGCGGCGCCTTGCCTCGAGCCTTGGGCTTTTGTCTGGTCTGTTTTCGTTGCAGGCCATTGTGCACCAGACCGTTGATTTCAACGTCGATACATTAAGCGTGTTGATGTTTCCGGTTTTTGTCCTGCTTGGGATTGTTTTGTTCCGCCTTGGCAGACTGGTCCGGTTGGGCGGATCGCGCGAAGATGGTGAGCAGGCGAATTTCGGAAGTCGCGTTATTCGTTTGCTGGGGGGCGTTGTTCAGTTTCTGGCAATCGCTGCACCGGTTCTTGCGGCCATCGGCTTTTTCAACCTGGCGCGTGGTATTCTGTATCCGCTGACGCTGACGCTGGGGTTGATCGCGTTTCTGATGGCGCTGCATTACGTGCTGCGCGCCGGTTTCGCATTGCTGCGTGGTCTGGGCGATGACGAAGCGAAAGAGGCGCTGACACCGGTTTTGCTGAGCCTTGGTGCAACGCTATGCGCCTTGCCGGCCTTTGCATTGATCTGGGGCGCGCGAAATTCAGACTTGGGCGAGGTTTGGTCACAGTTTAAAACCGGGATCCGTTTGGGCGATGCAACGATATCGCCCGGCAATGTTCTGACGCTGGCGGTTGTTTTTGCAATTGGGTTTGGCCTGACCCGCCTTGTCCAAGGGACGCTTCGGTCTTCGGTTCTGCCGCGCACCAAGATGGATAAGGGCGGGCAAAACGCCATAGTGTCGGGTGTTGGTTATGTCGGCATGACCATTGCCGCCTTGGTGTCGATCACGGCGGCCGGGTTGAACCTGTCGTCTTTTGCCATCGTTATCGGGGCCTTGGGCGTTGGCATCGGTTTTGGTCTTCAGAACATCGTGAACAACTTCGTCAGCGGGATTATCTTGTTGATCGAACGTCCCATCGGCGAAGGTGATTGGGTTGAGGTGAACGGTCAGATGGGGATCGTCAAAGCAATCAGTGTTCGGTCCACCCGGATCGAGACCTTTGACCGAACCGACGTGATTGTACCCAATGGCGATTTGATATCAGGCACAGTCACCAACTGGACGCGCGGTAATTCTATCGGTCGGGTGATTGTGCCTGTTGGCGTGGCTTATGGGAACGATACCCAAAAGGTGGCGGCCATCCTGAAAGAGATTGCCGACGACAACCCGCTGGTCGCGGTCAATCCGCCGCCAAATGTTATCTTTCAGGGCTTCGGGGCAGACAGCATGGACTTTGAGATCCGGGCGATACTGACCGACATTAGCTTTGGTTTGTCTGTGAAGTCGGCGATAAACCACGAAATTGCGCGCCGGTTCACCGAAGAAGGGATCGAGATCCCGTTTGCCCAGCGCGATATCTGGATCCGAAATCCTGAAACCCTGACCAGTGGGGAGCCGGGGCCGGAAGGCGCATAAAGCCACAGGGCATGACGGCGCGACGTTTCTTTCTGCGCCGAGGCTTGCAACCGATGGGTCGTCTCGGCTAGATGGCCCGAACGGAGAGGTGGCCGAGTGGTCGAAGGCGCACGCCTGGAAAGTGTGTAGGCGGGAAACCGTCTCCAGGGTTCGAATCCCTGTCTCTCCGCCACCTTGCTTTCCGGGTCGAGACAGCCACTGATCCACCCGGGTGGGAGACAACATGCCCTTTCGTGTCGGTTGCATTGGTGCCGGATATTTCAGCCAATTTCACTATGAAGCCTGGCATCGTATTTCCAATGCGACGGTTGTGGCGTCGGTTGACGCGGATCTTGGCAAGGCACAGGCGACGGGTCACGCCGCCTTTTCGGATGCATCGAAAATGTTGGCCGACCATGCGCCGGATATCGTTGATGTCATCACGCCCCCAGCGACGCATTTCGAGGTTCTTCAGGCGGCGTTTGATCACAAGCCGCAAGTCATAATATGCCAGAAACCGTTTTGCGAAACACCTGATCAAACGGCACAGATCATCGCGCGGTCAAAGGAAACCGGCATTCCTGTCGTAGTGCACGAAAATTTTCGTTTTCAGCCGTGGTATCGCAAGATCAAGTCGGCTCTGGACCACGGCGAGATCGGCGATGTTTTGCAGCTGACGTTTCGTTTGCGCCCAGGCGACGGGCAGGGGGCAGATGCCTATTTGGATCGACAGCCGTACTTTCAGGCAATGCCCCGGTTTCTTGTACATGAAACGGCGGTGCATTGGATTGATACGTTCCGCTTTCTATTGGGCCAACCACGCCGGGTCTTTGCGGATCTGCGACGCATGAACCCCGCGATCTCGGGCGAAGATGCAGGGTATATTCTGTTCGACTTCGGGGACGGCAAGCGCGGCCTTTTTGACGGGAACCGTTTGCTGGACCACGCGGCGTCCAACACGCGTTGCACGATGGGCGAAGCCTTGGTCGAAGGCACGCTTGGCACGCTTTCCGTGTTGGGCGATGGGTCGGTGCGTTTGCGCAAGTTTGGTACGACCCAGCCGGTAGAACTGCTGGCCCCAACCAGCCATGCCGGTTTCGGCGGTGACTGTGTGTATCATCTGCAAAAGCATGTGGTCGACGCCCTGGACGGGCGCGGATCGTTCGAAAACACGGCCGAGAATTATAAGGCTGTTGCCGCGGCCGAAGCCGCGGTTTATCGATCTGCTGAAATTGGAGCCTGGGTTGATCTAACGGCTTGACTGCGCCTTAGGTGCGTTCAGGTCCAGCGCCGGGCGAAATATTCGGTCAGCCACGATACAAATAGAACGCCGATCACTGCGGGAAGAATAACTTCCTGAGCCGCAACGGTCTTTGCATAGTCAACGTATAGCTGGCCCATTTCCTGCAAGGCTTCCATCGGTCCGTCATAGTAAAGCTTGAGCGACCGCTTCAGCATTTCATACCCGGACCACACCAGCAGGCACCAGAACACGATCGCGGCCATGGTCGTGAACCCATAACCCAACGACTGGCGATACGTACGACCCGCGCCCTTTCCCATGACCTTCCACCCCATCAGAAAACCGACGACGGCGTTGATGTCAGACAAGCGACCGACCGGTGTGCCTTCGGGCAACAGCGGCTTGATCAGGTCAGAAAGAAAATAGGCGAGAGCTGCGAAAGTCAGCGCGCCAATTAGTTTTGCGCCGGTGGGCATGGTTTCCTATCCCGGTTTGGTGACCGTAATTTGCGTTACGTCAATACAACCGGAATGGAAGCCTGCCGCGCAAGAAGTTAGGTAAAAGTTCCACATTCTTCTGAAGCGACCGTCGAATCCAAGCAACGCTACATCGTCCCAGCGTTCATTGAATGTGTCGTGCCAGCGGCGCAATGTCTGGCTGTAGCTTTCGCCAAATTCGATGGATTTTTTGACGTTCAGGCCAGCGCGTTCAACTTCTTTGCGCAAGACTGACGGGGATGGAAGCATGCCGCCTGGAAAAATGTATTTTTGTATAAAATCCACAGACTTACGGTAAACTTCAAAGCGCGCATCTGCGACGGTGATGATCTGTAGTGTGGCGTTCTTACCGGGCTTCAGGCGGTCGCGGACAGTTTCGAAATAGACTGGCCAGTACTGTTCGCCCACGGCTTCGAACATCTCGATTGATGCGACGCCATCATAGGTGCCCTGTTCGTCACGATAGTCTTGCAACTTGAACTCTACCTTGTCGGACAGGCCTGCCCGATTGATGCGGTCTTGTGCATAATCATACTGTTCGCGGCTGATTGTTAACGCCGTCACATTTAGGCCACGTTCTTTTGCGGCATATTCCGCGAATCCACCCCAGCCACAGCCGATTTCCAAAACGTGGTCCCCGGGCTGTGCGCCCATCTGATCGACCATGCTGGCGTATTTTGCAGTTTGGGCTTTTTCGAGGCTTTCCTGACCGGTTTCAAAGATGGCCGATGAATATGTCATCGTTTCGTCAAGCCAAAGTCCGTAAAATTCGTTGCCAAGATCATAGTGATAAGAAATGTTCTTTTTGGCCTGATCTTTGGTGTTTCGCTTCATCCAATAGCGAAGACGTTCCCACAGCTTCACAATCCGCATTCCAGCAAAGCTGTCATAAGCGTCATTATTGTCTGCGTGGACCACATCCATAAAAGCCTGAAGGTCCGGGGTAGACCACCAGCCTTCGAGATATGCGTCTGCCATGCCCAGGTCGCCTTCGCGGATCAGGCGCGCGAAGGTGTCGGGGTTGTGTATGACAATTTCAGCCACCGGCCCCGGGGTCGGCGCATCAACGCGAAAGCGACGTTCGTCGGGCAGCACGAAATCTACGCGCCCGTTCTGCATTTTCTTGGCTAACGAAAAGGTTGCTGCAAAGTAACGCGGCAAATCGTTTTGGCCGTCCAAAGACGTGATCGGGCTCATGTCCCACCTCCCCCGGTATTTTTGCCAAGTGTAAGGTAAAGCAGACAGGCATCAAGCCCCTGTTAAGAATCGAAAAATTTCCAACAAGACGTTTGGGCGACTCTTACCGGCGAGCCAGTCGACACAAGAGGCCCGTCAAGGCGGCTTCTTTCGTTTTCAGGGCTGTCGGCGATGATTTGGTCCCGATTGCGCGATAGGTCAAAACCGACCTGCGCAGCCGGTGGCAGTTTGTCACGGGGCGCGGTCGCGCAGACAGAAGTTTTAATTTTGGCGATACTGTGTGCGATATGATTAAAAAATAGGCAAAACGGGGCCAATCAAGGGTTTGGCGGGGTCTTCCCCAAGCACTCAGATTGAGCCAGTTGCCGCCAAATGGTCTGACGCCAAAGAACTCAAAGGGAGTCGGGAACATGAAAAAGGTTGAGGCGATCATCAAGCCATTCAAGCTGGATGAAGTAAAAGAAGCCCTTCAGGAAATCGGCGTGCAAGGTCTGTCCGTTTTGGAAGTCAAAGGGTTTGGCCGCCAGAAAGGCCACACCGAGCTTTACCGCGGCGCGGAATACGTTGTGGACTTCTTGCCCAAGGTCAAAATCGAGGTCGTGTTGCCTGATGATCAGGTCGATGCGGCGCTTGAAGCCATCGTTGCCGCTGCCAAGACTGACAAGATTGGCGACGGCAAAATTTTTGTCAGCGACATCAGTCAGGCAATCCGCATCCGTACCGGCGAAGCCGGCGCAGACGCGCTCTAATTCCAATCGAACAACGCTAATTTACGGGAGAGGGTGACACCCATGAGCAAGAGCGACATGCTTAAGCAAATCAAGGACGAGGACGTCGAATACGTAGACATCCGCTTCACAGACCCACGCGGCAAGCTGCAGCACGTGACGGTTATGTCGGATCAGGTCGACGAGGATTTTCTGGAAGAAGGCTTTATGTTTGATGGCTCGTCCATCGCGGGCTGGAAGTCGATTGACCAGTCGGACATGAAACTGATGCCAGACACGGATTCAGCCTATCTGGATCCGTTCTTCGCGGAAAAGACCATGGCCGTACATTGTTCGGTTGTTGAGCCGGACACTGGGGAAGCCTATGACCGCGACCCGCGTTCGACTGCAGAAAAGGCCGAAGCCTATCTGAAGTCGTCCGGTATCGGCGACGTGTCTTACTGGGGGCCGGAAGCCGAGTTCTTCCTGTTTGACGACGTTAAGTTCTCGACCGAGATCAACAAAGTTTCTTACGAAGTCGATGCCATCGACGCGTCATGGAACACTGACACCGATTACGAGATGGGCAATATGGGCCACCGTCCCGGTGTCAAAGGTGGCTATTTCCCGGTTCCACCAATTGATGACGGCCAGGACATCCGTTCGGAAATGCTGTCGACCATGAAGCGCATGGGAATGAAGGTGGACAAGCATCACCACGAGGTTGCGTCTTGTCAGCACGAGCTTGGCCTGATCTTCGGATCGCTGACCGAGCAGGCGGATCACCTGCAGAAGTACAAGTACGTCATTCACCAGGTCGCACATGCCTACGGCAAATCGGCCACGTTCATGCCAAAGCCGATCGCAGGCGACAACGGCACGGGCATGCACTGCAATATGTCGATCTGGAAAGACGGCAAGCCGCTTTTTGCTGGCGACAAATATGCGGACCTGTCTCAGGAAGCTCTGTGGTACATCGGCGGTATCCTGAAACACTCCAAGGCGCTGAATGCGTTCACCAACCCATCGACGAACAGCTACAAGCGTTTGATCCCGGGTTTTGAAGCGCCTGTTTTGCGCGCCTATTCGGCCCGGAACCGGTCGGGTTGCGTCCGTATTCCATGGACGGAAAGCCCCAAGGCCAAGCGTGTGGAAGCCCGTTTCCCCGACCCGTCGGCAAACCCGTATCTGTGCTTTGCCGCGCTGCTTATGGCTGGTCTCGACGGCATCAAGAACAAGATCGATCCTGGCGAACCGATGGACAAGGATCTGTACGATCTGCCACCGGAAGAGCTGGAAGGCATTCCAACCGTCTGTGCGTCGCTGCGCGAGGCCATGGCCGAGCTGGAAGCCGACTCGGACTTCTTGTTGGCCGGTGACGTGTTCACGAAGAGCCAGATCGAAGGGTACATGGCGCTTAAGTGGGAAGAAATCTATGCCTACGAGCACACGCCGCACCCGATGGAATTCAAGCTTTACTACAGCTGCTAATACTCCCTGTTAGCGGACTGATCGACTGGGGCGCCATTGGGCGCCCCATTTTTGTTGGTGCGCGTTATGAGGATGGCGTTGACTGTACCGTTTGACGGAATAGGACTGACCCAGTCTTTGGATCGCAAGGTTCCACTTCCCCCCACTTGCCAACCACGCTATAGCCCCGCCATCCCAACACCATAGGAGGTCAAAGTGGGCTATCGCGTCGCTGTCGTCGGCGCCACTGGAAACGTGGGCCGCGAAATGCTGAACATCCTGGCTGAACGCCAGTTCCCCGCAGACGAGGTTGTGGCTCTGGCGAGCCGGAAATCTCTTGGTTCCGAGGTCAGCTATGGCGACAAAACACTGAAGACAAAGGACCTGGACACATTCGATTTTTCCGGGTTCGATATTGCCCTTTTCGCCATTGGGTCGGGGCCTACAAAAGACTATGCGCCAAAGGCTGCAAAAGCCGGATGTGTCGTAATCGACAATTCGTCGCTGTATCGATACGAGCCGGACATTCCGCTGATCGTGCCAGAGGTGAACCCTGACGCCATTGAAGGCGTGAAGGCCCGCAACATTATCGCAAACCCGAACTGTTCGACCGCTCAGATGGTTGTCGCGCTCAAGCCGTTGCATGATCGTGCCAAGATCAAGCGGGTGGTGGTTAGCACGTATCAATCGGTTTCCGGTGCCGGTAAGGACGGAATGGACGAATTGTGGGAACAGACAAAGGCCGTCTATAACCCTACGGTCGAGGTCCCACCGACGAAATTCCAACGCCAGATTGCGTTCAACGTCATTCCCCAGATTGACGTCTTTATGGAAGACGGATCGACGAAGGAAGAATGGAAAATGGTCGTCGAGACGAAAAAGATCGTCGATACCGCGATCAAGGTCACTGCCACCTGTGTGCGTGTGCCTGTTTTCGTCGGCCATGCGGAAGCCGTGAACATCGAAACAGAGGAATTTCTGGACGAAGATGAAGCCCGTGACATTCTGCGCGAAAGCCCGGGCATCATGGTCGTCGATAAGCGCGTTGATGGCGGGTATACGACACCGGTAGAATGCGTCGGTGACTTTGCGACCTATATCAGCCGCATCCGGCAGGACGGCACGATTGAAAACGGTTTAAATTTCTGGTGCGTTTCCGACAACCTTCGGAAAGGGGCCGCGCTGAACGCCGTGCAGATTGCCGAACTTTTGGGGAACCGTATTCTCAAAAAGGGATAAGCCAATCGGCATTAAACAAAGTCCGGGCCGTTTGGCCCGGATTTTTGTATTTTGGGCCGGATCATTCGAATTTTCTGCAAAAAGCCGTATACGAGTATTCGCTGGTGTCTTCACGAGGTTGCCAAGAAAAGCCAGTTAGAACCTTGGCGTGATCCCGTTCACACCTTGTCGGCAACAGTCTGCCTTGCCGGTTTCTTGACACATTTTGCCTGACTTTCGCCGTATTCACCTGAGATTTGCAAAGGTGGACACCGGGGAGTTGTGGGCCATGAAGCCAATTTCGGATGACGTTGTTTTCTCGATCCTTGAGGGATTGGAAAAGCGCGAAAAGCGCAAACGAGCGCTGCCAAGGCCGCGCCGCGCGGCAATGCCGGACACCATTCACACTGCGTTGGGAACAAGCCGGACAATTTCATTATCGTCGGCGGGTCGTCGCGCCAAACGGACGGTCAGCGATCTCTACTGCTATATTGCGGGCAGCAGTAACTGACTAGAAACGTTCTGCTCTCAGCACGTGAGCGTCTGTGATCGAAACAACCCCAATGTGTTTTTCGACAACCGAGAATGCGGCATCCAAAAGCGTATCCAACCGTTCAGGTTTTATCAGGCATACGACCGCGACCATGCCGCTTCCGCGCGACACTTGACCAGCGCGCGACCAGCGCCCAGACCGGCCCGAGCCGCCTTTGACTGGCAAAATTGTATATCCGGTCACGCCCGCCTCGATCAACGCGTCGGTCAATCGCCCTGCCAATGGTTCTTCTATTATAATCTCGACACGTTTTGCTTGATGGGTCTTCATGGTGCACCTCCGACAAGTGCTGTGGCCAGTGCTGTATATAATGGAATGCCGATTGCCAGATTGAAGGGGAACGTGACCCCAAGTGACAAGGTCAGATAAATTGACGGTTTCGCTTCGGGCAACGCAACGCGCATCGCTGCCGGAACCGCGATATAGGACGCGGATGCCGACAGCGTCATCAACAGTGCTGCACCGCCCGGTGACAACCCAACCAAGAACGCGGCGGCTAACCCAAAGATGCTGCCGATCAAGGGCATCAATATGCCGAATACGACAGCACCCGGCCCGACTTCGCCGCGCGTTTCCCGCAGGCCGCGACCCGCGACAAGCCCCATGTCCAACAGGAACAGACACAGCACCCCTTGGAACGGCGCGATGATGAACGGCGCAATGGTGGCCAGCCCTTCTTCGCCGGTGACCATGCCAATTATGAATGACCCGACCAGAAGGACGATAGAGCCATTGAGCAGGATCTCGCGGTAAAGACCGGCATCCATCGTGCCGGTGCCTTTCGCGCCCGAGCGGGCGACTATCCACAACGCGGACAAGATGGCAGGCGCTTCCATAACAGCGGCAGCGGCCACCATATAGCCTTCCGAGAATATACCCTGGCTTTCCAGAACAGACGTCGCGGCGACAAAGGTTACAATTGATATTGACCCATAGTGGGCAGCGACTGCTGCACGATCCAGTGTGCCAAGGCGCGTCATGGCGCCCAAAAGGGCGAATGCGATGAACGGCAGGGCAAAGGACAAAATCAAAGCCGCGACAAGCGTTGCAATCAAAGTGGCGTCAACACCGTGCGTCGCTACACCCGCGCCGCCTTTGAAGCCGATGGCAAAAAGAAGATAGATCGACATACCCTTTGCGACCGCTTCGGGAATGGTCAGGTCCGAACGCGCAAGAGCCGCCACCAAACCCAAGACGAAAGACAGGATTATCGGCGAGATAAGGTTCGTGGTCGCAAGTGAAAGTATGTCAGCCATGGTTACCTACTTTTCAGTCGATGTAACACTTGACGTGTGGCTGTCAAACCAAAGTAAAGCTGCGCGCGTCCGCTTCGTATTGATAGAGCGCGCCTTCGCCGATGTCCGTCCACAAACCGTGTAGGCTTAGCTCTTGTTTCTTACGAGCCTCGACGATGAACGGATAGGTCAGCAAGTTTTCCAAAGACAGAACGACGGCTTCTTTTTCCAAAGCGCGCAACTGTTCGTCTTTTGGCGCGCTTTGGTCAATCCGCTCGAAACCCGGCCGCAGAATGTCGATCCACCGACCAACAAGGCTGGTCTTGCTGTCCAGATGTGGCGCCTCTTCCGAACACATGGCGTGGCATCCTGCCACCCCGCCGCATTGCGAATGGCCGATCACAATCAGATGGGGAATGTGCAACGCCGTCACGGCGTATTCGATGGTTGCGCCGGTTCCGCGCGGATCGCCATCGGGCTGATACGGAGGCACCAGATTTGCCACATTGCGGTGCACAAAGAACTCGCCCGCATCGGCTTCGAAAAGAGCCAGAGCATTCACACGGCTGTCGCAGCACGAGATAATCATGCCGCGCGGGCGTTGACCTTCGTCCGCCAGTTTTTTGTACCATGCCTGGTTTTCGGCGAATTTCGTTGCTTTCCAGCCGTGGTAGCGCTGGACAAGAAAACTGGGAAGTGGGCGGATCTGATCCATCGTTGCCTTTTCCATGTTAAGTCAAATACCGGGCAAAATTCCCTGGGCATCAACGCTTTGTTTTCGGGCCCCGGTTACACCTGTCTCGGGTCGAGGGAAAGGGTAACCAATGAATACGGATAAAGTCATCGCCTTGTGTTTAAGGGAAACGATATCACTTGAACGGGCGGAAAATCCGGCAGATGGGCGCGGTTTCGATGTTCATCTGGCCGAAGACGCCATTGAAGACATGGTCGTGTGCCTTGCTGCTGTCGAGGCGTCGTGGACGGCAAGTGAATTTGGCCGCTTGTCAACATCACTTGCCGCGCTGCGTCGGTTGGCCATAACCTCCGGCTTGCCGGATGTTGTTTTTGTCGTTGATCAAGCCTCAGAACTTATTGAAACCTGTGACGCGGTTGCATTGGCGGCGGTAATTGCACGTCTTGTGCGTGTCGGGGAAACATCACTCGCAGCACTGCTTGAAATCAGCTATCGGCAAATTTGAACTTGCAACCCGCGTTTTCCCTGCCAGCTTGGCGATTGCGACAAGCGAAACGAAATTGGCAGGGCCGACGCTATGATGAAATTTGCAACCGACGCTGGCGAGGCGAAACTGCTGACCTTGGTCCGGAAGGAAGCGATTGAGGATTGGAAAGCGTCACTGTCCGCAACAGACAGGACCTGGGCCGATCAATCCGGTTTCATCGCACGCCTCGGTGACGTGTTGTTGTTCCCGAACCCCGATGGGTCACTTCGCGAGGCGGTTGGCGGGCTTGGAAGCACGACTGATCATGCACGTGGGCGGTTTTTGATAGCCAGCATTGCAGCCAAATTGCCGAAAGGCGTTTGGAAGCTTCCGTCTGATCTGGATGATGATACCGCGGAAGAAGCAGCCCTGGCCTGGTTGCTGTCGCAATATCGGTTCGGCACATACCGAGCGGCGCCTTCGCATGGTGCCCAACTAATCGCGCCAGATGGCATTGACGCGGACCGGGTCGAAGCAATTGCGGAGGGCGAAGCCCTGACGCGTGATTTAATCAATACCCCGGCGCTGGATATGGGACCGGACGAATTAGAGATTGCTTCACGCGCATTGGCAGACAGGTTCGGGGCGTCCATAAATGTTGTTTCGGGCGATGCTTTGGCGACGGATTTTCCCATGATCCATGCCGTCGGAATGGCGTCACCCCGCGCCCCTCGGTTGATCGATATGCGCTGGGGTGCAAGTGGCCCCAATCTGACCCTGGTGGGCAAAGGCGTGTGTTTTGACACAGGTGGCCTGAACCTGAAGCCGGGCGCTTCTATGGGGTTGATGAAAAAAGACATGGGTGGTGCGGCAAATGTTCTGGGGCTGGCGCATATGATCATGGCTCTGGGCATGCCGGTGCAGTTGCGCGTGCTGGTTCCGGCGGTTGAAAACTCGGTTTCCGGTATTGCCTTCCGTCCGGGCGACATCCTGACGTCGCGCAAAGGATTGACGGTTGAGATCAACAACACAGATGCCGAAGGCCGTCTGGTTTTGGCGGATGCATTGACGTTGGCCGATGAAACCCCGCCTGACCTGATGATTTCGATGGCCACATTAACAGGCGCCGCGCGCGTCGCGGTTGGGCCCGATCTTGCCCCGTTCTATACTGACCACGATCCGGACGCTGCCGCATTGGAAATGGCGGCGAACCGCGTACAGGATCCAGTCTGGCGTATGCCGTTTTGGACGCCCTATGAACCGATGATTGAACCGGGCATCGCCGATTTGGACAATGCGCCAAAAGGCGGTTTTGCCGGGTCGATCACCGCCGCACTGTTCCTGAAACGCTTCGTGACAGAAACGCCGCGTTACATGCATTTTGATGTCTATGGCTGGACCCCAAGTGCCGCCCCCGGTCGCCCAAAGGGCGGGGTGGGACAGGGCATTCGCGCCCTGGTTGATGCCATGCCTGAGATGTTGAATGCAGGCTAGCGCATCAGAAAACACTTGGCTGCGGCCATCGCCGGATGCGCGCCCTGACCGGCAAGTTCTGGTCGGCGATCCGTTTCAAGTTGATCATGTTCGGGATGGGCATGCCTTTGGTCATGCTCTTAAAGATGGCTATGCTGGCTGTCTGCCCGAACAGACCTTGGGTGCTGTGATTGTGCCGACGCATTGGGTCAGTGTTCGATCCACTTGGGGGTACAAAGCGCCAGATATCAAAAGCGCGCTGGTGAGTGATCTGCATATGACGACGCGTCTTCATACCGTCGCTGAAAGCGACAGGTGGCTGGAGGTTCAGCATCGGGACGGCAGGTGTTTTGTGCCGAAACATCATTGCCGTGACTGGTTGGATTGGCACCGCAATCCGGTCGATGTGGCAAGACAATATCTGGGTGCGCCTTATGTGTGGGCCGGAAATACGGGCTTTGGGCTGGATTGTTCGGGGCTGATACAAGCGGTCTATCACGCCATTGGCTGGTCGTGTGCCGCCGACAGTCAGGATCAGAAAGACATGCCCGGGACCAGACCGGATGAACACCAGCCCGGTGACCTGATTTTTTGGAAAGATCACGTTGCCCTGGAAACGGGTGAGGGCACCTTGATCCACGCGAATGCGCATCACATGCAGGTCACCGAAGAACCGCGCCACGCTGTGATCGCGCGCATCGCATCCACATCGTCCGGGCAGGTCACCGCGCGTTTACGCCCCTTGCGGCGGCCTTTGGCTGAATAAGTTCTCAATCGACCGCGCGGATAAGTTTGCGTTCAAGCACGCGTAGTACGGATTTAAGATCATGGCCGCGCTTAAGGATGCGCCCGTCCATACCGATCACCGCATACATGCCTTGTTTGTCGCGCAAACGCGGTCTTTTTTCGATCCGATAGAGCGGTTGTTCTGCCGCGCGTCTGAACACAGAGAAAATAGCGACATCTTTAAGGAAAGACATTCCATAGTCGCGCCATTCTCCGGCCGCGATCATTCGGCCATACAGCCCCAAAATAACGCCTAATTCTTTGCGATCAAACGCAATTTTTTCCGGCACTGCCTTTGGGGATGGAAACGGAGTAGGATCATGGACCGCCATAGCTTTAAACCCTGCCTGCCAGAGTTGTGAGAATCAAGTCTCGCCGCAACTTTGCCACAAAAAAACCCCTCTAGCGGCTCAGACGGCCCGTCTTGTCGCCCCAGTTCGAAGGCATTCAGAAAGGGTAGCGAAAGACGCTATCCCCGGTGCCGTGGTTTCAACAGCCCCCACCCAGCCCGCGGTGCCGGGGACTTCTTTCGAAACGGGAAACCCTCGCCATTGGCGGGGGTTTCGTTTTTTCCCCTGAACATCAGTTGCAAATCCGTGGCGGCATGGCACTACTGTCGGTTGTGACCGGCAAACAGGGGGCAGGCATGACCGAAACAGTAATCGGCATCATTGGTGGCAGCGGAATCTATGAAATCGATGGACTGGACGGGGCCGAATGGACCACCGTTGCGACGCCTTGGGGGGACCCGTCGGATCAAATGCTGACCGGACAATTGGACGGTGTTCGCATGGTTTTCCTGCCAAGACACGGGCGCGGGCATGTTCATTCCCCAACAACGGTGCCCTATCGGGCGAACATTGATGGGCTTAAACGTCTGGGTGTGACCGACGTGATCAGCGTTTCGGCCTGCGGATCATTCCGCGAAGACATGGCCCCCGGTGACTTTGTGGTTGTTGATCAATTTATTGACCGCACATTTGCGCGGGAAAAATCTTTCTTCGGGACCGGTTGCGTCGCGCATGTCAGCGTCGCGCATCCTGTATGTCCACGGCTGAGTGACGCCTGTTTCAAAGCTGCTCGGGCGTCGGGCATTCAGGTGCATCGCGGGGGAACCTATCTGGCGATGGAAGGGCCGCAGTTTTCGTCATTGGCTGAATCGAAACTTTATCGCGAAGTCTGGGGCTGCGATGTGATCGGCATGACAAACATGCCGGAAGCGAAGTTGGCCCGTGAGGCCGAGATTTGCTATGCCAGTGTCGCGATGATCACCGACTATGACAGTTGGCATCCGGATCATGGCGAAGTGGATGTGACCGATATCATCAAGACGTTGATGGGAAATGCAGACCAAGCGCGGAATTTGGTGGCAAAGCTGCCTGATTTACTGGGAAAACACCGCGCGCCTTGCCCGCACGGATGCGATCGGGCGCTGGAATATGCGATCATCACACAGCCAGACAATCGTGATCCGGCCTTGGTCGCAAAACTCGACGCAGTGGCCGGGCGCGTTCTTGGATAGGGACCTTCGGCGCTCTATCAAACAGAAACACCAAGGGGGCCTGTCATGGACAACCGCCAGAAAACCGTCAGGGACTACATCAGAACCATCGTCGATTTCCCGCACGAAGGGATCATGTTCCGCGATGTGACGACGCTGTTTGCCGATCCGCGTGGGTTTCGAATTTGCGTGGATCAATTGCTTCATCCGTATGCAGGTGAAGAAATTGACAAGGTTGTCGGGCTAGAAGCGCGCGGTTTTATTATCGGCGGTGCTATTGCGCACCAGCTTTCGGTCGGTTTTGTGCCGATTAGAAAGAAGGGAAAACTGCCGGGCGCAACAATTTCAGAAGATTATCAGCTGGAATACGGCGAAGCCGTGATGGAGGTTCATGACGACGCTATCGAACCAGGTGAAAAAGTTCTGGTGATTGACGATCTATTGGCGACCGGCGGCACATGCGAAGCGGGAATCAAGCTGATCGAACGGATGGGGGGCAAGATCGTAGGCTGCGCCTTTATCGTCGATCTGCCTGACCTGGGCGGGCGCAAGAAAATCGAAGCGCTGGGCATGAATGTCCATACGCTTTGCGAATTTGAGGGCGATTGAGCGCAATGTTATTCTCCAAACACTTAGCTTAACCAATCGTTAGGCATTAATTCTTAGTCCGGTAAGGGATTTCGAAATCTTGTGCTGGACGAGTTCGACCCCCGCCATGGCAACATGGCGGGGTTGTATTTTGTGGGAAAGAGACTGTATTTGCTCGGGGATGAAACGTGTTTTTGACATGGATGATCGGGTGCGGCTGCCTTGGCGCTTTCATGGGCTTTCCTGCACCTTGCACAGCGGGTCGTAAGCGACAGCGCTGAACCATCCCTGTCTGGCCCTTGGCCAAATCCTAAAAGGAAATGAATATGTCCGCATCCCGTACGCTCTATGACAAGATCTGGGACGATCACGTCGCTCATGAAGCTGAAGATGGCACATGCCATTTGTATATCGATCGCCACCTTGTTCACGAAGTGACCAGCCCACAAGCTTTTGAAGGTCTGCGCATGACCGGCCGAACGGTCCGTGCGCCGCACAAAACAATTGCCGTTCCGGATCACAATGTGCCGACAACTCTGGGGCGTGAGAACCCGGACCAAATGCCGGAAGACAGCCGCATTCAAGTTGAAGCATTGGACAAGAATGCCAAGGAATTTGGTATCCACTACTACCCTGTGTCCGATGTCCGGCAGGGCATCGTCCATATTGTTGGCCCCGAACAGGGATGGACCCTGCCGGGGATGACCGTTGTTTGCGGCGACAGCCATACCGCTACCCATGGCGCGTTCGGTGCGCTGGCCCATGGGATCGGCACGTCTGAGGTCGAGCATGTCTTGGCGACCCAGACATTGATCCAGAAAAAGTCCAAAAACATGAAGGTCGAAATCACCGGAAAACTGCGCCCGGGTGTGACGGCCAAGGACATCACGCTTTCGGTCATCGGTCGCACGGGCACGGCTGGTGGTACAGGTTATGTCATTGAATATTGCGGCGAAGCGATCCGCGATTTGTCGATGGAAGGCCGCATGACCGTTTGCAACATGGCCATCGAAGGCGGCGCACGCGCGGGTTTAATCGCGCCAGATGAAAAAACGTTCGACTATGTGAAAGGCCGGCCGCATGCGCCAAAGGACGCACAGTGGGAAGCGGCTTTGACTTATTGGAAGACGCTGTTTTCGGATGAGGATGCGCATTGGGACAAGGTCGTCACGATCCGTGGCGAAGACATCGCACCTGTGGTGACCTGGGGCACATCGCCTGAAGACGTGCTGCCCATCACCGATGTTGTGCCAGCGCCCGACAGTTTTGAAGGCGGCAAGGTTGGTGCGGCAGAACGCTCGATCGATTACATGGGGCTGACGCCGGGCCAGAAGCTGACCGATATCGAAATCGACACGGTCTTCATTGGATCGTGCACCAACGGCCGCATCGAAGATCTGCGGGCGGCCGCAGCGGTCGTCAAAGGCAAAAAGATCGGCGTAAAGCGCGCAATGGTCGTGCCAGGGTCCGGGCTTGTCCGCGCGCAGGCAGAAGAAGAAGGCTTGGCTGATATTTTCAAAGAAGCCGGGTTCGAGTGGCGCATGGCTGGGTGTTCAATGTGTCTTGCAATGAATCCCGACCAACTGGCCGAAGAGGAACGTTGCGCATCAACGTCGAACCGGAATTTTGAAGGCCGTCAGGGTTACCGTGGCCGAACGCATCTTATGTCGCCAGCCATGGCGGCGGCGGCGGCTATTGCCGGCAAACTCACCGATGTGCGGGAGATGATGTGATGGAAAAGTTCGACAAACTTACAGGCGTTGCGGCCCCCATGCCGTTGGTCAATATCGATACCGATATGATCATCCCCAAGCAGTTTCTGAAGACGATTAAACGCACAGGGCTGGGGGTGAACCTTTTTGACGAGATGCGCTATGATCGAAAGGGCAACGAAATTGAGACGTTCGTTTTGAACAAACCGGCCTATCGCAATGCCGAGATCATTGTCGCCGGTGACAATTTTGGCTGCGGGTCGTCGCGCGAACATGCGCCTTGGGCGCTTTTGGATTTCGGTGTGCGCTGTGTGATCTCGACCAGTTTTGCTGATATCTTTTACAACAACTGCTTTAAGAACGGCATTCTTCCTATCGTTGTCACGCCGGAAGAACATGCCAAGCTGATGGACGATGCCGAACGCGGCTCGAACGCTGTGCTGACGGTCGATCTGGAAAGTCAGACGATCACCGGGCCGGACGGTGGCGAAGTCAGTTTTGAAGTGGATGCGTTCAAAAAGCACTGTTTGCTAAACGGGCTGGACGACATCGGGCTGACCATGACGAATGCGGCGTCGTCAATTGACACATTTGAAGCGAAAGCGAGTGTCGAACGCCCTTGGGTGTAGTGAGACAAGAACACACAAGATGTAGGGCCATCCGTTTGGGTGGCCCTTTTTTGTGTAAGAATTGATGCAATGTCGCACCATTCCGACCACGAAATTGCCCAGAAATTCATTCAGTTTTCAGGAGTTATTGCTGTGATGACAAAGCCAAGGCAGAAATAGGGCAAAATTATGGCAGTCATAAAATCCGACTGTTCGAAAACCAAAAATGCAGCGGCCCCGGCAAACGGGGATCGTTGTGACATGAGGCAGAGAACGTGATTTCAAAGCTCCTTGGCGCGTTGGTTCGTGCGTTGTTGGTGATGTTGATGCTGGCAACACCGTCCATGCTTTTGCCTGGCACGACGATGGACGTCATGCAGGTCGTTACTTTGGTCGCGCTGTTCGCAGCCTTCCTGACATTTTTCGAATATGCGTCGACCTATCCAGGACTGATTGAGTTTCGCGACGCCCCGCCGTTCAACCGTGTGCGGTTCGGGTCTTTGTTCCTGATTGTTATCCTTCTATCCATTCTGAACGCCGGTGTTGTCGTTCCGTCGAACACGTCACTGTTTGTTGCCAAAATTGGTGCGGCTGTTGGCCAGACGATTGATTTCCCTTACTCACCCGTTCGTTTGGTGGTGCTGATGTTGCCGCCGGATGCGGCGCCGTATCATGTACAGCTGGTCCGTGATTCTGCCGGCATCGCCTATTTTATCTCGCTTTTCACACTGGCATTCTTTGTCATTTTGCAGCGTGTGCGCCGCTGGCCGACGCGCACGGGTGGTTTTAACGTCTGGGTCAATTTGCCAACATTCGATCCGACCGCGGGCGGTGATGTGGTTGAACGGCTTGAACGGGATGCGCGCTTTAACATTGCTTTAGGCTTTCTCCTGCCATTTCTGACCCCGGCGGTGATCAAGTCGGCAACGTCCCTTTTCGGGACGGTATCGTTGGACAATCCGCAGACATTGATCTGGACGGTTTCGGCATGGGCGTTTTTGCCAGCTTCTCTATTCATGCGCGGCATCGCGATGAGCAGGATTGCCATGCTGATTACCGAAAAACGCAAAATGGCGAGCAAGGACGAAGGCAATTCTGGGCTTTTGCCTGCCTGACATTCCTTTCTGGGGTTTCACCTTCCGCTGCAGCAGACCCATTGCGCGTGGCGTTCTTCCACACTGAATTGTCGCGACCCGGCCCGGGCCTGATGTTGCGGGACATTCGACAAGGGCATGATCAAGTCGAGGCAATTGCAAGTGTCGTCCGACACATTGATCCAGATGTGTTGGTCCTGGCCGATATCGACTATGATCTGCAAAATGCGGGCCTTCAGGCCCTTGCCGATCATATCGGTGGTTATCCATATCTTTTTTCCAAACGTCCGAACCGCGGGTTGGACAGTCAACGCGATTTGAACGGCGACGATCGGTTGGGTGGCCCAAAAGACGTAGAAAGCTATGCCGAGTTCTTTGGGCAAGGTGGTATGGGGGTGCTTTCAAAGCGCCGGTTTGATTTGGATCACTTCCGGGATTTTTCTGACACACCTTGGGCCGCGCTTCCGGGCAATATCGCTTTGCAGGATGGCCGGGATCCAACGCGCTTGTCCCGGACGGTCCATTGGGATTTGCCGTTGCGCCTTGCAGATGACAGACGACTGCATTTGTTGATCTGGCATGCCACGGCTCCCGTTTTTGATGGGCCCGAAGACCGCAACGGCCGTCGCAACCACGATGAAACCGCGTTTTGGCTATCCTTTTTTGATGGCGCTCTGGCTGCTGATCCACCACCCGGGTTTGTTCTGCTTGGTGTCACCAATGCAGACCCGTTCGACGGTGAAAGCCGCCCGCAAGCGTTGCGCCGTCTTTTGCAGCACCCAAAGGTTCACGACCCGAAACCAAGCAGTGAAGGGGCGCGGGCAGCGGGTGATCCGGATCATCGCGGCCCGCCCGAACTGGACACGGTCGATTGGCCAAGCGGCACGGATCGTCCAGGCAACCTGCGCGTGGATTACGTCTTGCCATCGTCAAACCTGACTGTTGAAAATGCCGGGGTGGTCTGGCCTTTGGATGGAATGCCGCTGAGCGATGACGTGAGGCTGGCGTCGCGCCATCGGCTAGTCTGGGTTGATATTTACTTGCCCAAACTGGCCACGACCGAAAACTGATCGGGCGATTGCGAGTGTTTTGGCGGGCTTGGTCGCAAGGGGACGGGTTGCACAAGCTTGACCCCTTTCAGCCAGCGCGGTACGCGACGTCCATAATTCTGGAGACGTGTACATGAGCAATCCCTCTCTTCTCATTCTGGCGGGCGATGGTATCGGGCCGGAAGTCATGGCCGAAGTGCGCAAGATCATCGACTGGTTTAGCAAGAACCGGGGTCTGGCCTTCGATGTCAGCGAAGATCTGGTGGGTGGCGCGGCCTATGACGCCCATGGCACGCCTTTGACAGATGAGACCATGCAGCGCGCGCAAGAGTCTGACGCTATTTTGCTGGGCGCTGTCGGGGGGCCGAAATACGACGTTTTGGATTTCAACCTGAAGCCTGAGCGCGGGCTTTTGCGACTTCGCAAAGAAATGGACCTTTATGCCAACTTGCGCCCTGCGCAGTGTTTCGATGCCCTGGCAGAATTTTCATCGCTGAAAACCGAAGTGGTCGGCGGGCTGGACATTATGATCGTCCGCGAATTGACAAGCGGCGTTTATTTCGGCGAACCGCGCGGGATCCATAAGGAAGGCAATGAACGTGTCGGCATCAACACGCAGCGATATACAGAAAGCGAAATTGCACGCGTCGCCCGTTCGGCGTTCGAGCTAGCCCGCAAGCGCGACAATCGGGTCTGTTCGATGGAAAAGGCCAATGTCATGGAATCCGGAGTTCTTTGGCGCGACGTCGTGACCGAAGTGCACGCGGCCGAATATTCGGATGTCGAGCTGAGCCACATGTATGCCGATGCGGGCGCCATGCAATTGACGCGTTGGCCAAAGCAGTTTGACGTTATTGTAACCGACAATCTGTTTGGCGATCTTCTGTCCGATCTCGCGGCCATGCTGACCGGTTCGCTTGGCATGTTGCCATCGGCCAGCCTGGGTGCGCCAATGGCAAACGGACGCCCGAAAGCGCTGTACGAACCGGTGCACGGATCGGCGCCGGATATCGCCGGGCAAGGCAAGGCGAACCCGATTGCATGTATCCTCAGCTTTGCGATGGCCTTGCGTTATAGCTTTGATCAAGGGGCGGAAGCCGACAGATTGGAAACAGCCGTCAACGCTGTTCTTGCCGACGGATTGCGTACCGCAGACCTGATGGGTCCGAACGATGGCACACCGGTCGCAACGGCTGCCATGGGAGATGCCATCGCCGCCAAACTGGACGCAAGTCTCTGACTGAAGCGGGGAAAGCCAATCTCAAGGGCGTGTTATTCGCGCTCTTGGGGTATGCGCTTTTTTCCACGCATGACGTCGTGATCAAGTCGTTGGGCAGCGACTATGCGCCGTTTCAGATCCTCTTTTTTAGCGTGCTTCTCAGCTTTCCTTTTGCAACGCTGATGCTGATGCAGGACAAAGCCGTCGGCACGCTGAGACCGGCAAACCCCGGCTGGGTCGCGGCCCGGACGGTAGCCGGCGTGATCACTGGCATTTCAGCGTTTTACGCGTTTTCTGTTCTACCGTTGGCCCAGGTCTATGCGTTTATCTTTGCGGCGCCGATGCTGATTACAGTGCTGTCGATACCTGTCCTGGGCGAAAAAGTCGGCGTGCATCGTTGGGCCGCCGTTATCATGGGCTTGGCAGGCGTAATGATCGTTTTGCGACCAGGGGCAGAACCCTTAACCCTGGGACATATTTCCGGCCTGACTGCGGCGGCAGGCAGCGCTGTGGTCTCGGTTATAACGCGCAAGATCGGGCGTCGGGAACGCGCGGCGGTGCTTATGCTTTATCCGATGATGGCCAATGTCATTCTGATGGCGGCTTTCCTGCCCTTTCTTTACATGCCATTGCCGGTCGAACATTTGGGCCTGCTGGCCGTTATGTCGTTTCTTGGTTTTGCGGGCGGTCTTTGCATCATTGCGGCTTACCGTTTCGCCGATGCCGCCATCGTCGCGCCAATGCAATACAGTCAGATCATCTGGGGGGCCGGGTTCGGTTTTTTCTTCTTCGTCGAAATCCCAGACCGTTTCACGGGGATCGGCGCGTTCGTTATCATCGGCGCGGGTCTTTACGTTGTGCTTCGCGAAAGTTTGGGCGGACAGTCGGACAATACACCTGTCTTGCGCACTAGGACCCGTCCCGGTGCAGCGACATCCCCAAATGTCGGCGCCATGCTGCGTGACCAGGCATCGCAGGGCACCTCATCCGATGAAGCGCCTGCTAAAACATTAGAAGAGTCGTGACGCCTGCGTCCGTCAGTGTAGCTCAGCCTGGTAGGGCACTGCCTTCGAGAGGCAGGGGTCGGGAGTTCGAATCTCGCCACTCCGACCAATAAAATTGACCCGCCCCCTTTAGTGTCCACTAACTTGCATCATCCCAGTCAATTTGTCTTCCGTGGACCCATCGCGTGTTCGTGTAGCGTCAGCTGAACGAATGCGCCTTGCGCCAGACGGTTTCTTTGTGGCGCACAGGGTCGGCGTGGCGTTTGCAGGTCCTCTGGCGCGGGTCTCAGGCATCCGGGAAACGTTTCGGAAGGTTATGTGCGAGGTATTGAACGCACTTTGATATTCGGGCGGGTACATGTTGCCGCTGCTGATAAACCGCGTGAATATCAGCGCGGGGCGCTTCGTAATCGGGAAGCACGGCGACAAGATCGCCCTTGCGCAAATACTCGTATACATCCCAGAGCGAGCGCAAAATCAGCCCATGCCCATCAAGCGCCAGACTGACCACGGCTTCGCCGTCATTGCTGCTGAGCGAGCCTGTGACTTTCAGGGCCTGTTCTTTTCCGGCATGGACGAACCGCCAAATGGCATAGTCACTTTCGAATTGACGCAGGATGATGCAGTTGTGGTTCAGCAGATCGCTCACTGTGCGGGGCGTACCAACCCGTGCGAGATAATCGGGTGACGCGCACAGGATTCTGGGATTGTCGAGAAGATGCAAGGCGACGAGCCGCGAGTCCGGGATTTCTCCGACGCGAATGTCTATGTCGATCCTTGAGGTCAGCAGATTTACGGGTTCGCTGGTCAGGTCCAGGGATAGTTCGATTTCTGGATACTCTTTGGCAAAGGCCGAAAGCACCGGTGTGACATGACGGCGCCCAAACCCAAATGACGCGTTGATGTGGAGCTGTCCGCGGAGGTCTTGTTGGCGACTGCTCACTGCACTTTCCAACTCGTCAAGTTGGCGCAGGATGGGACGCGCACCTTCAAGATAGAGCAACCCCTCGGGTGTCAGATCCAAACGTCTGGTTGTTCGGGTGATCAACTGCACCCCAAGCCGCTGTTCAAGCAGCGCCAACCGCCTGCTTACAGAAGGTAGCGATAGGCCCAGTTCACGGGCTGTTGCCGTCAAACTGCCGTTCGCTGCGACACGGCTGAAAAATGCCAAATCGTCAGTTGGGTTCATATTCTTTACTTTTTTCTAATAGTGGCTTAGCCGAAGGCGCGATTGTTTAGTGAAACATATCTTATAGGCTACCTGCACCATACCTAAAAATGCGGGAGTCGTTGGTGGCACTTCGTCGATACAAGATCGCAGTCATACCGGGTGACGGCATAGGAAAAGAGGTCGTTCCCGAAGGTGTACGCGTTCTTGACGTCGCCGCGCGAAAATTCGGTTTTGAACTGGAATGGACCTGGTTCGATTTTTCATGTGCCGATTACTACGTCGAGCATGGCAAAATGATGCCCGACGACTGGTTTGAGATCCTGAAACCCTATGATGCGATTTATTTCGGTGCCGTGGGCTGGCCTGACGTTGTCCCCGATCACGTTTCACTGTGGGAATCGCTGATTTTGTTCCGGCGTGCGTTCGACCAGTACGTCAATCTGCGCCCCGTGCGATTGATGCCGGGTGTTCAGGCGCCTTTGGCCGGACGCAAACCCGGTGACATTGATTTCTATGTGGTGCGCGAAAACACCGAGGGTGAATACTCCAGCGTTGGAGGCAAGATATTCCCGGATACCGAACGCGAAGTCGTGCTTCAAGAAACGGTCATGTCCCGTGTCGGCGTGGATCGCATACTGAAGTTCGCTTTTGAGCTGGCGCAAAAGCGGCCGAAAAAGCACCTGACCTCTGCCACAAAATCCAACGGCATTGCGATCACCATGCCTTACTGGGACGAGCGTGTCGCAAGCATGGAGCAACACTATCCGGATGTGACGGTGGACAAATATCACATTGATATTCTTGCGGCCCATTTTGTGCTGCACCCCGATTGGTTTGATGTCGTGGTGGCAAGTAATCTTTTCGGTGACATTCTTTCGGATCTGGGACCCGCCTGCACCGGCACCATCGGTATTGCGCCGTCAGCAAGTATCAACCCTGATCGCAAATATCCCAGCGTGTTCGAACCGGTACACGGCTCGGCTCCGGATATCGCCGGCAAGGGCATTGCCAACCCAATCGGCCAGATCTGGTGTGGTGCAATGATGTTGGAACACCTGGGGCATCCGCAAGCCGGTGATGCCGTCGTTTCCGCGATTGAGGGCGTGCTTTCACGTGGGCCTGAAGAGGCGCCGCTTACAGCAGACATTGGGGGTGGCGGTACAACCGTCGCTCTTGGCACCGCAATTGCAGAGGCGCTTGATCAAGGTTCGGTTCCACAATCAAAGCGTCAATTTTGAGGGTGCGGCAATGAGATTAAGCGATGGCCAGCTATTTCGTCAGCAATGCTACGTTGATGGAGCTTGGGTGAGCGCCAGAAGCGGCGATAAAATCAGCGTCAACAATCCGGCGACGCAGGAAACCATTGGCACCGTTCCACGTTTGGCAGAAACCGAAGTGCGGGCCGCGATTGAAGCGGCGGATGCGGCCCTGCCTGCTTGGCGTTCTAAGACTGCCAAGGAACGGGCCGGCATTTTGCGGCGCTGGTTCGATCTTTGCCTACAAAACCAAGATGACCTGGCATTGATCCTGACATTGGAGCAAGGCAAGCCACTGACAGAAGCCAAAGGTGAAATCGCATACGGTTCATCCTTCATCGAATGGTTCGCAGAAGAGGGCAAAAGAGTTTACGGCGACGTCATTCCTGCGTCGTCATCGGCCCAGCGGATTGTGGTTGCCAAAGAGCCGGTCGGCGTTGTCGCCGCTATTACGCCGTGGAATTTTCCCAACGCCATGATCACGCGCAAGGCGGCGGCCGCCATGGCCGCAGGGTGCACTGTTGTGGTCAAGCCTGCTTCTAGCACACCCTATTCAGCCTTGGCGCTTGCCGAACTGGGCGAACGGGCGGGGATCCCCGCAGGAGTACTTAACATCGTAACGGGGTCGGCGCGGGTGGTTGGTGGCGAATTGACGGCGAATCCAGTTGTTCGCAAGCTGTCCTTCACCGGTTCAACCGAAGTGGGCAAAACGCTGCTGGCCCAATGCGCGGCGACAGTCAAAAAGGTCTCGATGGAGTTGGGGGGCAACGCGCCATTCATTATCTTCGATGATGCTGACCTTGACGAGGCGGTCAAAGGGGTGATGGCATCCAAATTCCGCAACGCAGGCCAGACCTGCGTTTGCGCAAACCGTATCTTTGTGCATGACGATGTGTATGACGCGTTCGCGGAACGCCTGGCTGTTGCCGTCAAAGCGCTGAAAATAGGGAGCGGCGTAGAGGCTGGTGTGACGACTGGACCGCTGATTGATGATGCCGCCGTCGAGAAAGTTGAGGAGCACATCGAAGATGCGACGTCCAAAGGTGCCTCGGTTTATCTTGGTGGAAAACGCCATGAGAAGGGCGGGACGTTTTTTGAGCCAACGATCATGACCGGTGTATCAACCGATACCATGTTGATGAAGGAAGAGACGTTTGGACCTGTCGCGCCGCTTATTCGTTTCAGCAGTGAGGCCGAAGTCATAGCCAAGGCGAATGACACCGAGTTTGGCTTGGCATGCTATTTCTACAGCCGGGATATTGGCCGCGTCTGGCGTGTCGCTGAGGCCTTAGAATATGGGATCGTAGGCATCAACGAAGGCATCATTTCCACCGAGGTGGCACCATTCGGCGGGATCAAGGAATCCGGTATTGGTCGCGAAGGCTCTAAATACGGAATCGATGACTATCTCGAAGTGAAATACATGTGCATGGGGGGGCTTTGACCAGCGAACGGTTAAATCCAACGGGGGAAATTATGGAACACGAAGGTCAGCGAATTGGTGTGATCGGCATTGGGCTTATGGGCCATGGAATTGCCAACAACATTCAAAAAAGCGGTCGTGCATTGGGTTTCTTGGATCATCCTGGCAACCAGCCTGTCGATACCCTGATTGAAGATGGCGCAAAATCATACGGTACCTGTAAGGAACTGGCTGACGAATGTGACGTGATCATCTTGTGCGTAACAGGCTCGCCTCAGGTCGAGGATGTCCTGCTCAGCGATCAAGGAGTGTTGAATGACCTGCGTGCGGGGTCGGTGATTATCGACTGCTCGACAGCTATTCCAAGCTCGACCATTGCTATTGCCGAAACTGTCGCAGCCAAAGGCGGGCGCTTTCTGGACGCGCCGATGACCCGCACGCCCAAAGAAGCTGCGGAAGGCCGACTTAATCTTATTGTTGGGGGTGATCGTTCCTTGTTCGAAGAGCAATTGCCTTTGTTGGAAAGCTTTTCAGAGAACATCACCTATGCGGGCCCCGCAGGCTCGGGGCACAAGCTTAAACTCTTGCACAACTTCGTGTCTTTGGGGTTTTCTGCGGTCTTGGCCGAGGCGGCAGCCTGCGCCGACCGCAGCGGCGTTGAGGCAAATGTGCTGGTCGAGGTGCTTGCCAACGGTGGTGGTGCCGGCGCCATTCTTCAGCGACTGCAGCCCTACATCCTCGAGCGCGACAGTTCTGGCTTCAACTTCAGCATGTCCAATGCCCACAAGGATATTGGTTATTATCTGGCAATGGTTGAGGCTGTGGATGCAAGCCACACAGTGGCGGATGGAATTTTTGGCACGCTGGATTCTGCCGTAGAGGCTGGTTTTGAGCAAACAAGCATCCCGGAACTGATCACCATTTTGAACGAAAGGGGAGGCAGCCTATCCAAATAAGACGGGGCGCACTGGCGTCTTTTGACCTCAGAGAATTGCAGTTCAAACTGCGAAAATTGGTCGGTAATCTACAACTAATTCAAGCCAACTTGGGAGGAACCAATGAAACTGAATTTGCTTTCCGCACTTGCCATCGTAACAAGTATGACAGCTTCTGCCGTCTTGGCAGAGAGTCATGCCGTAGCAACCTCGAAATGGGGTCCAGACGATCAGGCCGGCGCTTCAAATTACATGACCCCAGAAAAGGCCATGGAAGCGATTGCGTTGATGCAGTCGGGAACGGTCGTATCCATCGGGCGTGTCTACGAACCGGAAATGCCGCTGTTTGGGACGCGGGCCTTTGCCTTGCGTGCCACGTCGGGCTTGGCAGGCGGCGCCTTTGGTGACAACAAGGTCGTCTGGATGGACGATTTTCTGGCGACGGAAATTGGCCAAGTTGGTACTCAGTTCGACGGACTGGGTCACATTGGCGTCGGCAAAGACGCGTTTGGCGCAACGTTCTACAACAATCTGGATGCCGGTGAAGTCTTCGGTCCAAACGGCTTGAAAAAGCTGGGCGTTGAGCACGTGAAGCCGATCTTCACGCGTGGCATTGTTCTGGACATCACCGCACTGCGCGGCGCGCCAATGGACGCGGGCGATGAAGTGACGGTCGCTGATCTGGAAGCTGCCATCGAACGCCAAGGGATCGAAGGTCCCGGTGAAGGCGACGTTGTGCTGATCCATACCGGCTGGGGTCGGCATTGGATCACCGACAACGCCACCTTCAATTCTGGTGCCCCGGGGATTGGCTTGGACGCGGCCAGATGGTTGGCGGAACGCAACATCGCGGTTGTTGGTTCGGACACATGGCCGGTTGAAGTTGTGCCCAACCCGGACCCAAATGCCGTGTTCCAGGCGCATCAGATACTTCTCACCCACAACGGCATTTTCATCCACGAAAATCTGGCAACTGAAGTTCTGGTAGAGGCCGGCGTGTCTGAATTTGCCTATATTTTCACGCCGCTTGCGGTCAAAGGGGCCACCGGTTCGCCCGGCGCGCCGCTTGCAGTGTACTAACTTTGCAAGCTGCAATTTTGGTAGAGGCGCGTTTTTTCCAAGAGGCGCCTCTGCCTTCCCCGATCGGTTCCCTTTACAACGAAACTGGTTTCGACGGGCATCCGCATAAACAAGGCGAAATACCATGACGAACGACTATGTTGCTCAATTCCGGTGTCTGACGAAACTTTCTCCAATTCTCCTGGCTGCAGCCCTGACAGCTACGCCACTTCTCGCCCAAGAAACCCGACAACTGGATGTCCATGAACACGGTGTTGGACTACTGAACATTGCGCTTGACGGACAACAAGTCGCGATGGAGCTGCATGCGCCTGGTGCTGATATTGTTGGCTTCGAATACGTGGCTGAAAGCGCGCAAGATCGCGCTGCTGTCGATGCAGCTATCGCGACGTTGGCGCGACCCTTGAGTTTGTTTGCGCTTCCTGATGCTGCGGGGTGCAGTGTTGTTCAGGCCGCCGCAGAGCTGGAAAGCGAAGAGGACCATGACGACTACGGCGACGCACACGCACACGATGACCATGCGCCTGACGACAACTCAGAAGAGGGGCATGAAGATCACGCAGACGAAGCGGGCCACACAGAGTTTCATGCTGAATATCTGTTGACCTGTGCCGATCCTACCAGGATCACTGAAATTGGCTTTGCATACTTTGACGCCTTTCCGAACGCGCTGGAGGTAGAGGTGCAATTCATCTCGGATGCCGGTGCGAAGTCGTTTGAAGTTGAACGAAATGCCGCCATTCTTGATCTGCGCAGCATGTTCTAAGGCGTTGTCCGACACTGCTTACATTCTGCGGCTTAAAGATGTTCGGTATCGCTGGCCGGGTCGGGGATCGTTCGGTCTATATGTGCCTGAGCTGTCATTGAAACGATCCCAATCGGTCTTGTTGCTTGGTGAAAGCGGGTCGGGCAAATCAACGCTGTTGTCCTTGATCTGTGGCACTATCATCGCGGACACGGGTCGCGTTTGCGTCGCGGGAACGGATGTCGCAACACTTTCCGCTGGAATGCGGGACGGCTTTCGCGCCGAACAAATCGGGTTGATTTTTCAGCAGTTCAACTTGCTTCCGTTTGCCAATGTGCAAGACAACATCCTGTTGCCCCTGCGTTTTGCGCCCAAACGGCGGAAACGCGCGAACGATCTGACAGCGGAAGCGACGCGGCTTTGTCGGGAACTTGGCCTGCCAGACGACGTGATGGCGGCGAAGGCGGGCACATTGAGCGTCGGACAACAACAGCGCGTCGCCGCCGCGCGCGCATTGATTGGCGCACCCCCCATCATCATTGCGGACGAGCCAACATCGGCGTTGGACGCTGACACGCAGACGACGTTTCTCGAGTTGTTGTTCGCGCAAGCGCGCGCATATGGCACGACGCTGTTGATGGTCAGCCACGACGGGCGTCTGGCCGCCCAGTTCGACCGGGTCATCCACATGGGTGATGTCGCACAATCCTGGCGAGATGCCGCATGATTTTTCGTCTGGCATTTGCATCGCTGGGCGCGCGGGCCTTGACGGTTGGCATGACCGTTCTGGCAATAGCCTTGTCGGTTGCGCTGTTTCTAGGGGTCGAAAAAGTGCGCACCGGGGCCAAGGCCAGTTTTTCCGACACCATATCGGGGACAGACCTTATTGTCGGCGCACGGTCCGGGTCGGTTCAACTGCTGCTTTATTCGGTCTTTCGGATCGGCAACGCGACCAACAATCTGACATGGGAAAGCTATCGCGATATCTCGGACCGCCCGGAAGTCGATTGGAGTGTCCCGATCTCACTGGGGGACAGCCACAGACAGTTCCGCGTGATGGGTACAACGCCGGCATTCTTTGAGCGTTACAAATACCGATCAGGTCAATCATTGTCGTTAGGTGCTGGTGTGATCATGGATGACCTGTTCGATACCGTCATTGGGGCCGATGTCGCGGCAACGCTTGGCTACGATATTGGCGACCCAATTGTGGTGGCCCACGGTCTTGCGTCTTTCACGAAGCACAAGGATCAGCCATTCCGCGTGTCTGGTATTCTAGTAAAGACAGGCACGCCCGTAGACCGTACCGTTATTGTCAGCCTGGAAGCGATTGAAGCAATCCACGTTGATTGGCAAAGCGGGGCGCAGATACCCGGCCAGTTCACACCAGCCGATGTTTTGCGGGAAATGACGCTGGAACCTACAGCGATAACGGCTGCCCTCATTGGGGTCAAAAGCCGTCTTCAGGTGTTTGGTCTACAGCGTGCGATCAATGAGTACCCGGAAGAACCATTGCTTGCGATCCTGCCAGGCGTGGCACTGCAAGAGCTTTGGCAAATTGTCGGTATCGCAGAAACTGCGCTGATCGGAGTATCGTCAATGGTGGTCGTCACGGCATTGATTGGCATGATGGCCACTATCTTTTCAAGCCTGAACGAACGTCGCCGAGAGATGGCGATTTTTCGGGCTATGGGCGCGCGACCACGGGTAATCCTTGGTCTTTTGGTGCTTGAGGCTGTTGTGATGGCAGCACTGGGCGCAAGCCTTGGCCTTTTACTTCTGTATATCGGGCTGTTCATTGGCCAACCGCTGATTGACAGCGCTTTTGGTCTTTGGCTCCCTATTGAAGCTCCGACGATCCGCGAAGTTTGGGTTCTTTTGGGCGTCGTGGCCGCTGGCGCGATTGTGAGCATCGTGCCCGCTTGGCGCGCCTACCGCATGTCACTTGCGGATGGTATGATGATACGAAATTAGGACGAAGGGGTGGGGATGAGGCATCTATCACGTCGCCAATTGATTGCCACGGCTTTGGCCGGCGTGGCTTTGCCGCAATCGGCGCTTGCGCGAACGCCTGCAGAGATCGCGTGGGAGGACCTGATCCCACCTGGCGTGCCGTATTCAAATATCATCGCAGACGGCGAAAAGGATGAGCGCAACGACATCTGGCGGCCGGTCTTCGACGCGAATGCGACCAAGCTAAATCCGATATTGGATGGTGCCTACATCAAGATGCCAGGCTTCATCATCCCGATTGATCTGTCGATTGATGGTGTAACCAGTTTCGTTCTTGTGCCCTATGTCGGGGCTTGCGTTCACACACCGCCGCCACCGCCCAACCAGCTTGTTTTTGTCACCACGGAAACGCCGTGGCCCAGTGACGACTTGTGGGAAGCCGTCTGGGTCACCGGTGAGATGCAACATGATATCCAAACGACTGAAGTTGCCGAAACCGGCTATGTGCTGAACGCAGACAAGATCGAGGTCTATATTTGGTGAAAACCCAAAGCTTCGATGTCGTTCGCACTTCGGGTTTCGGCGCCACCGCATGTGGTCAGGTTTTACCCAAACCGTCGGATCTCAAGTCTCGACGCGCTCGGCTTGCGCGTCCTTGAACATCATCGTGTCCGGTTCAAAAAAGCAGGCCACCGCCTTCAGCTCTCGCGGAAGGCGCGTCCAAAATAGTCGGTCAGCGGTTTGACCAAGTACGACAGCGGCGTTCGTGCGTCGGTCTTCAGGAACGCCTCGACCGGCATGCCGGGCAACAGTTTTTGGGTGCCAAGACCAGAAAGGTCTTCGTCATCTGGAACGAGGTCGACACGATAGTATGCGGTTCCTGTAAAGTCGTCCTGAAACACATCCGCGGATACAAAAATAACGGTTCCGTTGACGTCTGGGGTCAGGCGCTGGTTCAACGCGCTGAAACGAAGCATAGCGGACTGGCCGATGTGCACCTGGTCGATATGGATGGCTTCAACCCGCGTGCTTACGATCAGCGGTTGGTCTTGCGGGATCAGGTACATTAATGGCTCGGCTGGCTGAACCACAGCATTTTGCGCGAATACAGCCGTGCCATAGACGGCACCAGCAACCGGAGCTCGGATGGCGAGACGATCCAGCCGTTTCAGCAAGCTGGATTGCTTTTCGGTCAGTTCAAGCTCGCGAAACTGGGTATCGCGCAGCTCGCGGATCGTTCGTTCGCGGCGTTCATTCTGCAAACGGGTGCGTTCGATTTTGAACCCTGCAATCTCGCCCCTGAAGCGTGCAATGTCAGATGTCAGTTGCCCGATTTCGCCCGCCAACCGCGCTGCGTCCCGGCGCAATTGGGAAACCCGGCCCGATTGCGTCAGGCCGCGGGCCAGGGCATCTTCCTGTATTGCCAGTTCTTGCCTCGTCAATGCGTCCTGAGCGTTCAACGCATCAAGCTGGGCTTCGGCCCCTTTGATCTGATTTTCAGTTTGCAGGATGCGTTCGCCGATTTGGCGTCGCACTTTTTCGAACGTGTCCTTGCGTGCTGTGAACAACACCCGTTGTCCCTGGATTTGGTCGTGTGCCGCTTGCCCGTCCAACGCCAAAAGCTCGGCCAGGAAAGTGACGGTGTCGGCATCGTCCCGTTCAGCTTCAAGGCGGGCGCGCCGGGCGCGCAGTTCCAACAATTGCAATTGCGCGACCGCAAGTTCGGATTGCAACAAACCGTCATCCAGTTCGATCAATAGCTCGCCCGCAGCGACCGTGTCGCCATCGCGGGCGGCGATTTTTCCGACGATACCGCCTTCGGGATGCTGAACCACCTGTCGGTTGTTTTCGACCACAATGGACCCGGTGGCGATGATCGCACCAGCTATCTGCGTGCGTACACTCCACACTCCTGGGCCAGCGACCAGCAAAATCAACGCCGTGAATCCAATCGTCAACGGAAGCTTGGCGCTGTATGTCGGGGTCGGTTTCAAACTGTCACGGCACCCGAAAAACTGCGCTGAATGTCCGACGCGTTTCGCATCATTGATTTGATGATGTCATCGCGCGGACCAAGTGCTTTGACCTGCCCGTTTTCCAAAACCAAAAGGCGGTCGCATTCCGAGATTGCGACGGGTCGGTGCGTCATGATCACCACCGATCGCCCTTCGGTTTTCATTGTACGAATGGCGGCATTCAAGGCGTCGGTGCCGTCCTGATCCAAGGCCGAATTCGGTTCGTCCAGAACAAGAATGACGGGGTTGCCGTAAAGCGCGCGGGCCAAGGCAATCCGTTGCCTTTGACCGCCAGACAAGCCGATCTGATTGTCCTCAACCCGCGTTTCATAGCCATCGGTCAGGGACAGGATCAGGTCATGAGCATTCGCTTTTTGCGCGGCGGCCACGACCTTTGCGCTGTCCGGTCGCAGCGCCATGCGCGCAATATTCTCGGCAATCGTACCCGTGATCAACATCGGGTCCTGCGGCAGATAGCCAACATGCGCCGCAAGATCAGGGGGGCTGTAGTGATCAATCAACGCGCCGCCCAAGCGGACCTCACCGATGTTAGGGGGGATCAGCCCTAGAATGGTTTTGGCTATCGTTGTTTTCCCAGAACCTGAGCGGCCTATCACACCAAGCGTCTCACCGGGAACCAGAGAGAAGGCGACATTATACAAGACAGGTGGCGCGCCTGGGGCAGTTGTCACGGTGACACCTTTGAGGTCCAGGCGCCCGTCGGGGCGCGGCAGCTGCGTGCGATGGGGCGGTTCGGATGCCTGGGTCAGGGCTTTTGCAAGTAACGCGCGGGCTTGCCAGGCCCGGGCAATCTGGGGCCAGCGACCGATAATCTGTTCGATGGGGGCAAGCGCACGGCCCAGCAGGATAGAAGCTGCGATCATCGCGCCTGCCGTAATCTTGCCTTTCAGCACCAGCCATGCGCCCAAAGCCAAAACGAGCGATTGCAAAGACAGACGGAATGCCTTGGTGAAGGTTGAAAACGCACTTGTCCAATCGACGGCCGCCATATTGTCCCGCAACGCTGCGACCCGATGGTCCATGAACCGGGCAGTGATCGGGGCAAGCATGCCTTGCGACTTGATCAGCTCGGACGCGCGGGTTGCGTTGTCTGCAAAACGATGCGCAGTCTCGGCCGTTCGTTGCGCCTGCGCAATGCGACCCGCGGTCAGGAACTGGTTCAACGCTGTAACTGCAATCAAGATCAACGTGCCGGCGCAGGCAAACCACCCAAGCCAAGGGTCGAAAATGAAAATAACGCTGATGAACAACGGCGTGAAAGGGGCGTCCATGATCGCTGGCACGGCGGGGGACCCATAGAAAACCTGAATGGCTTCCAAGTCGCGGTTCGGCGAATGCGCATCCGTCTGATGGATTGTCTGTGTGATTTGCGCCTTGAACACGCGGTCATCCAAAGCGGTCTGAAAACGCGCGCCGTAACGCGCCAAAAGCCGGGTTCGCGCGAAATCTAACAGCCACATCAAGGCGTAAAGTCCAACGACCAGCAGCAAAAGTGCCACCAGCGTTTCTTCGGATCGGGACCCAAGTACGCGGTCATAGACCTGCAACATGAAAAGTGGTCCGGTCAGCATCAGAATGTTAACAAAGACACTGAAGAAAAACGCAAAGAACACGTAATGCCGCGAAGGCATAGTGGCGTCCGCCAAAATATCTGATCGGGAATGAGGCACGGCGACGAACAGTTAAAGCCCGCCTTGGTTAAGTTCGGGTTAACCGATGGCTTTTGTCGATCTTGGTTGATACGCCCCAAGCGCATGTCGCGGATACTATTGGTGATTTCGTCCGGCGACTGGGCCAAACAAAGCACTGGTTAAAGGACTGTACTTATTGGACGACCAGTTGCGAGAACCAGCACGCGTCCTTGTGGTCGATGACAAGTTGCATTCAGCCAATAAACTTGCGCGCGCTCTCAATGCGTCAGGGATAATCAACAGCGCCGTGTACAGCGGCGACGCGGCATTGACGATGCTTTCAAAGGCCAGTTCGAGCTATTTCTATTGGGCACAAATTTGGCCGAGCCGGAAGGGATGTAACGGTTAGTCAAGATCGTGCAACACTTCCAAATCCAGGGCGCGCTATGCCCCGCGTTTGGACGTCGCGCGCGCAACTTCTTCGGCAAAAGCCTGACCGCGGTGGATATAGTCGCGATAGCTGTCAAAACTGGATGCGCCCGGTGACAGCAAAACAACGTCGTCTTGTGCAAAATGCACGCCATCCAAAGACTGACAAAGGTCTTTTACAGTCTTTATATTAAGGGCAGTTGGGGCAGGGTGGAGATTTTCAATCTCGGCCCGCAACCGCTTCCCGACATCCCCCATTAGGATCAAGGTAGCAATCTTGTAATTGGACATAGCAGTCAAAAGTGACGCGTAATCCAAGCCGCGATCATAGCCACCAAGAAAAAGATGGACGCGCTTGCCCGGAAAACTGTCCAATGCGGCCAAAACGGATTCTGGTGTTGTCGATATACTGTCATCCACAAATGTGGTGCCTTCAATTTGACCAATCACCTGCAACCGGTGATCAAGCCCCGCGAAAACCCGCAACCCCTTTTCAATAACATCGCCAGAAATCCCCAGTGTTCCAGCCATTGCCGCGACAGCAGAAGCATTTTGCAGCATGTGATGATTTGCGCCCGCAATTGACCCGTTCAAGTCAATTTGCGAGGTGCCGTGGTTCAAACGTTGTTCGTTCTTTTCCGTGTCAGACGGAATGGCAAAGGTGGAAATATTTCCAGCTTCCTTGCTGCAAAGGTTGAAGACATCCGGATGCACAAAAGACTGAAGAATGCCGGGTTTGGTTAGAATCGAAAGCTTGTCGGCCTTATAGTTAACGTCGGTCTTGTGCCATTCGACATGGTCAACAAACAGATTCAAAAATATCAAATAATCCGGTGCGATGTCCAAATCAAAAATCTGATAGCTGGACAGTTCCAAAACGATCAACAAGTCGCTCAGATCGGTCCCATCATCCAAAAGCGAGATAAGCGGTTTTCCGATGTTTCCGGCAACAATACACGTTTGCGCGGCCGCTGCGAAAACACATCCAAGCATGGTGCAGGTCGAACTTTTTCCATTCGTTCCTGTGACACCAACAACGCGAATTCCACGCGATTTCAAAAGCCGTAGCGCCACAGCTGTGGGTGTTGTCGTCTGGCCCCCGGCTTTTAAAAAACGTTGTATGGACGCCTTGTAAGGTGAAACGCCCGGTGACCGCATCAGCAAATCAACAGTCTTCAATGCGTCATCAACATCGCTGACCGCGCTGACTGCAAAACGTAGGCGCGACAGAAATTCAACCTGCTCAGGTGTTCTCTCACCTTCATCAAATAGCAGCACCTCGCCATCCCACGCGGTCTGCTCAAGATACTGAAGATAGGCTTGGTTTTCCCGACCAATACCCCACAACAGGAACCTATGCGGGGGCATGGGTTTGCCCAAGCTTTGACAGTAAGTCGCCGATGGTTTCAGCCCCCAGGCCCAAAGGTGTATAGCTTTGACGAAGCGTTGCGTCCAGCGTGGGGTAGTCTTCGCCAAGGCGCGAAAACTCTTCTGTCAGGTGTTTTCCCACCGGTGTGGCCGCAATGGCTGGGTCGCGCAAAAGCTCTTGTGCGGCGGCGCGGCATTCATCAGTTTCGCCAACGCATTCAAATGGCTTTCGTTCACCGGCCAGCCCGCACAGTCCTAGAAACGCGGGCACAAGTGCATCGTCCAGAAACAGGTTTTTCTTGAAAATTGCCAGCATCGTTTCATGGCCAATCGTTGCACTTCCGGCCAGAAAAACGAAGGCGCATTTTTCACATTCACCGCACCATCCACCGGATGACGCTTCGTGTATGCGAAAGGCCCGATTACAACTGGTGAAATGATGGTGATATTCGGTCAGGTTTTTGAAAATCTGCAATATCTGCATTTCATTCAGATCGCGCAGGGCCGAGAAGTACTGAATTTCCGGATCAATTCCAGACCGCACAACATGCGCAAACTTGCGTTCAAACGTGCTTGATTTGCTCCATTGATGATTGATCTCGTAATCATCTCCTGACAGGTTATTGCCAAAATCAGCGGAACGCTCGTTCGAGAAAACGACTTTTGAAAAACCGTGCAACAACGCGGTCAACACAGCGATGGCGCTGTTGATTGCTGTTACAGGCACATGCCCATTCAAGCGCCCTTCCTTATTCAATTCAAATAAACGCGGGTCCAGCTTGCGCCGCACCTGAATCAAATCAACACCCGCAATATCCGCCAGATTGGTGACAATCGCATTTTCACCAACAAAAAACGCCGAAGTATCTGTAACACGCTTCATCGCCTCAAGGGTTACAAGTGAATCCTTGCCGCCGCCCAATGGCACCAGCGCAGCACCTGTTTTTGGAAGTGCCTGAACCGGGGCCAGCGTTTTCGGTGAAGCTGCGAACATAGGGCTATTCTGAAATCGCAGCCCATTCCGAAAGATAAATTCAGACAGGCCGACCGAATAAACATCGTTGAATAGATCAGCCTCTTCACTGCTCAGGTTATAGATTGAGCTGTCAATGTCGGCGCCGAAATACAGCTTGTAATAACTGACGCCTGCCAGAATGTGCAAAACCCGGACGGCATTCTCAAAATTGCGACTTTGAAAGACGCTTGGGTCCAGTTTTGGAAGGCGGGCAAAAGACACGCGTTCGCAAAAGGTTTCGCTGTCTGGTCCTTTGTACCAAAGGGCCAGTTCAAGCGTATCTGCATCAAAGCGTGTTTCGGTGAATTTGAATGCGATGTCTCTTACTCCGCGTTTTGCAAGATGGACCGGGTCGTGGCGGTCTGAACCAGCGCCTGCACGACGTTGTTCAGCAGTTGCGCATCAATGCCGTCAACGGTCCGGTTGCTAAATGTGCGTTTCACCCCGTCGACTGCGATTTCCTCGTCCGCAAGCCGATCCATCAATAGATCGGATAACTCGGTGCGGAAAGACGTTTTCAGGTTCTCAATCAGGTCGGGGTCTTCAATCGCAAGGGCCGCTGCAAGGCCCGCCGCGCCGATGTTCGCTGTGCACCCCAAAACCAGATGATCGACTGCAACCGCACAAAGTCGCGCCTGATCCAAATCGGGCGATACCGCAAGCATAGCATTGCGTACAGTTTCGGCCCCGATTTCGTTCAATCCATCGGCCAAACTGATGGTCAGCGGTTTGCCGTCATCCCGATGTTGAAACAGCCGATGCAAAGGTGGCGTGAATGATGTGATATCATCGCCGGCTATATTAATGATCTGGCCGCTTCTATTCGGACCGGCCCGTTCAATCGCAATCAAATGGCCGGGAACGGCGTTATCCTTGCGCCACGCCTTAAGCTTGGCATCCACGCCCGCCGCGTCGGAAAGCACGGTGATCGGATAGGTCCCGCCTACAATCTCGCGGCACCGGCTTAAGGCGGTCTGGCAAAACGCGTCGGTTATCAACGCGACATCCCATCCCCCAAGATGAAGAAAATGCGCAAGCTGCGCCGCCCCGATGGGGCCGTCTGTTTCAGGTTTTGGTGGAACGGCCCCTGGCACATAAAACCCAGTGACAATCCCAATCCGCCCGCCGCGGTCTTGCACGATGCTGCGGGCAACCTGCGAAAATGGGCGTGGAAGATGGCCAACGGCAGCCAGACGGGCGATCACGCCCCTATTTTCATGTTGTTCAATCAATTGGTGAAGTTTATTGAAAAGATCCTGAGGCCGTCCCATGCGATCGTCCCTACACGCGTTAATGTCGATATAAATGTCGAGCCGTCTGAACGCAATGCAACACGCCCGCGAAGCAGATGACAGAAGCCAATGACGATTTTCGAAAAAATAAAAAACTATCAGTATGTTAGCCCGACTAACCTGGAAGAGTTCTGGACGGTCGTGACCGGGCTGACCGGGATCTTTGGGATCATACTGGTCGTCGCGCAGCTTGCTTATGTCTCCATTCAACTCAGACGCGCCCGGCGTCAGTTTGAACTTTCGCAGGCCGGGGAAACCTCGCGCATCTTTTTTGACGTCATGGACCGGTGGAGCATCCAGTACGAAAATCGCTGTAAATTGCTGGCCAAACCAGCTGTCACGGCGGATCAGCTGCGGGATACTTTTGGGTCCGATCCCAGTGCGCTATTGGCGGACGACACATGGCAGACTGAAATCCGACCGCTTTTGAATTTCTTCGAGTTTCTTGGCGTGCTCATCAGCAATGACAAGCTGAACCAGGCCGAAGTGGTTGAGCGGATCTTCACCTTGGTCACGGTCGACAACTATCCAAACCAGAATTATGAGAAAGAAAACGGTACGCTCTATGCGCATCTCACGCCGTATCTGATCTATTTAAGGTCGCCTGACTATTCGGGATACCGGCCGGACATTTACGAGTATTACGACGGTAAGGGTGCTTTGATCGACCGATATATCGCCTATCAGAAATCCAAAACAACGGCGCAAAAGGCGAACATCACGGAAGCTGCCACCTGACCGCGGAGGTTCATTGTGGAGAAACGAGCACTTGGTCTGCCAAGTAAACTGGCCGAGGTTAAATATGAAATCAGGGGCCGCGTGCTTCTTGAGGCTGAAAAATGCGCGGCGAATGGCACAGATATCCTGCCCTTGCATATCGGCAATCCGGGCCCGTTCGGTTTTGAACCACCGGCCGAGGTTTTGAAAGCCACAAAAGAAGCGGTCACCGCATCGCTTAGCTATTCAGACAGTCGGGGTTTGAAAACACTGGTCCACAAGGTTCAGGAACGGCTGCAAAATCAAGGCAGCCCGGAAGTGCCGTTCGATCACATCTATATCGGCAATGGTGTGTCCGAACTGATTATGATGGCCTGCCAATGCGCGTTTTCGCGCGGCGACGAAGTGCTGGTACCTGCGCCCGACTATCCGCTTTGGACGGCTGCAATCAAACTGACCGGTGCGACGCCCGTTTACTACCTTTGCGACGAAGCTGAAGACTGGCAGCCCAGCTTGTCCGATCTTCGCAGCAAGGTAAACGACAAGACAAAAGCGATCGTTCTGATCAATCCGAACAATCCGACCGGGGCGGTATATTCAGACACCGCGCTGACCGAATTGGCCAAATTCGTTTCAGAGAACAATCTTCTGGCGTTTTCCGACGAAATATACAGCCAGATATTGTTTGACGACGCGCAATTTTACCCATTCGCCAAAGTGCTTAACCAAGTGGACCCGCGCGCGATTTGTCTGTCGTTCGATGGATTGTCCAAAAACGGTTTTGCAGCAGGGTACCGTTGCGGCTGGATGACCCTTACGGGCGATCTATCTGAAAGCCGGGGCTTTCTGGATGGGCTGAACATGCTGTCCGCTTTGCGGCTTTGCCCGAATGTTTTGGCGATGCATTCGGCCATCGCTTTTTTGAATACCAGCGCGTCAGGACGGTTGGAAGATGCAACCATGCAGCGGCTGATACAGCAGCGCGCAGCACTATGCGACGGGCTTCGCCAGATTGAACATCTGTCTTTTGTTGAACCGAAAGGGGCGTTTTACGTCTTCCCGCGCATCGACCTGAAAAAGACGGCCTTCGCGACCGACGAAGACTTTGCCATCAAACTGGTTCAGGACTTTGGCATTCTTACGGTGCCGGGGTCGGCCTTCAACAGTTTTGATGAAGAACACGTTCGGCTGGTTTTTCTGCCGCGCACCGATCTTCTGCAAACGGTATGCCGTAACTTGAACAGTTTGCTGTCATCGACAGACACGGGGCATACAAAAGCGGAAAAGCGCCCTAGTATCGCTTAAAATTCTGCGAGGCCCCGGCACATGATACAAAAGCCGTATTTGCTTTATCTGGGCGATGCGAACGACGAGTTGTCCATCAAGTTGGCAAGGGGCGTGCTGACATGGGACAAGGATGCTTGCATTGCCGAATGGTCGCGACCCAACGCTTCGGCGACGCTGAACCTGCCACACATGACACCCGAAGACGCGGTTGCAGCCGGGGCGAAAACCCTGGTGGTCGGGTTGGTCAATTCCGGCGGCACGGTGCCCGTAACCTGGGTCTCGGATCTGGAAAACGCAGTGGTGGCCGGGCTGGACATCGCGGCGGGCATGCATGTCGAACTTGCCACTTTGGGCGACCTGCGGGCGCTGGCGGACAAGCATGGCCGCACCTTGCACGAACTGCGGCGCCCACAACGCAGTTATTCCACAGCAAGTGGTGTGAAACGAACCGGCAAGCGCGTGTTGACGGTCGGCACCGATTGCTCGGTCGGCAAAATGTTCACCAGCGTCGCGCTGACCCGTGAAATGGAACGTCGCAATCTGCTGGCAAAATTTTGCGCCACAGGCCAAACCGGAACGCTGGTCTCGGGCGAAGGGATCGCGGTGGACGCCATCGTCGGCGATTTCATGTCAGGGGCTGTTGAAAGCCTTTGTCCGTCGACCGGTCGGGACGCCTGGCAAATTGTCGAAGGTCAGGGGTCTCTGTTTCATCCAGCCTTTGCAGGCGTCACACTGGGGCTCTTGCATGGCAGTCAGCCAGATTGTTTCATCGTTTGCCACGAGCCGACGCGCACAAAGATGCGCGGCGTTGACCATCCGATGCCAACATTGAAACAGGTGGTGGATGCCACGCTGCTGCATGGCGCGCTGACGAATCCGGACATCAAGCTGGCTGGCTTTTCGATCAACACCTCAAAAATCGACGCGACAGCCGCAAAAAGCTATCTGTCCGACATCGAGACCGAATTTGGCGTTCCCGCCACAGACCCGATCCGGTTCGGCGTTACCGGGTTGGTGGACGCGCTTCAAAAGCAAGCGCGCTGATCACAGCCCAGGCAAAGAAAAAGCCCCGCGGTTCAGCGGGGCTTTTTATCAGGTTGGTTCCGGTTCCAGGCTGCCATCGCCGCCGGGTTTTTTCCGTGGCTTGGTCTTCGGGATAGCCGTCACACTTGCAGTGCCGCCAGTGTCGGGTTTGTCATCCTCGTCATCATCCCCACGGTTAAGCGGTTCACCTGCGATGACCTTTTGGATTTCATTGCCGGTCAGCGTTTCATATTCCAGCAAACCCTGAGCCAGACGCTCCAGATCCTCTGACTTGTCGGTCAGGATCGCTTTGGCGCGTTCGTACCCTTCGTCGACAAGCTCTCTGACCTTGTCGTCGATCAGCTTTTGCGTATGACCCGAATGTTCCTTGCCGCCGGAATAGCTGCCCAGATGGGACTGCTGCTCATTGGCATAGTCAATATAGCCCAGCTCTTCGGCATAACCGAACTGGGTCACCATAGCGCGTGCAATCCGGGTCACTTGCTGAATGTCGGACGCCGCGCCGCTGGTCACGTTTTCCGGCCCAAAGATCAGTTCTTCGGCCACGCGCCCGCCCATCGCCATGGCGATTTTGGATTTGTATTTGGTCAGGCTGACCGACAACTGGTCACGTTCAGGCAAAGACAGAACCAGACCCAAAGCGCGGCCCCGCGGAATGATCGTCGCCTTATGGATCGGATCATGTTGCGGCACGTTCAGACCGACGATGGCGTGACCCGCCTCGTGATACGCGGTCAGCTTTTTCTCATCTTCGGTCATCACCATTGATCGGCGTTCGCTGCCCATCATGACCTTGTCTTTGGCGTTCTCAAAATCCTCCATCGTGACGAACCGGCGTCCGACGCGCGCCGCCATCAAAGCGGCTTCGTTCACAAGGTTCGCCAAATCCGCCCCTGAAAATCCGGGCGTCCCCCGCGCGATGATCCGCAGATCAACATCCGGGCCCAGCGGTACTTTCCGGGCATGTACGCCCAAAATCTTTTCGCGGCCTTTGATGTCGGGGTTCGGAACCTGCACCTGACGGTCAAAACGACCGGGGCGCAAAAGCGCCGGGTCCAGAACATCGGGGCGGTTGGTCGCGGCGACGATGATGATGCCTTCATTGGCCTCGAAACCGTCCATTTCGACCAGCAACTGGTTCAGCGTCTGCTCGCGTTCGTCGTTGCCGCCGCCGTAGCCGACACCACGGCTTCGGCCGACGGCGTCAATCTCGTCAATAAATACGATGCAGGGCGCGTTCTTCTTGGCTTGTTCGAACATATCGCGCACACGCGACGCACCAACGCCGACAAACATTTCAACAAAGTCCGACCCGGAAATAGTGAAGAACGGCACGCCCGCTTCGCCGGCAATCGCCCGCGCCAAAAGCGTTTTACCTGTACCCGGCGGGCCAACCAGCAACGCGCCTTTGGGAATCTTGCCGCCCAAACGCGAGAATTTCTGCGGGTTACGCAAAAACTCGACAATCTCTTCCAGCTCTTCTTTCGCCTCGTCGATGCCGGCGACGTCGTCAAACGTCACACGGCCGTGCTTTTCCGTCAGCAGTTTGGCGCGCGATTTGCCAAAACCCATGGCACCGCCACGGCCTCCGCCCTGCATCCGGTTCATAAAGTAAATCCAGACACCAATCAGCAGAAGGAACGGCAGGAACGTCATCAAAACGGTCACAAAGCCCGATTGTTGCTGCGGCTTGGCGGCAAAATCGACGTTGTTCTCAACCAAGAGGTTGGTCGATTCAGCGCCTTCCGGCTGGATTGTCACGTAATCCCGGCCATCACCGCCCCGGAATACAATCTTTTCGCCATCAATCGTGGCGTTCGAGACGTCTCCGCCTTCGACCCGGTCGACAAAATCAGAATAACTGACGGTCGAGGTCGCGATATTCGACTGACCCCCGGAAATCAGGTTGAAAAGCGCCAGGATCAGCAGAAATAAGACTACCCAGAAGGCAATGTTGCGCGCGTTGTTCAAAGGAGGCTCCTTTGGAGAGAATCGGCCGGGTCAAACATTCCGGCATAACTTAGTCATTAAATAGACAAGCATACGGTTTCTTCAACGTCTGATCAGGAAATCGGCGAAATTGCCGCGTCCTGTGGCGGCGGCGGTCCAACCGTTTGGCAAACCCGCCAGAGGTGCGGCGACCAGCGTGTCACCGCGCCACACAGATGGGGACGCAAGCAGACTTTGACGCGGGCGTCCTGTCTCGCGCCACTCGGTATCTTTCACGGCCTCACCCAAAGCGCGTACCTGAAACCTGTTATCGTGCGGGCCATGCAATCGCCAACGCCCGTCCCAAAGCTGGTCAGTTGGGCAGGTAACATGCCGGACCGCATTATATTCCCGCGCAACCCGCATATGTTCGGTGTCATGCGACATCAAACATCCGCCAAGCGTGATTTGTCGGGCCTCTTTTGCAGCCCGCTGAATTTCTGCCAACGCGTCGCGCCGTGGCGGATAATCCGCCCCGGACACAAAGCGAAGCGCGCCCACCAAAATTCTGCGTTGCGTTTCCTCAGGCGCGGCCGCGATGGCGTCGCGGTCCAACAAAAGGTCACCATCGCTTTCGCGTGACGCCTTGACGGCCAGATCATAGGCAACAGATTGCAAGGCCGATCGGGCCTGTCCGATATTGTCCATCGACATGGCAAGGCTTTCAACCGTCACACCCAAAGGTGTCAACGCGTCCAGAATGCGCCGGGCTTTGACCCGGTCAAACCGCAGGTCGTCATTCGATGGGTCGTCAATCCAGCCGATGCCCTTGTCGCGCAGATAGCCCCTGATATCGCCGCGTCGCACCGTTATCAGGGGGCGCAAAAAAACGGATCCGTTTTTCTCAAACCGCGCATCCAGCGGGTGAAGCCCGTCAATGCCAGCGCCGCGCGCCAAACGCATCAGAAACGTTTCGGCCTGATCATCCAAAGTATGACCCAAGGCTACGGATTGCAGCGCGTTTTGTTCGGCCCAGTTTGACAATGCCGCATAACGCGCGCGCCGTGCCTGATCCTGCAAATTCCCGCCAGCGTCAGACAAATCCACAGACAGCGTTCTGTGTTGAACGCCCAAGTTGGTACAAACGCTGGCGACAAAAGCGGCCTCGTCGGCGGCTTCAACCCGCAGGCCGTGGTTCACCGTGGCCACGGCCAAGGGCCATCCGGCCTCGTGCAACAGATAAAGTAACCCCAGGGAATCGCTGCCGCCGGACACAGCCACGCCAAGCGTGTCGCCCTTGTGTATGTCCAGGCCCTCGGCGGCCGCACGCAATGTCTGAAATCGGTCCGTCAAACGACCGCGTCTCCAACCGCCCAGTTTTGGTTTGGCGGTGGAAGGCCTGCACGACCGCCGATTGCGACGCCAAAGGCGACGCAATCACGGATCAAGAACACCCCATTCCGGCCCGCGCGGCCTGCGCTTCGATCGACGCGTCCGAACTCGGGAACCGCGCGCTGACCTCTGAAAGTGTGATGCAGGCCTCTTGCGTTTGACCAAGCCCGTCCAGAGATTGGCCCAGGCGCAGCAAAGCCGTGGGCGCGGTCGGCCCGTCGGGTGTCCCCGAATAGCTTTCCAGATATGCCCGCGCCGCGCTTGAGGTCAGGCCAAGTTTCGACAGGCTCTCGCCGCGCATCAAATGCGCAAGCCCGGTCAAAGGCCCACCTTGATAGGTCTCGGTGAAACGCTGAAACTGCTCGGCGGCGGCTTCGAAGTTGCCACCGTCGTAACTGGCCTTGGCGCGTTCAAAGTCGTCCTTTTCCGCAAATGCCAACTCGGTGCCACCCAGATCTGTCAGACCTGACACGGGGTCGGTTTCAACCGGCGTTCCGGCCGCGCTGTTGCTGGCCGGGGCCGATGCGGTCGGCAAGGCGCCGCCGCCCAGCGTCGGGGTATCACCAAGCGATCCGATGTCGCAGCCGGGCTCCAGTTCGCAGAGACGAAATTCAAGGTCGCCGATCTGGTTTGTGCCATCGGCCACAACCGCATCCACCCGGTTCGTCAATTGTTCGGTCGCGGCGGTCAGGCGCTGAACCTCGGCTTCCATCGCATCCAATCGCGACAGCGCGTTGGTGCCCGTCAGGTTCACATTCGCGCCGCCCGTGGTCGATAACTCGCGCTTTAGCTTTTGCATTTCGACGAACAGCACTGTCAGTTCCTGCCGGATATCCGCCAGTGTCTGATCGTCCTGAGCCATGGCTGGTCCCGCCAGCAACACAGCCGCAATCAATAGGGCCCCCCTCATGCGCGCCTCCGTTTAAACGCCCGCGCCCGCGGTGATCACCGTGACGGACCGACGGTTCTGCGAATAGCAGGCCTCGTCCGAACAGATCTCAATCGGGCGTTCCTTCCCATAGGAAATAGTCTTCAGACGGCCCGGTGCCACGCCTTTTGAAATCAGGTAATTCTGAACCGCCGATGCCCGCCGCGCGCCAAGCGCAAGGTTATAGTCACGCGTGCCTTGTTCATCGGCGTGGCCTTCGATCAATGCGGAATATTCGCTGTTAGTCAGCAACCAATCGGCTTGCCCGTCCAGCACAAACTGCGCCTCTTGCGAAAGCGTGGATTGATCGACCAAAAACAACACCCGGTCTCCGACCGTTGCGTTGAAATAGGCCGGCGAAGTCGGATCACTGATCGACCCGGCCAAACTTCCGTCTGCCCCGGCGGCACCTGTGCCGCTTCCCGAACCGAACCGGTCAGCGCTTGTGCACGCGCTCAATGCGAATGCGGTCAGAAGTACTGCTGTCTTTGTGAATGTCATGCTTGTCACCTGTGGTGTGTTTTTCTGCTCTTGGTCTCACGGTATCACCGCTTTGCGGCTAAGAAAACGGGCCGCACGCAGCTTTGATGTCTCGGCAAAGACATGCCGGTCGATCCGGTGTTAAGCAATAACAACAAGACAGGCCGACAGTGATCGAAACCAACCACGATCACCCGTTGATACCGGGGCGCATCGCGTTTTTTTGGCGCGGCGACGTAGCGTCAGTTTGGCTGGATCTTTCGCAATGGGCGGCGTGCCAAAAGGCCTATCGTCAATGCTGACTGGCTCAATGGCAGGGCAATACGCAAGTCCGAAACGCGTCACGACAGTTTTGCCAGGACGCGCGTAACATACTGATCTAAAACAATATTTATAAGCAAATCGCGTGGAATTTGTCGGCGTTCTCCAACTTGAACGAAAGCGCCAGACCCAGACGCGGGGGCGGCTGCACAAGACAGATAAAACGGGCGGGGTGGGAAAACCCCGATTGCTTTCCCCGTAAAACCAAACCGCTTTGGTCTTATCTCGGTGTCATGTTTGATTTCGACACCATACCCGCCGATCTTTATCGCTCTGCCGATCAACTGACGTGTCCGGTTTTTTCCATGACCGGCGAAAAGGCAGGGCCGCGCCTGGTCGTCACGGGTGATCTGGACCTTATGCGACATGTCGCCGACCGGTTCTGGGACGTGCCATCGATGAATGATATTCGCGGCTCTGTTGTGCTGCGCGAGGACAACCAAGACCCGGCGTTTGATCAGCCTGACGATGTGCTGCACATCCGCACCCATGACGATGCGGTTGCGTATTTTCAGATTTTGGGACGCATGACAGCGCTGGGCATGATCAGCGGACGCGGCGTGCCTTTGCGTTGGGTTGCCTGACCTGACCACCCACTTGTTTACCAGTATCCGCCCAACGTTTTGGGTGATCCATGCCGCCCTGCTGGGACGCTCACGTAGCTCAATGGGAAGCAGAGGCGGCCAAGCGGGACCTTGCAACTCACGCCTGGTGGCGGGCGCGTTGCGGGTCCCGCTTGTTTTTCTTTTCAGGGCCTAAGGCAAAAGCGGCGACCAGGCTGGATCCGACGCCGCCGTTGCTGTCGGCACCCGGCGCAGATTGCGTCCCGAAATATCAACACTGAACAAGGCCGGTTGGCCATCGGCCCCGGCGCTTTCACGGGTGAACATCAACACCCGTCCATTGGGGGCCCAGGTGGGGCCTTCGTCCAGAAAGGACGCAGTCAACAAACGCTCGTTCGATCCATCGGTGCGCATCACGCCGATATGAAACCGACCGTTGTTCTGTTTGGTGAACGCAATGAAATCGCCCCGCGGCGACCAGACCGGCGTGCCATAGCGCCCCTGGCCAAAGCTGATCCGCTTTGGTTCGCCACCATTCAAGCCCATAACATACAGCTGCTGGTTCCCCGACCGGTCGCTTTCAAACACAATCTGACTGCCGTCCGGCGAAAACGAGGGCGCGGTTTCAATCGACGGCGCGCTGGTCAACCGCACGCGGTCGCCCGTGTTCAAATCCAGCCGGAAGATATCAGTATTGCCACCGCGCGCTTCGGAATACACCACAGTCCTTCCGTTTGGCGCATAGCGCGGCGCGAATGTCATGGTTTCTGCATCCAGCTCGGACAGCGCGCGCTTTTGCACCTGACCCACGGCCAGCTCATAGATCTGCGGAAACCCGGTTTCATAGCTGGTGAACAGCACCCGGTCGCCTGTGGGCGAAAACCGGGGGGCCAAGACAATAGACGACGCGTCCGTCAGAAACTGAACATTCGCCCCGTCATAATCCATGATTGCCAGCCGTTTCTGGCGGGCATTCTTCGGTCCGGTCTCTTCGACATAGACAACACGGCTGTCAAAATACCCGTCTTCGCCCGTGATCCGGCTGTACACCTGATCGGCCACTTTATGGGCCACGCGCCGCCAACTGTTTGTGCTGCCTGCAAACTGCAAACCGTCGCCCAGCGGTGCGCCGGTGAAAATATCGAACAGACGAAACTTCACCAACAACCGGTTGTCCGACGTCATGGTCACGGCGCCGACCACCAGGGCTTCGGCATTGATGGCCTTCCAGTCGGCATAGGCGACCTCGCCATCAAAATTTGTGACTTCGCTGATATAGCTTTCGCGCGGCAAATCGCGGAACAGCCCTGTGCCTACAAGATCCGAGGCGACAACGCCGGTGATCTCACGCGCAAATTCTGACGCGGCGGCGTTTTCCGCAAGGAACGGCGCGACAGCGATCGGAACAGGTTCAATCACACCTTCGGTGATCTCAATCCGCAAAGGGCCTGATCTGTCCTGGGCGACGGCAGGGGCGGCTATCGACACGGCCAGAAAACACGCAGCCATCCATCGCGTCAGGCCTGTGTTCTTGCGGGCAAGAAACCTGCGCATCGCCCGCTGGAAAAACCGCGCATTTATAGCCGTCTCATCAAAGTATGTCATCTGAACTGCATCCCTTCCGGGTTGAACGTCATTTCGATTTCACGCCATTGGTCGAATTTTTCAACCGGCAATGGAAAGCCTCTTGCGCCACAGCGGATTATTGCGCGCCGCGCCGCGTCAAACGCTTGTTGTGCTGCCGCGCCCGACCCGCCCGAAGAACTGACCAGGCGAATTGAACCGGTCACCGGTTTGCCGGATTGTTCCATTTCGACACTCACCACAACGGTGGTCCCCAGGGCATCGGTCGACAGACTGCCGACATTCCAGCAATTGCTGACTGCCACGCGCAGACCTTCGCGTTCGCCGCCCGTCAGGGGTGGCCCCGACCGTGCGGGTTGTTCCGGTTCGCTTTCCCCCAAAGCCGCGGCAACGGCGTCATCGGTGCTGGGGCGCGCTGGCTCTTCCTGAACCGGGGCGGCGGGTGTTTCGGCCTGGCGCACGGGTCGTGCTGGGCGCGCGCGGGGGCGCATCGAACTGGCGGGCGCAAAGGTTTCCACTTCTTCTGCTTCGGTCACAATCCGGTCGCTCGCTTCTTCCGGGGCGGCGGGCTCTTCGGATTCCGGCTCGGGCGCTGGTTCGGGCGTCGGTTCGGGGGCGGTGTCCTGCACCACCTCGGGCGCGGTTTCGGCTTCGGGCGGTGGCGCAACTTGCGGCACGGCGGCGACACGTGGGGCCGGGGCGGCCACCGCATCGCGTTCCAGGGATGTGCCGTCCAGATCGGACGGAGCCACCTGAACAGGTGGCGTTGTTTCAACGGGGATGGCCCCCGGCACCGGGTCGGGTACGATGATATCCGGGGCCTCGGGCGCTTCGGGGACATCGACCTCGGGGCTTTCCGGCAGGCTTGGCGCGGCGTCTTCGGCCGGCGCTTCGGGGGCGTCGAGCTCGAGCTCGGGTTCGGGTGTCGAAACTTCGGGCGCTTGGGTTTGCGCCTCGGGCGCGGCACCAGGCAGGGTCAGGGCTGCAAATTCTTCTTCCGAAATCACGGTGACGTCTGAAACGGTCACGTCTTCTGGTTCGCGGTTGCTTGCAAAAAGCCCGCCGAACATAAGCACAAAGAACAGGGCACCATGCCCTACGCCTGAAAGGGTCCAGCCCGTCTGCAAAGTCTATCCGCCGTCCAGCGTCGGCCCGCCCGTGTCGGTCACAAGCCCGATATTCGTAATGCCAGCCGCGTTCAAAGCGCCCATGACCTGTACGACGCGCGCATATGGGATTGCGCCATCGGCCCGCAGAAACACACGGTCTGACGACCGCTCGGCCATAATGCCGCGCAGGCGAGGGATAATTTCGTCATCCGACACATCGGTTGTCTGGATCTGTATGCCGCCTTCGGCGGTCAGCGTAACCGCCAGCGGTTCTTCCTGTTCTGACGGCAGGCTTGTCGCGGCCGTTTTCGGCAGTTCCACGGGCACGCCCACGGTTGTCAAAGGTGCCGCAACCATGAAGATGATCAACAAAACCAGCATGACATCCACAAAAGGCGTCACGTTGATCTCGGACATGGGCCGGTTCCGCCGCCGCCTGCGCCGTCCGCCCGCGCGTTCGGCCTGTTGGACACCCGCACCCATCAGCGTTGGTCCAACTGGCGCGAAAGGATGGTCGCAAATTCGTCGGCAAAGCTTTCATAGCCTGCAATGATCCGGTCACTGTCAGACGAAAGCTTGTTAAAGAAGATGACCGCCGGAATAGCGGCCAAAAGCCCAAGGCCGGTCGCCAACAACGCTTCGGCAATCCCCGGGGCTACGACTGCAAGGTTGGTTGATTGCTGCTGACCGATCTCTATGAACGCGTTCATAATCCCGATGACCGTCCCGAACAGACCTACAAACGGCGCGGTCGAGCCAATTGTCGCCAGCAAAGGCAATCCTTTTTGCAGGCTTTCGGCTTCTTTCTGAATGGCCACATCCATAGAACGGTCAATCCGCCCATGCGCGCCGCCAATCGTTTCGCCATCCTGTTTGTGCGACCGCCGCCATTCGGTCATGCCCGCGGCAAAGATGCGCTGGGTCCGGCCCACAGGCGTTGGCCCGATTTCGTCGAACAGCGAATCCAACGGCTCGCCCGACCAGAACTTGCCTTCAAACGCCCCGGTCTCGCGCCGGGCGCGGCCGTATTGGCGATGCTTGTCGATGATCACGGCCCAGGCCCACACAGATGCCAGGATCAAAGCGATCATCACAAGTTTGACGGTGAAGGTGGCGCGCCAGAACAGCGCCCACATCGAAAAGTCGGCATGCGCTGCCGCGGCCAAGGCTTCGGTTTCCATCTTCCTGCTCTCTTCGACCCTTATGGTTTTGTCTTTTGGGTCCCTCGTTTGACACAAGTTTATCTCAGGGGCAGGGGCCTTGCCAAGAAGAACACGCAAATCATCGCCATTGGGCCAGCGTGCTTCCGCCTAAACGGCCAAATCCAATGCGGCCCGGACGGCATCCGGCACCCGTGCAGGCCGGCCGTTTTCGGCCAGCGCCACCAAGGTCACGACAGCCTCGAACAATGTGTCGCCGTCTCGCGTCACAGTCTGGTTCAACACCAGCCGCGCACCGGTTGCCTGCGCCAAAGTGGTTGCCACAGTCAGCTGATCGTCAAATACGGCCGGGCGCAGATAGTCGGCTTCCACGCGCCGGACCGCAAAGACAATCCCGTCGTTCTGTTTCAGGGCGCGCTGATCAATGCCGCGTGACCGCACCCATTCCGTGCGCGCGCGTTCGATGAATTTTAGGTAATTCGCATAATACACAATGCCCGCCAGATCGGTGTCTTCATAGTAAACACGACAGGTGAAATGATGCGCCATGCGCGCAGTCTGACCGAGCATTGGGGCAGCGTCCAGCATCGTTTGCACTGGACATTTCCGCGCGCCTTGGCACACAAATCACCACCAACAAAAGGACACAACATGACCCTTGCCGCCCGCCTCAAAGACCCGTCTCTTCTGATTGGCAAAGCCCTTGTTGGCGAACACTGGATCGACGCATCCGCCAGCGGCAAGACGTTCGATGTGACAAACCCATCCACCGGCGAAACCATCCTGACCCTGCCGGATTTAGGGGTCGAAGAAACCCGAACCGCCATTGATGCCGCTTATATCGCGCAAAAAGACTGGGCAGCGAAAACCGGCAAAGACCGCGCGGGCGTTTTGCGCAAATGGTACGATCTGATGGTCACCCATGCTGATGATCTGGGCGCCATCCTGACGGCCGAAATGGGCAAGCCCCTGCCCGAAGCCACGGGCGAGGTCATGTATGGCGCCAGCTTCATCGAATGGTTCGCCGAAGAAGCCAAACGTATCTATGGCGACCTGATCCCTGGCCACCAGCCGGACAAACGCATCATGGTGATGAAGCAACCCATCGGCGTCGTCGCGTCGATCACGCCGTGGAACTTCCCAAACGCCATGATTGCCCGCAAGGTCGGCCCGGCCCTGGCCGTGGGTTGCGCCTTTGTCTCCAAACCCGCTGCCGAAACACCGCTGTCGGCGCTTGCAATGGCCGAATTGGCCGACCGCGCGGGCGTGCCACGCGGGCTTTTCTCGGTTCTGACGTCGTCAGACGCCAAATCCATTGGGCAGGAATTCTGCGACAACCCCAAGGTCCGCAAGCTGACATTCACAGGATCGACCGAAGTGGGGCGCATCCTGATGCGCCAATCCGCCGATCAGGTGATGAAAACCTCGATGGAACTGGGCGGCAACGCGCCCTTTATCGTCTTTGATGACGCCGATCTCGATGCCGCGGTCGAAGGCGCGATGATCTCGAAATACCGCAACAACGGTCAAACTTGCGTCTGCGCAAACCGGCTTTACGTGCAATCCGCTGTCTATGAAGCCTTTACCGCGAAACTGGTCGCGGCGACGAAGGCGATGAATATCGGCGACGGATTCGGCGATGGTATCACGACCGGGCCGTTGATCAGCGAAGACGCGGTCAACAAGGTCGAAGACCATATCGCCGACGCGCTGGGCAAAGGTGCCAGCATCGCCACAGGGGGCAACCGCCATGCGCTGGGCGGGACGTTTTTTGAACCCACCGTTTTGACCGGGGTGACCCGCGACATGGCGGTCGCGACCCAGGAAACCTTTGGACCGGTCGCGCCCCTATTCAAGTTTGACGATGTGGACGACGTGATTGCACAGGCGAACGACACGATCTTCGGGCTGGCCTCGTATTTCTATGCCAACGACCTGTCCCGCGTCTGGCGGGTGGTCGAAGCTTTGGAATACGGCATGGTCGGCGTGAACACCGGGCTTATTTCAACCGAGGTCGCCCCGTTCGGCGGTATCAAGCAATCGGGCACAGGCCGCGAAGGCTCGCGCTATGGCTGCGACGACTATCTGGAAATGAAATACGTCTGTCTGGGCGGCGTCTAGCGCCGGGCCCGTCAGGCCCGCACCAGTGTTTCGTATCCTTCGGCGATCTCGCGCGTCAGCGCACCAACCTCGAAGGTATAGTCGCCAATTTGTCCGACGGGCGTCACCTCGGCGGCGGTGCCGGTCAGCCAGCACTGTTCGAACCCTTCCAGTTCCTCGGGCATGATCACGCGCTCATGTACTTTGATCTGGCGGTCTTTCAGCATGCCGATCACTGTCTGCCGGGTCAAACCGTTCAGAAAGCAATCGGGGTTGGGGGTATGCACTTCGCCATCCTTGACAAAGAAGATATTCGCGCCTGTCGCCTCAGCCACATAGCCGCGATAATCCATAAACAAGGCATCCGAACACCCTTTGGCCTCGGCCGCGTGCTTTGATGTGGTGCAAATCATGTACAAACCAGCGGCTTTCGCATGCACGGGAATGGTCTCGGGCGACGGGCGCTTCCACTTGGCAATGTCCAGCTTGGCGCCTTTGAATTTGGCGTCGCCATAATAGCTGCCCCATTCCCAGGCGGCGATGGCCAGATGCACAGGGTTTCGCGCCGAAGCGACCCCCATGTCTTCACCCGCACCCCGCCAGGCAACCGCACGCACATAGGCATCGGTCAGACCGTTCTTCGCCAAAACCAGCGCTTTGGCTGCTTCGATTTCGTCGACAGTATATGGAATTTCAAAGTCCAGCTGACTGGCCGAGAAATGCAGCCGCTCGGAATGCTGGCGGGATTTGAAGATCTTGCCGTTATACGCCCGTTCGCCTTCGAACACCGATGACGCATAGTGCATCGCATGGGACAGAACATGCACATTGGCGCTGCGCCAATCGGCCAGCGTCCCGTCCATCCAAATCAATCCGTCGCGATCGTCATAGCCCGACATCGGCCCTCTCCATTTCCAATTATTGCGCCAGTATGTCCGCATCGGACATAAAGTTGCGGAAAATTCGATCCGAGCTAGCAGTCAGTTCTTGGAATGTCAACAAGGCTGACATAAAATGAAGCAGGTCAAGAAGGCAGTTTGAATGGCAGACACAAGTACCGCGCCCGGCAACGAAGCGCTTTTGTTCCTGACGGATGATCAGCTTCGCAAGGGGATCGAGGCGATGTTCTTCGCATATCGCGGGTTCACAGCCGATCCTGACCGCATTCTGGCCGAAAAAAGCTATGGCCGGGCGCATCACCGCGCGGTCCACTTTATCAACCGGTCCCCGGGAACGACAGTGAATAACCTTTTGTCGATCCTTGGCGTGACCAAGCAATCGCTCAATCGGGTGCTGCGCACGCTGATTGATGATGGGCTTGTCGACAGCCGCATTGGCACAAAGGACAAGCGTGAACGCCATCTGTTCCTGACCGAAACGGGTGCTGAATTGGAAGCGGAATTGTCGACCGCACAAAGGAACCGCATGCGCGCTGCCTTCCGCCAAGTGGGGCCCGACGCGGTCATTGGTTTTCGCCAGGTCTTGGAAGCGATGATGGATAACGATATGCGTCGTCATTACACGCGACTGCGCGAGGCGACGGAATGACCGATTTAGATGCCCATATTCTTATCGTTGATGACGATGAACGTATCAGGGGATTGCTGCAAAAGTTCCTGATGCGGCACGGGTTCCTTGTGTCTGCCGCGCGCGACGCGTCCCACGCTGAACGTATCCTGTCCGGTTTGGACTTCGATATGATCGTGCTGGATGTGATGATGCCGGGCGAAGACGGGATGAGCTTTTGCCGCCGTCTGCGCGAAGATCGGAACGACTTGCCGATCCTTCTGCTGACCGCCAAGGGCGAAACGCAAGACCGGATCGCGGGGCTTGAAGCCGGGGCGGATGACTATCTTGCGAAACCGTTCGAGCCAAAAGAGCTTTTGCTGCGCATCAATTCAATCCTGCGACGTGTCCCGGCGTCCGAACCGGTCGATGTCCTGCCCAAAGTGCTTTCATTGGGTGAACTGCGCTATGACGTTGAAAAAGGCACGCTTTGGAACGGCGACACACCGGTTCGCCTGACCGCGACCGAAGCGCAGCTTATGCGCATCTTTTCGGGCTGCCCGGGCGAACCGCTTTCGCGTGCGAAACTGGTCGAAGACCTGGGCCGTGATGGGGGCCAGGCGCAGGAACGGGCGGTTGACGTGCAAATCACAAGGTTGCGCCGAAAGATTGAAGCCGACCCGAAACAACCGCGTTATCTGCAAACCGTGCGCGGGGCCGGGTACATGCTGGCGCCCGACTAGGTCAGCGCGATCTTGATCCCCAAAAGTCCCAGCAATCCGCCAAAGACGCGATCAACAGTTTGCTTGACCCGCCCATAAGCGCGGCGCGACCGCTCGAATGAAAAGACACGGGCGACGACGGTGATGCAAAACGTCTCGTTCAGAAAAATCGCCAACAGCAAAAGAGCTACAGCAAACGGCGATGCCGTGGGCGGGATGGTTCCCACAAAGACCGCACCAAAGAATATCGCCGGTTTCGGGTTGGCCAGTTGCGTCGCAATCCCAAAGCGAAACGCCTTGCCCCCCGATCTTGGCGTCGCGCTGACGTCTGCCTTGGGCAGCGGGTCCGGCGCATGGCGCCACATCTGAAGCGCGATCCACAACAGGAACAATCCGCCAGCCAGCTTGAACCCCCAAAGCACGCCGGGCGCGATCTGAAACAAAACAGCCAAGCCAAACAGCGCTGCCATAGCCCAGATCAATGCGCCGACGCCGCACCCAAGCGCATAAAAGAACCCTGTGCGCAGGCCTTCCATCACCCCGATCCGCGCCGACATCAGAATGGTCGGGCCGGGTGATGCGGCGGCCAAAAGATGCAAAAACCATGCGGCAAGAAAGGTGGTGACGGTCATGGCAGAACCTTGCCAGAGCCCCGTTGCGCGCGCCAGCCCCTTGCAGCAGCGGTCAGGATTTGAGACCAAGGATTATGACACTTGTTTACTGGCACGACGCCGCCCTGCATCACATCACGCCACCCGGCCACCCCGAACAGGTGGCCCGCGCCCAGGCGATCAAGCCCGCGCTTCAGGCGCTGGATGGTCTGACCTGGCGCGAAGCCCCTCTGGCCGACCGGTCCGAAGCGCTGCGCTGTCATCCCGAAACCTATGTGGCCCGGATCGAAGCCGCGATCCCAAGCGAAAGCTATGCTTCGCTGGACGCCGACACGCATGTTTCGCCCGGGTCGCTTGACGCGGCCTTGCGCGCGATCGGCGGTTGCAATGCGGCGATTGACGCGGTTCTGAAAGGCGAGGCAAAGACCGCCTTTGTCGCCATGCGCCCTCCGGGTCATCATGCCGAAACCGAAACCGCGATGGGGTTCTGCTTGTTTGGCACCGCTGCGATTGCGGCCAAATATGCGCTTGATCATCACGGCCTGAACCGCGTCGCTGTGCTGGATTTCGACGTCCATCACGGCAATGGCACTCAGGACTTGCTGTGGAATGAACCGCGCGCGTTTTTCTGTTCGTCGCACCAGATGCCGCTTTACCCCGGCTCGGGCGCAAGCCATGAAACCGGCGCGCATGGCAATGTTCTGAACATGCCTCTGGCCCCGATGAGCGCGGGCCCCGAAATGCGCCGCGCCTGGGGCGATGTCATACTGCCCGCCGTCGATGATTTCGCGCCGGAACTTATCATAATATCCGCCGGATTTGACGCCCATGCCGCCGACCCTTTGGCCAATCTCAACTGGTTCGAGGCCGATTTTGAATGGATCACAAAGGCCATTCGCGAAGTGGCGGACACCCATGCGCAGGGTCGCGTGGTCTCGACTCTTGAAGGCGGGTATGATCTGGACGCGCTGGCCGCCAGCACGGTGGCCCATGTGACTGCCCTGAAGGAGTGAACGGATGTCCGATACGTCCATATCCGAGATGAGCTTTGAGGACGCGATGAAAGAATTGGAAACGGTCGTGTCACGTCTTGAATCGGGCGATGTGCCGCTGGAAGATTCGATCAAGCTCTACGAACGCGGCGCCGCTTTGAAAGCGCATTGTCAAAAGAAACTGGCCGAGGCGGAAGAGAAAGTTGCGCAAATCGCCCTTGATGGCGATGGCAAACCCAAAGGAACGACCCCGGTCGATGTGACGTGAATTTCCACGAGCGTTTAGGTTTCAGCGCGGACCGGATCGAACAGCATCTGGACCAGCGGTTGGCAGACTTGCCACCAAGCGAACTGGCCAAAGCCATGCGCTATGCGGTGACGGGTGGTGGCAAGCGATTGCGCGGATTTCTGGTTTTGGAAAGCGCCGCTTTGCATGACATCGCCGCCAAAGATGCCATTGGCGCGGCCTCTGCAATCGAGGCCATCCACGCTTATAGCCTTGTGCATGACGACATGCCTTGCATGGATGATGACGACCTGCGCCGTGGCAAACCGACCGTTCACAAAGTCTGGGACGATGCGATGGCTGTTCTGGCAGGCGACGCGCTGCAAAGTTTCGCATTCGATCTGATAGCCGATGGCGATTTGGCAGCGGATCGCAAGCTGGCCCTGTCGTTAAGTCTGGCCCACGCCTCGGGGGCCGCTGGCATGGCTTACGGTCAGGCGCTGGACATCGCCGCCGAAACCGCGGGCGCGCCGCTGTCACTGGAGGACATCACACGTTTGCAGTCGGGCAAGACTGGTGCGCTGATCGAATGGTCGGCGATGGCTGGCCCGCGCATGGCTGGTGCGGATGCGGGTCCGCTTGAACGCTATGCCAAAGCGCTGGGTCTGGCCTTTCAGATTGCCGATGACGTTCTGGATGTCGAAGGGGACGAAGCCAGAACCGGCAAGCGGCTGAACAAGGACGCCGAAGCGGGCAAAGCAACCTTTGTCAGCCTTCTGGGCCTTGATGGCGCCAAAGCCCGGGCGCGCGATCTGGTCGCAGAGGCCATTGACGCACTTTCCTTTTATTCTGCACAAGCGGATTACCTAAAGGATGCCGCGCGATTTGTGATTTCGCGCGATACGTAACGCCTGCAAGGAAACGGCCCATGTCCAAGCGACCGCACACCCCCATGCTGGACCAGATTGGTGCACCTGCTGATCTGAAGCGTTTGAGCGATGCCGATTTGCACGCCGTCGCACAGGAATTGCGCACCGAAACGATCAGCGCTGTCAGCGAAACCGGCGGGCATTTGGGGGCCGGACTGGGTGTTGTTGAATTGACGGTTGCCCTGCATGCCGTGTTTGACACGCCGAAAGACAAGCTGATTTGGGATGTTTCGCATCAGTGCTATCCCCACAAGATCCTGACCGGTCGGCGCGACCGCATCCGTACGCTGCGCCAGAAAGACGGGTTGTCGGGTTTCACCAAACGCTCGGAAAGTCCCTATGACCCATTCGGGGCAGCGCATAGCTCGACCTCGATTTCGGCAGCTTTGGGCTTTGCCGTTGCGCGCGATCTGGGCGGAAATTGCGCCGAAGGTCTGGGCGACGCAATTGCAGTGATTGGCGATGGCGCGATCAGTGCCGGCATGGCCTATGAGGCGATGAACAACGCCGGCCATCTGAAAAAGCGTTTGATCGTTATTCTGAACGACAATGAAATGTCGATTGCGCCGCCGGTGGGCGCGATGTCGTCTTATCTGTCTCAGCTTTATGCAGGCGCCCCGTTTCAGGAACTGAAAGCGGCGGCCAAAGGTGCGGTGAACCTGTTGCCCGAACCGTTTCGCGAAGGGGCGAAACGTGCGAAAGACATGCTGAAGCATTCGGTTGTCGGCGATGGCGGAACGTTGTTCGAAGCATTGGGGTTCAGCTATATCGGCCCGATCGATGGGCATGATCTGGATCAACTTTTGCCGGTTCTGCGTACGGTCAAGGACCGCGCCAGCGGGCCTATTCTGATCCATGTGATCACCAAGAAAGGCAAAGGTTATGCGCCCGCCGAAACCGCGCGCGACAAAGGCCATGGGGTGTCGAAGTTCGATGTTATCACCGGCGAGCAGACGAAAGCGCCATCGAACGCGCCCAGCTATACCAATGTGTTCGCCAAAGCCTTGATCGACGAGGCGACGCGCGACGACAAGGTTTGCGCGGTGACGGCTGCGATGCCGGATGGAACCGGGCTGAACCTATTCGCAGAAAGATTCCCTGCGAAATGTTTCGACGTCGGCATTGCCGAGCAACATGGCGTGACGTTCAGCGCCGGGCTTGCGGCGGGGGGGATGAAGCCGTTTTGCGCGATTTATTCGACTTTTTTGCAGCGCGGCTATGATCAGATTGTCCATGACGTGGCCTTGCAGCGTTTGCCGGTGCGGTTTGCGATAGACCGCGCCGGGTTGGTCGGGGCCGATGGTGCGACCCATGCGGGGGCGTTTGATATAGGCTTTCTGGCAAACCTGCCGGATATGGTTGTGATGGCCGCCGCCGACGAGGCCGAATTGATGCATATGGTGGCCACGGCCGTGGCCCATGACGCAGGACCAATCGCGTTCCGCTTCCCGCGCGGTGAAGGCGTTGGCGTGGATTTGCCCGCGCGCGGCGAAGTGCTGGAGATTGGCAAGGGCAGAGTGGTGCGCGACGGCAAGGGTGTCGCGATCCTGTCCTTTGGGACGCGCCTGTCCGAAGTCGAACGCGCCGCCGAAGCGCTGCAGGCGCGGGGTATCGCGCCGACGATAGCGGACGCACGTTTTGCGAAACCTCTGGACCGTGCGTTGATCCTGGAACTTGCCGCAACGCACGAGGCGCTGATCACTATTGAAGAAGGCGCGGTCGGTGGCTTTGGGTCGCATGTCGCGCAGCTTTTGGGGGACGAGGGCGTGTTTGATGAAGGCCTGAAGTTTCGGTCGATGGTTTTGCCGGACATTTTCATCGATCAGGCCAGCCCGCGCGATATGTACGATGTGGCTGCAATGAACGCCGAACATATCGAAGCGAAAGTGCTGGATGTGCTGGGGGTTGAGGTTCTGAGCCGTAAGGCGTGAGCAAAAGTTTCGCATGCGAAACTTGTTGATAAGACACAACTTTTCCGGTCGGTCATGTAAGGTTTCGGTAACTTTTTGACCAAGCGCGAACGCCTTTGCCGTCAGGGCGCGGGGTCTGACAACCGTTTTTCAATTGCCGACAGACGCTGGAGTATCTCTTCGCGGTAGGCCTCGGTGGCTGCGACTTCTTCCTGCGCGTGGGCGTCTTGCATCGAGTTCACGATCAGACCGACCACCAAGTTTACCACAGCAAAGGTTGTGACCAGAATGAACGGCACGAAGAAAGCCCAGGCATAGGGATAGATTTCCATCACTGGGCGCACGATCCCCATCGACCAGCTTTCCAGCGTCATAATCTGAAAAAGCGAATAGGCCGACAGCCCCAGATCGCCGAACCATTCGGGGAAGCTGGCACCGAAAAGCTTGGTGGCAATCACGCTGGAGATATAGAAAATCAGCGCCATCAGGCCAAAGACGCTGGCCATGCCGGGCAGGGCTGTCAGAAACCCTTCGATCACCCGGCGCAGGCGCGGCATTGTCGACACCAGCCGCAACACGCGCAGGATGCGCAGCGCCCGCAGAACCGACAGGCCCCCGGCATTTGGCACATAGGAAATAGCCACCACGAAAAGATCAAACAGGTTCCACCCGTTTCGGAAAAATCCGAAGCCACGCGCATAAAGCTTGGCGATGATTTCGGCTGTGAAAATAGCCAAACACAACCGGTCAATCCCAAGGATGACCGGGCCCGCCACGGCCATCAGCGGTTTCGATGTTTCCATACCCAGGACCACTGCATTGATCACGATCACGACAATGATCGCGTTCTGTGTGCTGGGATTGTCGAGAAACGCGTTCAGTTTTGCGCGTGTGGCCATGGCACCCTCGTTTATCGCTGGGTTCCATATGGCGCGTCTGGCGCGGGGTGCAAGCGGGTCAATCCGTCTCGGCGGCGAGAAGTGCCTTCAGGCCGCTTTTATAGTCTGGATAGCGCAAATTTACGCCGAGTTCGGTCTTGATCCGGTCGTTTTTGACGCGCTTCGATTCTGCATAAAAGCTGCGCGCCATGGGCGTCATCTGGGCGTCTTCAAATTTAAGCGCAGGCGGCAACGGCAGGTTCAGCAGTTCGGCGGCATGGGCGATGACATCCTGCGGTGGGGCCGGGTCATCGTCGCAGACGTTGTAAGCAGCGCCAGGGTCGGGCCTGTCGATGCTGGCCAGAACAGTGGTTGCAATGTCGTCGACATGAATGCGGCTGAACACCTGGTCTTTTTTGATAATGCGGCGCGCTTTGCCGGCGCGGACCTTGGCAAACGGGCCGCGACCCGGGCCATAGATTCCAGCAAGCCGGAAAATATGCAGGGGCAGGTTGAGCGTCATCCATTGCTTTTCCGCCGCGACGCGGGCTTGGCCGCGTTTGGTCGATGGCGCAAGCGTAGCTGTTTCATCCACCCAGCCACCTTGATGATCGCCGTAGACCCCGGTGGTCGAAAGATAGCCGACCCATTCCAGATGACGGGCGGCTTGCAGGTCGCGCATATGGGCGTTCAGCACAGGGTCGCCCGCGTGGTTGGGCGCAACCGAGGTCAGCACATGGGTGGCCTGATCGAAGGGCAGCGGATTGCCGGGCCAAATCAAAGGCTGGACCCCCTGACGCAGAAAGTGCCCCATTTTTTCAGGTTTGCGGGTTGTTCCGATCACACGCCAGCCGCGTCGGATCAGACGTGGGGCAAGCGCTTGGGCGGAAAAGCCGTGGCCGATCGAAAGAAGCGTTTTGGTCATAGGGCTAACATGGCCGGTTCAGACCCCGGGGCAAGGGTCAATCCAAGGGATGTGGTCTTTTCAAGAAAGCGGCTTGCGGCTGGCGCGGGATGGGTGTCAATTCTGGGAATGGCGTATTCCTTGAAAACGTGGGCGGAGAGCGCGGCGTTGCTGGTGAACGTGGCCGCTGGTCGCGCGGCGGCCGATATGGTGATCCGTGGCGGCAAGTTGGTGAATGTGCAATCGCGCGAAGTGCTGGACGGTTGGCAGGTGGCGATTGCGGCGGGACGATTTGCCTATGTCGGGCCGGATGCTGCGCATTGCGTCGGCGATACGACCGAGGTGATCGAGGCCGAAGGGCGCTATCTTATTCCCGGTCTTTGCGATGGGCATATGCATATCGAAAGCGGTATGCTGACCCCCGCAGAATTTGCCGCCGCCGTGATCCCGCATGGGACCACGACCATGTTCACCGACCCCCACGAGATCGCCAATGTGCTGGGGCTGCGCGGTGTACGTCTGATGCATGACGAAGCGATGATGCAGCCGGTGAATATCTTTACCCAGATGCCATCCTGCGCGCCGTCTGCACCGGGGTTGGAAACGACAGGTTTTGAGATCACGCCCGACGATGTGGCCGAAGCCATGGGCTGGCCCGGGATCATCGGTTTGGGCGAGATGATGAACTTTCCCGGTGTGATCAACGCCGATCCGCAGATGCTGGCTGAAATTGCGGCAACGCAGATCGCAGGCAAGACGGTCGGCGGGCATTATGCCAGTGCGGATCGGGGCGTGCCGTTTCATGCCTATGCGGCCGGCGGGCCAGCAGATGATCACGAAGGCACAGCGGAATCGGATGCGATTGCGCGGGTGCGTCAAGGCATGCGGTCGATGATGCGTCTTGGATCGGCCTGGTATGATGTTGAAAGCCAGATCACGGCAGTGACAGAAAAAGGGCTGGATCCCCGGAATTTCATCCTGTGCACCGATGATTGCCATTCGGGCACGTTGGTTAATGACGGGCATATGAACCGGGTTGTGCGTCACGCGATTGACTGCGGCTGTGACCCGCTGGTCGCGCTGCAGATGGCGACGGTGAACACGGCCACGCATTTCGGGCTGGAACGCGAACTTGGCAGCATAGCGCCCGGTCGCAGGGCGGATGTGATTTTGACATCGGATCTTGCGTCTTTGCCGATCGAGCATGTCATCGCGCGGGGCATCCCCGTTGCGCAGGACGGGACGCTTTTGGTGGAATGCCCACATCTTGATTGGCCCAAGGACACCCGCGCTACCATGCATCTGGGCAAGTCCTTGCAGGCTTCGGATTTCGAGATTGTGGCCCCTGACGGCGCGCGTCGTGTGAAGGCCCGTGTGATCGGCGTTGTCGAAAACCAGGCGCCGACCGAAGCGCTGGAGGCGGAGCTGCCGGTTTTGAACGGTCTGGTGGAAGGCGAAGCGGGTGTTGCCCAGATTGCCTTGGTTGAACGCCACCGCGCGACTGGTGCTGTGGTCAATGGTTTCGTCTCGGGCTTTGGCTATGGGCCGGGGATGGCGATGGCGTCCAGCGTGGCGCATGATAGTCACCATATGATTGTGGTTGGCACAGATCGCGCGATGATGGCCGAGGCGGCCAATCGTTTGGGTCAGGTAGGCGGCGGCGTCACGGTCTGGAAAGACGGTGCCGAGCTGGCGCTGGTTGAACTGCCGATTGCCGGGCTGATGTCGGATCAGCCTGCGCGCGACGTGGCGGCCAAGGCGGATCAGATGGTGCGCGCGATGGAAACCTGCGGCTGCACGCTGAACAACGCCTATATGCAGCATTCGCTTTTGGCGCTGGTGGTCATCCCATCGCTTCGGATTTCGGATCTGGGGCTGGTTGATGTGGATCGGTTTGAACTGACAAATTTGTTGGGAGAGGTCACATGACCCAGTCTCGCCCGGTTGAAACGCCGGATTTGCCCAAGCACGAAGCCTTTGACACCGCCGAAGCGGCGGTCGAGCGGTTGCAGCTGCTTTACAAGGAAGCCGCCGAGTTTCTGTGTCGGCGCTTCAAGGACGTGATGGAAAACGGGCGTCCCGCTGGCCGGGTGCGCGCCTATTATCCCGAGGTGCGGCTGACGACATCGTCGTTCGCCGCGACCGACAGTCGTTTAAGCTTTGGTCATGTCGTCGAGCCGGGGCGATATTCCACCACGGTGACGCGACCGGATTTGTTCGGGCATTACCTGACACAGCAATTGGGGCTGCTGATCAAGAACCACGGCATGCCGGTGCAGGTTGGGGTGTCGGAAACACCGATGCCCGTGCATTTTGCCGTGGCTAATGATCCGGGCCTGACGGTGCCGCAAGAAGGGGCGACCACGTTTTCCCTGCGCGATGTATTCGATGTGCCGGAGCTGGCGACGATGAATGACGACATCGTAAACGGCTATGGGTTCACCTATGGCGACGGGTCTATGCCGCTGGCCCCGTTCACTGCGCAACGGATTGATTACTCACTGGCTCGGTTGTCGCATTACACGGCAACCGCGGCCGAGCATTTTCAGAACCATGTGCTGTTCACCAACTATCAGTTTTATGTGGATGAGTTCGAAGCCTATGCGCGCCAGGTTCTGGCCGATGAAGACAGCGGCTATACCGCCTTTGTTGCGCCCGGAAATGTCGAGATAACCCAGCCGGATGCGCCGCTGGCGGTTTTGGCCAAGATGCCGCAAATGCCGACGTATCACCTGAAACGCGCGGGCGGTGGCGGTATTACTTTGGTGAATATTGGGGTGGGACCGTCAAACGCCAAAACCGCGACCGACCATATCGCCGTGTTGCGGCCCCATGCCTGGTTAATGGTCGGCCATTGCGCGGGCCTTCGGAACACGCAGCGTCTGGGGGATTTCGTGCTGGCGCATGGCTATTTGCGCGAAGACCATGTGCTGGACGATGACTTGCCGGTCTGGATGCCCATTCCGGCGCTGGCGGAAATTCAGGTGGCGCTGGAACGCGCCGTCGCGGCGGTAACCAAATACGAAGGCTACGACCTGAAGCGGATCATGCGCACCGGCACGGTGGCCACGATCGACAACCGGAACTGGGAATTGCGCGATCAATCAGGGCCGGTGCAACGGCTTAGCCAAAGCCGGGCTGTCGCTCTGGACATGGAATCGGCGACGATTGCGGCCAATGGATTTCGGTTCAGGGTACCTTATGGCACGCTTCTTTGCGTGTCGGACAAACCCTTGCACGGCGAGTTGAAACTGCCGGGCATGGCGTCCGAGTTTTATCGCACACAAGTGGCCCAGCACCTGCAAATTGGCATCAGGGCCATGGAATCACTGCGAGAAATGCCTTTGGAACGGATACACTCGCGGAAGTTGCGCAGCTTCGAAGAAACAGCGTTTTTGTGATTTGAGCCAAAAAACGCCCACAAAATGCGCTATAAGCTGCCTTTGCATTCCACTAATCGTTGTGTAGACCCTCGACATCCAGTAAAAAAAGGCCAATGAGCCCCGAAAGCGGGCCAGAACGAGGAGAATTCAAATGGCAAAACCTTTGACGAAAACACAGCTTGTCGCCGCCCTGGCGGATGAGCTGGACGGTGATAAAAAGTCGGCTGGTGCCGCTTTGGATGCGATGGTCAATGTGATCACCAAGGAAGTTTCGGGCGGCGGTGCCGTGACGCTTCCGGGTGTTGGCAAAATCTATTGCCGCGAGCGTCCTGCACGTCTGGTACGCAATCCGGCCACGGGTGAGCAGATCCAGAAAGAAGCCGATAAGGTGGTGAAGATGACCATCGCCAAGGCTTTGAAAGACAGTGTCAACGACTGACTTTCCGATCATTGAATAGAAAAAGGGTCGCGGGATGCGGCCCTTTTTTGTTGAGTGGTCGCAGGTGGTCCGCCCTATGCGGTCGCTGCTGACAAAGCAGTATCCATGAGAGCTTTGATGTCTTTGTCGCGTGTGCCTGCGACGATGCGGCCCAGTTCCTGATTGCCTTTCAGCACGACCAATGTGGACCGACGCGGAATGTTCAGGCGATTGGCCAGCGATGAATTGCCGTGCTTGTCAAAGTCGATCTTGATGAAGGTGACATTGGCTTCATAGGCCGGGTTTGCCTTCAACAGCTTGCGGATTTTGCTGCCCTGCACGCGGCAGGTGCTGCACCATTCGGTGTAAAAGTCCAGAAACACCGTGTTGCCCGCGGCCAGTTCTTTTTCGACCAGCCCCTTTTTATAACGGATGCCATTGGCGGCAAAGACGGGTCCGGCGGCCAGTACGGCTGCGCTTGAGGCAAGAAAAGTGCGGCGATCCATTGGATGTCCTTTCAGATTAGATGGAAACGGATAGCTCGGTGAACCAGGCGGGCAGGTTGTCCAGCGCCCAGATCTCGGCCAGGTGGTGAAATTTGAACAATATCGCAAGCCCCACGGCCACGAAGACGACGCCCATGATGGGGCGGGCTGAACTGGCCAGATTGCGCATCCAGGTCTGGCGTTTCCGGATCACGGATTGCGCGCCATAGCCAAGACCAACGATAATTGTCGAAACACCCAGCGCAAAGGCGACCATAATCGCGGTCGCATGGGCCAGACTTTCGCCTTGACTGGCCAGCGAAATCGCCCCGCCCAGCGTCGGTCCGATGCAAGGGGTCCAGACGGCCCCCAAAAGCATTCCGGCGACAAACTGACCTGTCAGGCCCGAATTGTCGGCGGTGTCGATCTGCGCGTCGGCTTTTGCGGAAAACCCGGCGGTGGCGGTGGCAAAGCTTTCAGACAGACGCGGCACCAGCAAAACAATGCCAAAGCCGATCATCAGTACCGCGCCTGCGTTCGAAATCGTGCCTTCGTTGATGCCGATTGCGCGCCCGGCGACCGCGACCAATAGGCCAAGCGCGACGAAAGACAGGCTCATTCCCGCCGCGACCACAAGCGGTCCCATCCGGCCCGCCTGCAAAGCGGTGGCCAGAATGATCGGCAGGATCGGCAATACGCAGGGATTGATCAGCGTCAACAGGCCCGCGCCATATCCAAGTAGATATTCCATCCTGCCTGTATCGGCAGAATGGCGTGTCTTGTCATTTCACAAGCGCGTCAGGGTTTTGCGAGCGTGGCTCTTAAGCCGGTTTGGTTTTCGAGAGCTGGACCGCAAGGATGCCAAGCGTGATGACCAGAACGCCGACCACGTCCAGGGGACCGATCCGTTCGCCCAAAAGCGCCCAAGCGATGGCGACCCCGAAGACCGGGTTCAAAAAGTGAAATGTTGCGGCGCGGGTGGCCCCGATGCGCTGTACCAGCCAAAACCAGATCAGTGTGGCCACAAGACCGGGCATGACAACTGTATAAACGAACGCCGCAATGACCGAGGGTTTCCAGGCGACCACCCAGGTTTCAAGCGCCAGGGCAGGCAAAGCCAGTGCGGCGCTGCCGATCAGCATTTGCAAGCCCACCACCATGAACAGATTGCCGCCCGAACTTGCGCCCCGGACGGCAAGTGTCGCGAATGTCAGTGCCAGGGCCGCGACGGAACAAAGTGCAATTCCGGCCGGATCGACGCCGGCGGTGACGCGGGTGCCCATGATCAGAACGACGCCTGCAATCCCCGCCATAAGGCCTGCAAGCCCCAAAGGCCGGACAGTTTCGCCCGAGATCAGCCAGCCAAACAGCGCCACCAAAAGCGGCAGCGAAGACGCGATGATGGCCGCAAGCGAGGCCTCGATGGTTTGCATGGCGACAAAGTTAAGCCCCAGGTAAAGCGCGTTCTGGCAAATGCCGAACAGGATTGTCAGTCGCCATTGTTGCGGCGTCAGGCGCCAGGTTTGACCAAAGGCGCGTGCAAGGGCGACGGCCACCAGACCAGCGATCAGAAAGCGCAGCGCTGAAATCGACAAAGGCGGGGCGTTCGTCACAATGATCCGGGCCGAGGTGAAGGCCGAGGACCAGATCAGCGCAAAGGTCAGGCCTGCAAGAATTGCGCGCGTGTCCATGTCTGTGGCCCTCAAGTCTTTCAAGTGGTGTCACTCAAAGGACAAAATCTGCCGAAAGGAAAGGGCCAACTGGCGTGTCCCGGCCACGCGCGTTAGCGTAACGCCATGAGCATTCGTATGATCACCGTGTCAGCCCCTGACAACACCATTCCCTCGCTGGTCCGCAAGGCCGAAGACATGGGGGCGTCGGGCATTCGCACATATGCCGAAACCCAGCGCGAGGGGCGCACGACCCTGTCGATGCTGGTCGGGCCCGAAACGCGGCAAGAGTTGGTCGATACCATCCAATCCAGTTTGTCGGCGCAGGCTGACTGGCGCCTGACTATTTTGCCGGTCGAGACGACGGTGCCTTTGCCAAGAGAAGAAGAAGAGGCGCGCGCCAAGAAAAAAATCGCCAATGACAAAAAAATCGGCGGCATGACACGGGAAGAGGTTTGGAACACGGTTTGGGGACAGGCCAAGCTGGATCAGACCTATGTGGTCTTTGTGATCCTGTCGACGATCGTCGCGGCTTTCGGGATGTTGACAGACAGTGTTGCTGTGGTGGTGGGCGCGATGGTGATCGCGCCTTTGCTGGGCCCCAATCTGGCGTTCACCGTCGGTGTGGCGCTGGGCGATGGTAAGTTAATCTGGCGGGCTTTGCTGACCAATCTTGCAGGGTTGATTGTGGCGTTGTCGCTTTCGGTTCTGATTGGGTTTTATTGGACCAGCGGGCTGGAGGCTGACGAGTTGCGTGCGCGGTCTGCTGTCGATTTTACCGGCATGGCGATTGCCCTGGCGTCCGGTGCCGCAGCGGCTTTGTCTTTGGTGACCGGCGTGTCTTCGGCGTTGGTGGGCGTGATGGTGGCGGTTGCCTTGTTGCCGCCGACCAGTGCCATCGGGATTTTTCTGGGCACGCAGCAATGGGACAATGCAGCGGGCGCGTCGCTTCTTTTGGCGGTGAACATTGTGTCGGTCAATCTGGCGGCCCATGCGGTGTTGTTCTGGCGCGGTATCCGCCCGCGTACGTTCTTTGAAAACAAACGTGCCGCCCGGGGCCGGATCATTGGTGGGATTGTCTGGGTGACGCTTCTGGTTCTGCTGGCCGTTATGATGTGGGGCCGCGTCGAGGTCTGATCAGGCGTAGGTTTGGTAAACGAACCGAAGAGGCTGACCGGCGGTTGTGGTCAGACGGTCCTGATCGGATTGGGTCAGCTTTACAGGTTTGGTCTGCCTTGCGCTTACAAACCATGTCGCAAAGCCTTGCGCGGGCCGATAGTCCAGCCCGTCCAGACGGGTGGTGGCCCCGCAACACGGCGTTTCAAATCCACACATATGAAAGCCCTGATCTGTGTCCCAGGCGTGGTCCATCCGCTGGCCCCACCATGTCAGGTCCAGCTCTGCCGCGCAGGTGGGGCAAAAAATGGCCCCCGGATTGTCACCACAATCGATGAACTGCAGGCGTTCGCCAAAGTCCTTGATGCGGGTTTCATCCGTTCGGCAAAGCTTGGCCAGCAACGTTTGCATTGCGCTCAGCCGGTCTGGCGCAAATCGCGCCCTGGGGTCCTGGGGAATCACCGCAATAAAATGCGCTTTCATCCGATAGGGCCGCGCGTGCCGCCTGTTTGCCCCCGATCCAGAAGATAATGGTCAAGGATGACAGCCGCGACCATGGCTTCGGCCACAGGCACCGCCCGGATACCGACGCAGGGGTCGTGACGGCCTTTGGTGATGATTTCAGCCGCTTCGCCCGATTTGGTGATGGTTTTGCGCGGCGTCAGGATGGACGAGGTTGGCTTGACCGCAAAGCGCACGACAATGTCTTGCCCGGTTGAGATGCCGCCCAGAATGCCACCTGAGTGGTTCGAGCTGTATTCAGGCCCGTCGCGGCCAAATGTGATTTCGTCCGCGTTTGCTTCGCCCGTCAGCCGGGCCGCCGCCATGCCTTCACCGATTTCCACGCCTTTGACGGCATTGATGCTCATGCATGCGGCTGCAAGATCGGTGTCGAGCTTGCCGTAGACAGGTGCTCCAAGACCGGGTGGACAGCCGCGCACGGTCACTTCGATGGATGCGCCTACGGACGACCCGGATTTGCGCAGCCCGTCAAGATAATCCGCCCATTCGCCGGCGGCGTGTGCGTCGGGTGTCCAGAACGGGTTCTGGTCAATCTGATCCCAATCAAAACGCGAACGGTCGATGTCTTTTTCGCCCATGCCGACCATGTAGCCGGTAATTTGCAGGTCGGGGACAAGTGCTTTTAACGCAGCCCGCGCAACACCGCCCGCTGCGACACGCGCGGCAGTTTCACGCGCCGATGACCGACCGCCGCCCCGATAGTCGCGGATGCCGTATTTCTGCCAATAGGTGATATCGGCATGGCCCGGGCGGAATTTCTCGGCGATGTCGCCATAGTCCTTGGACCGCTGGTCGGTGTTCTTGATCATCAGTTGAATGGGCGTGCCGGTGGTGACGCCGTCGAACACGCCAGACAGAATTTCAACCGCATCCGCTTCGCGCCGCTGGGTGGTATAGCGGTTTTGCCCCGGCTTTCGCTTGTCCAGCCAGACCTGCAAAGCGTCCTCGGACAAAGGCACATTCGGCGGGCAGCCGTCGATTGTGGCCCCCAGGGCGGGGCCGTGGCTTTCGCCCCATGTGGTGACGCGAAAGAGATGTCCGTACGAATTCAAGCTCATTGGGATCCATTAGCGCCAAGCGGGCGCGAGGGCCAGACCTTCGCCGCCGTTTAACCCGGCGCGTGGCGCGGGCGTCCTTTGGGGGCCGCTGGTTTGTCTATCGTCAGGACCCGTTAGAGAAATTCGTCGCGCGTATAGCCCTGAAGAAACAAAAGCGCCGTCAGGTCGCCGAAATTGATCTTGATCGGGGCCGCTTCGGCCACCACGGGTTTTGCATGCAGCGCAACGCCCATCCCGGCGGCACGGATCATACCCAGGTCGTTTGCGCCATCGCCCACGGCAATCGCGGATGTCGGGTCAGGGGCCAGTTCCTTTAAAGCATCCACTTTCGCGGCCTGTCCCAGAATGGGGCGACCGACCTTGCCAGTCAGTTTGCCTTCGGCTTCGATCAGGGTGTTGGCGCGGGTTTCGTCAAAGCCAAGCGCGTCGGCGACTTTTTCGGTGAACTGCGTGAACCCGCCAGAAACCAGCGCGGCATAGGCCCCGTTTGCTTTCATCGTTTTCACCAGAGTTTCGCCGCCAGCGGCATAGGTGATCCGGGTGGCCAGCACGTGGTCTATGATCGACACGGGCAGGTCACGCAAAAGCCCGACGCGTTCTATAATGGCGTCTTCAAAATCCAGCTCGCCATTCATGGCGCGCGCTGTGATCCCCGCGACGCGGTCGCCGACGCCCGCCTCGGCAGCAAGTTCGTCGATGCATTCCTGATTGATCATAGTGCTGTCCATATCGGCAATCAGCAGCGTCTTCCGGCGATTGGCCGTGTCGATAACATTCACATCCACGGCCATATCCCGCAGACTGCCGCGCACCTCGTCCAGATTGTCGGGGTGGGCCAGTACGGGGAATTCGACCGCTTCGTCGGGCGACAGCCAAAGCGCGTCGCCCGTGGCCCCAAAGGCACTTTGCAGAGACATAACCAGCGACGGGTCCAGGCGGCCGGGCGGGGCGATAAGGGAAATCAAGGGCATGGTTGATCCGTTGCATCTGCGAACCCGGACGCTCTATCGGCAAATGCGGCTGTGCGAAAGGTCAGCCGCGGTCCGCTATGTTGCAAGCTCAGCCGAGCGGCGCCACCGCACTTGATGAAGCGCGATCAGCGCGGCAGCCAAAGCCAGCCCAATCCAGATAATCATCGCAGCTTTCCACAGGATCAGAAGGGCGGCCAGCAGCCTTAACCCAACCTCAAGTGCGGTCAGGGGGGCCCGATCATACCGGGCCAGCGCCGAGGCCAGAAGATAAAGCGCCAGAAGAAGCCGCAGAACCAAGAGACTAAGGGCTGGCAGGTCTACCGCCCCTGAATATCCGTCCAGCAAAACTTTGCGCCCGGTGTCATCTGTGATTGTGACGGCTTCTTCGATCAACAACAGTTCCGGGTGCCAGGCGAAGACGAAAGGGATTGTGAACATGACGATCCCGACGCGTACGGCTGAAACAGCGGTGCGCATCGGTTCGCTTTTCGTGATTGATGCGGCGGCAAAAGCCGCAACGGCAACCGGTGGAGTGATGGCCGAGGCCACGGCAAAATAGAAAACAAACATATTGGCTGTGAAAAAGCTGACGCCAAGCTGTGACAAAAGCGGGCCAAGCAGCAGCGCAACGTTCACATAAGCAGGCACTGTGGGCATCCCCATGCCCAGCAGAATGGCGCAAAACATGGCGCATAGAAGCGCCAGCATCAGATACACGCCGCCCACGATCTGAAACTCAAAACCAAAGACTGTCAGGGTCGTTGCCGTTTCCAGCCAGGCGGCGACAACGCGGGTCAATTCGCCCGTAAGGCCGCTTTCATTCAGAAAGGCCGCAATGATGGACACCGCAAAAAGCAACAGGAACAGCCGCGAAATCAGAATGCCCCCTTCGCCCAAGGCGACCAGAATGCTGGACGGTTTGGCCCGCGTTTCGGGGTCAAGAAACAACAGCGGCACCAAAACCGCGACCGCCCACCACCCCGCGGAAACAGCGTCGCCTGTGGCGTTTACGATGGTTTGGGTCACACCAGCGGGCAGGATGTCCGCCAGAAATCCGGTGCTGACAACATCTTTGTTTCCAAGAAGCAAAAACAGGATGGTCAGGATGGGCAGAAAGATGATGATCAGGTTCGCCCAATCCTGACGCTCCATGACAAGGTCGGGAGGGATGTCTCGCATCGGCTCAACCTGTTCGCGGCGCGCCTGGAACATGACCGCCAGGAAGATCGAGACGAAAAAGGCGATGGCCGGAATGAAAGCCGCAGTGATCACCTTTGTGTAAGGCACCGCTGTCAGCGCGACCAGCACGAAGGCCGCGATGCCCATCACCGGAGGCATGATCTGCCCGCCAGACGACGCGGCGGCTTCGACCCCGCCTGCGAACCGCTTGGAAAACCCGTTCCGCAACATCATCGGGATAGTCAAACGACCGGTGGACAGAACATTGGTGACAGGGCCGCCGGTGATTGTGCCGAACATTGCCGATGACACGATGGCCGAATGGGCCGGACCGCCGCGCAGATTGCGGGTCAGGCGCACGGCCAGTTTTATCAGCGATGTACCGCCCGCCGAACTGCCGAAAAGCGCGCCAAGCACGACATAGGGGAAGACCTGATTTATGATGATATCCATGAACCGGCCCATAAACCCGTCCGGCGTGATGAAGACATTTGTTGCTTTTTGGATGGCGGCGGCAAGTGGGTCGCCCCCATCTGCGCCCAGCTTGGTCAGTAGAAAGCCGTTGTTGCTGAGATCAAATATCCAGATCAGCGCCGTGCCGATCGTATAGGCCACAACGGCACTTGCGACCAACACCAACGGCAGGCCCCAGACCCGGATGTTATACAGAAAGAACAGCAGGATAATCGTGAACAACAGCGGGATGATCCAGACACCAAACCGGGCCTGGCAGGCGGGCAGCTCGGCCTCGAATGATATGCCGGGGATGACACCTGCCGACCGTTCCAGCGCCTCTTCGATCAGACGTGTGCGTTCACCGGTGATTTGGTCGATCAGACAGATGGAATCAATCTCGACCCAAAAGCCCAACGCCCCCAAAACCGCAGCCAGCACCAGCCCAATGTCTAAGGCGGCGCCCAACCAGGCGTGTCTGGGTCGCGAGACGCGCCATTCGCGGTAAATGCTGGCGTCGAGCGCAACGACCACCATCATCAAGATGAAAAGCGGGGGATAAAGGTATTCCGGCGGGAAACCCGACACCCGAAAGAAGCGGTTGCCGGTGATGTCGCGCGCCCAGTCTTGCAGTCCCGCAATCTCGGGCATGGCATTGACCATGCCCACGATCACAAGGATCAGCGCCAGGACAAGTGCCAGACGCTGACCAGATGACCTTTGGCGTTCGCTTTTGGTCACGAAAGGGTCTTGACCATCAGTCTTGCGTTACGGCCGCACACAGTCGGCGACGGTGTGCCCGGCTTCTTCATAGGCGCGGATGGCCCCTGGATGCATCAGCATGGTGACCGCACCGCACACGCCCTGGCTGATGCCGTCAATATCGCCGAAGCTAAGGAACAGATACGGCCCCCGGGGCGACCCGGTTTCGAACCGTTCTTGTCCGTTCAGGAAAGCCCGCGTGATCTGATAGGCCAGTTCGTCATCCATCGTGGCCGGTACAATCTGGGCAAAGGCCACGGCAAAGCTGTCGAATGTATCGTCATCGGTGACCACGGTGATATCATTGCCGGCATAGGCGGCGCGATATTCTTCGACCGGTACTGAATAGGGCGCGTGGCCCGGCGCGCTCATGATCTGCTGGCCCAATTCGCTTGCCAGAAGGTCGGACGGCATATCGTAAATGGTCGTGCCGCCCGCCGCTGCGATGGCAATCTGGCGACCCGATGGCAGACCTTCGGGAATGGTCCAACCATCTGCCGCGCCACCCGTGATGGACGATACAGTATCAGGCCATGGCGTTTGAACGCCTTCGTAGCCTTCGCCTTCTTTCAGACCGGCAAGCAATTGCACAGCCGCACGGCCCGAGGTCAGGGCAGCGCCCCGTGGCGGTCCGTTCCAGATGCGTTTGCCGTCAAGTTGCCGGATGTCTGCAATGTCGCCGCTGTTGTAGTGGCCGAAAATCTGTGCCGAGGCGGCGGTGAAAAACAAGGCCCGCAGCCCTCCGGCCAGTTCGGCGCCTTTCTCGGGGCCGACACCGGAATACGGGCCGATCCCGCGCGACAGAAGAAACGGCAGGATCAAGGGGGCAGGGGCGATATCAAGCTGACCCTCGGCCACGGCCTGAACCGAGTTGGTCAAGGTCGCGCCTTCGGTGATCTGCATCGTGGCCACGCCTTCCGAGGCCAGAACGGCTGCAAGCGTGGTGTCAATGTAATGCGGCGTCGAGCCGGGTGACGTGGTCTCGGACGTCAATGTCACCTGAGCCAGGCCCAGTGTTGGCACCAAGGCCAAAGCGGCCCCTGTGATAAATGTTCTCAGCATGTTCATCCTCCCGTTTCGCCGCTGGCTAGGGCGGCACATGGTATATGTCTTGGCGATTTTTGGCGAGGGTGACAAAGACGGTTTGGACTGTCACGAAATTTCTTCAGTCTGACCGCAGAAATTGGCCCGGACGACACGGGTTTTGCCCGTCGCGCCCCACCCTTTAACTTTCTGTGACGACGAGTTTCTTATCTGTTGCTGTTTGCGCTGGCCTTCTTTATTCCCGCCCGTGGGACACCCTTCCCCAACGAAGGGCGTATATCTGGAAGGATATTCAGTGATGAATACCAAAAATCCGGCAACGCGGCCGGCTAATCCGCGTTTTTCCTCTGGCCCTTGTGCCAAACCCCCCACGTTTTCGTTGGACAGTCTTGCAGGCGCGCCGCTTGGCCGTTCGCACCGGGCTGCTGTCGGCAAGTCGCGTCTTAAAGATGCGATTGAGCGGACACGCGACATTCTGGGCATACCGTCTGACTATCTGATCGGCATTGTGCCTGCATCCGACACCGGTGCGGTCGAGATGGCGATGTGGAACCTTCTGGGCGCGCGTCCGGTCGAAATGCTGGCCTGGGAAAGCTTTGGCGCCGGCTGGGTCACCGATTGCGTCAAGCAATTGAAACTGGACGCCAAAGTCACAACGGCGGACTATGGCGATATTGTCGATCTGGGCGCGGTCGATTGGGACGGTGATGTTGTCTTTACCTGGAACGGCACGACCAGCGGCGTGCGCGTGCCGGATGCGTTCGAGATTCCGGCGGATCGAAAAGGTCTGACGATTTGCGATGCGACCTCGGCGGCCTTTGCGCAGCGGCTGCCGTGGGACCGATTGGATGTGGTCACCTATTCCTGGCAAAAAGTGCTGGGCGGCGAGGCGGCGCATGGGATGCTGATCCTGTCGCCCCGCGCGGTGAACCGGCTGGAAAGCTATACACCGCCCTGGCCATTGCCCAAGATCTTTCGCCTTACGAAAGGCGGCAAAGTGATTGCTGGCATTTTTGAAGGCGCGACGATCAACACGCCATCAATGCTGTGTGTCGAGGATTATCTCAAGGCGCTGGATTGGGCCGATAGCGTCGGTGGCCTGGATGGTTTGGTGGCGCGGGCGGATGCCAACGCCAAGGTTTTGCATGATTTCTGTGACAGCCGCGATTGGATCGCCAATTTGGCAAACAACGTGGCCACCCGGTCGAACACCAGCGTCTGCCTTAAATTCACGGACCCCCGGATCAGCGATGGCGCAACCTTTGCCAAGGCCGTGGCCAAGCGTCTGGAAACCCAGAACGTCGCTTATGACATCGGGGCCTATCGTGACGCGCCGCCGGGCTTGCGGATTTGGTGTGGGGCGACGATCGAAACGTCCGATCTTCACGCCTTAGTGCCATGGCTGGATTGGGCGTTTGAGGCCGAGATTGCCGCGCTGTCGCAGGGCGCGGCGGGCTGAAGCCCGCCTTTTGACCTGTTCCAACCTGATTTCAAAATTCTAAGGCGGGGGGCGTCCCGCCAATCTCAAGGATAAAACCATGCCCAAAGTACTCGTATCCGACAAACTTTCCGAAACCGCCGTGCAGATCTTCCGGGATCGCGGCATCGACGTGACGTTCGACCCGACCATCGGCAAGGATAAAGACAAACTGCTGGAAGTGATCGGCAACTATGATGGCCTTGCCATTCGTTCGGCCACAAAGGTCAGTGAAAAGGTGTTGGCGGCAGCCACCAATCTGCAAGTCATCGGACGTGCCGGGATTGGCGTCGACAATGTCGATATTCCGGCGGCGTCGAAGAAAGGTGTGATCGTGATGAACACGCCTTTCGGAAACTCGATCACCACCGCCGAACATGCGATTGCCATGATGTTTTCAGTCGCGCGTCAAATCCCCGAAGCCAGCGTATCCACCCATGCGGGCAAGTGGGAAAAGTCCAAATTCATGGGGGTCGAGTTGTTCTCGAAAACGCTTGGCGTCGTCGGTGCGGGCAATATCGGGTCAATCGTCATCGAACGCGCCCGCGCGCTTCAGATGAAGGTGATTGCCTATGATCCCTTCCTGACCGAAGAACGCGCAACCAAGCTGGGTGTCGAAAAGGTTGAACTGGATGATCTTTGGGGACGCTCGGACTTTATCACCTTCCACGTGCCGCTGACCGACAAGACACGGCACATTCTGTCTGCCGATGCGATTGCCAAGCTGAAGCCGGGCGTGCGCATCGTCAATTGCGCGCGCGGCGGTCTGGTCGACGAAGCCGCTTTGGCCGAAGCCCTGAAAGCCGGGCATGTCGCTGGGGCCGCGTTTGACGTCTTTGCCGAAGAACCGGCAACTGCTTCGCCGCTGTTTCACCTGCCGAATGTTGTCGTGACCCCGCATCTGGGAGCCTCGACCACAGAAGCGCAGGAAAACGTCGCCATTCAAGTGGCCGAACAGATGTCAGATTACCTGTTGTCGGGGGCCGTGACCAACGCGTTGAACATGCCGTCGGTCACCGCCGAAGAAGCCAAGGTGATGGGCCCCTGGGTCAAGCTGGCCGGTCATTTGGGCGCGTTCGCCGGCCAGTTGACGGGCGAGCCTATTCGCGCAATCAACCTTCTTTACAACGGCGAAGTGTCAGAAATGAACACAGCCGCATTGAACGCCGCGGCGGTGGCAGGCATCATGCAGGCCACAAACCCGGACGTGAATATGGTCTCGGCACCCGTGATCGCAAAAGACCGCGGTGTCGAGATTTCGACCACCACACAGGCGAAGTCGGGCGTTTTTGATGCCTATATCAAACTGACCGTTGTGACCGATGAACGCGAGCGCTCTATCGCCGGCACTGTCTTTAGCGACGGTAAACCGCGTTTTATCCAAATCAAAGGCATCACCATCGACGCCGAAATTGGCGCGCATATGGTCTATACCACGAACGAAGACGTGCCTGGCATCATCGGGGCCTTGGGCAACACGCTTGGTTCAAACGGCGTGAACATTGCGAACTTTACACTGGGCCGGTCGGGCAAAGCGGGCGACGCGATTGCGCTATTGTATGTGGATGAACCGGTGCCAGCCAAAGCGGTAAGCGATTTGGAAGCAACGGGTCTTTTCAGCCTGGTGCAGCCGCTAAAGTTTGACGTCGGCTGATTTTGAGGGGGCCGGGCCGCGTCCCGGCCTCGACTTCGGGGCGTGCTGCCCCAAGTCCCGGGACATGACCCTATCAACCAACACCTGGGCGCGTGCCACACGCGCCGCCGGGCTGACCGAACTTGATGCGTTTCGCGCCCGGATGGGCAAGCGTTATGCGTCGGGACGGAACTTTGACCTTGGCCCGGGGCGCCATACCGCCGTGTCCTGTCTTTCGCCCTATGTCCGTCGCCGGCTGGTGCTGGAAGAAGAACTTGTGGCAGCAGCGCTGGATGCGCATGGGCTGGCGGGGGCAGAGAAGTTTATTCAAGAGGTTTTCTGGCGCGGCTATTTCAAAGGCTGGCTTGAACGGCGCCCGGGCATTTGGCGATCTTATGTAGATGGGTTGGCCAAAGACCGGTTGGCGGTCGATACCGACCCCAAATTGGCCAAACGACTGACCGCTGCCGAAGATGGGCGCACCGGCATCGCCTGTTTCGATTGCTGGGCTACGGAACTGACCACCACGGGCTATCTGCACAACCACGCGCGGATGTGGTTCGCTTCAATCTGGATATTCACCCTTGGCCTGCCCTGGCGGCTTGGCGCAGATTTCTTCTATCGCCACTTGCTGGACGGTGACCCGGCTTCGAACATGTTGAGCTGGCGCTGGGTCGGTGGGTTGCATACGCGCGGCAAGGTGTATGAGGCCAAGGCCTGGAATATCGCAAAATTCACGAATGACCGGTTTCAACCGACGCCCGCGGACCTTGCCGCCGATGTGGGCGGGCTTGAAGCCAGCGAACCGGACGGATTGCCCGAACCGGCCCCTTTGCGGTCGCTGCCGCGCCTGGATGACGGCCAGCCCACCGCGCTTTTGGTGACCGAAGAAGACACGCACCCGGAAAGCTGGGCGTTCGATGCCAGAACGGCGCTGGGGGTTGCGACATTGCGCGCCAGTCACCTGCGCTCGCCCCTGCCGGTGTCCGACCGCGTCACGCATTTTGAAGCGGGTGCGTTGCAGGATGCCGCAACGCGTCTGGGCGGGCAGGGTGCGGATTTGGAGGCACACGACCCAAAGGCAGTGGCGACTTGGGCGCAAGGCCTGGGGGCGACCCAGATTGTGACAGGCTATATTCCCGAAGGCCCGTTGCGCGACTGGATGCGCGACGCCGAAGGCGCGCTTGCGCACCAGAACATCACGCTGGTTGAATTGCGCCGCGATTGGGATACGGCAATCTGGCCCCTTGCGACGGCTGGCTTTTTCAAGGTCAAAAAGAAAATCCCGGCGATCCTGCGCGATCTGGGGTTTGAAGATCGTCAACCAAGGCTTTTGTAAAAAAAGGGCCGGGCACAAGGCCCGGCCAGTCCAACAGGGAGGTTCCGTGTCATAACCCGGACACGGGGCGGGAACTCTTTGGTCAGGCCACCAGACGGTAGCCGCCGCTTTCCGTTACCAATAAACGCGCATTTGAGGGATCTGGTTCAATTTTTTGCCGCAACCGGTAAATATGTGTCTCAAGTGTGTGCGTTGTGACACCCGCGTTGTAACCCCAAACCTCGTGCAGCAGGATATCGCGGGCGACCACGCCTTCGCTGGCGCGGTAAAGGAACTTGAGAATATTCGTCTCTTTTTCGGTCAGACGAATTTTCTTTTCATCCTCTGTTATCAACATCTTCTGGGCAGGCTGGAAGGTATATGGCCCAAGTTGGAAGACGGCGTCTTCCGACTGTTCGTGCTGGCGCAACTGGGCGCGAATGCGGGCCAGAAGCACCGGAAACTTGAAGGGTTTGGTGACATAGTCATTTGCGCCCGCATCCAGACCCAAAATCGTGTCGGCATCCGAATCGTGGCCCGTCAGCATCAAAATCGGGCATTTGACGCCATGTTTGCGCAGCACCCGGCACAGTTCGCGGCCATCGGTGTCAGGCAGGCCGACGTCCAGAATGACAAGGTCGTAAATACCCTGCTTGGCTTTTTCCATGGCGCCCGACCCATCGCCGGCTTCGAAGACGTCAAAGTCTTCGGTCATTACAAGTTGCTCGCTTAGCGCTTCGCGTAGGTCGTCATCATCATCGACAAGCAGGATCTTTTTTACGTTCTGCGCCATGTCATTCTCCGTCTCTCTGTTGGGCAAGACATGCGGCCTATGGGGGGGCTGTGGCAAGCTTTGCTGCACGTCCTCACAGGGTCGTGTCGGCCAGAGGCCAATTGTTTCAGCTTCGTTACAATCGGGTGGGGTGATTTTCACGCCCCGGTTACCTTTGTTGCATCGCGCGCCGCTGGCGTGGGTGTTTTCTTCCGGCGATGAAAGGCGTTAGATACCGCCATGAGCCTGATCCCGACCCTTACCGAACGCGTGGCGCGTGCGCGGACCGATTTGCGGCTGGGTTTGCCCGTGGTGCTGGAGGCGGGCGACACACGTGCGCTGGTTTTGGCGGCGGATGGCGTGTCGGATACACGTTTGCAGGCCGCCCTTGCCTATGGGGCGGGTGTTCTGGCGATCACGTCCTGGCGGGCCGAAACATTGCGGGCGCGTGTTTATGACGGCGATCTGGCGCGGATTGAACTGCGCCAGGATGCGACAGCCGCTTGGGTGCAAGGCGTGGCCGACCCGCAAGACGACCTGTCGCAACCGCTGAAAGGCCCGTTTCGAACCGTGCGCGACGGCGATCCGATGCTGGCGCGCGTGGCGCTTCGGCTTGTGAAATCGGCGCGGCTTTTGCCCGCGGCACTTGTTGTTCCGCTTGGCACGCCCGCACAGGCGGACTGGACGGTTTTGCCCGCAAACGACACGGGCGCTTTGCTGACGGCCCCCGTTGCCCATCAGGCGGTGGTGTCCGGGCGTGTGCCGGTAGAGGTGTCCGCCGCCGGGCGTGTTCATGTCTTTCGTCCGGGCGATGGCGACGACGATCATGTCGTTTGTGAAATCGGCAAACCGGCGCGTGACGGACCGGTTCTGGTGCGGCTTCATTCGGCCTGTTTCACCGGCGACGTGCTGGGCTCGGTCAAATGCGATTGCGGCCCGCAATTGCGGGCGGCCCTGGCGACGATGGGCCAGGACGGTGCGGGCGTTTTGCTGTATCTCAGTCAGGAAGGGCGGGGCATCGGGCTAGCCAACAAGCTGCGCGCCTATGCGTTGCAGGATCAGGGCTTTGACACGGTCGAAGCCAATCATCGTCTTGGGTTTGAGGATGACGAACGGGATTTTCGCACAGGCGCTGACCTGCTGAAACAACTGGGCTTTTCGAAAATACGGTTGATGACCAATAACCCCGCCAAGGTTGACATGATGCAGTCTCACGGTATCGAAGTCGTCGAACGCGTGCCGTTGCAGGCCGGGCGTCGGGCCGAGAATGCCGACTATCTAGACGTGAAAGCGCGGAAGTCGGGGCATATTCTGTGACGGGTGCGCCTGTTGTGCGGGCGATCCGCCGGGGGGCGCGGCCCACCGGACCCCCCGAAGTATTTACAGGTCATTGGAGAAAGGCACTGGTGCTGACCCCCACCGGCCTTCGTTTCTTTGGGCGGCGGTTTCCCTGTACCATCGGCAAGGGCGGTGTCGTGCAAACCAAGCGCGAAGGGGACGGTGGCACGCCCCGGGGCGTGCATCGCATTACCGGCATGTTGTATCGCCCCGACCGGATAGCGCGGCCTGTTGATTGGGCGGTGCCAATCCGCTCTGGCGATCTGTGGTGCGATGATCCCGGGCATGATGACTACAATCTGATGGTGCGCGCGCCTTTTGCGGCCTCGCACGAAGCGCTGCGGCGCGCGGACCCGTTGTATGATCTGGTGATCCTGACCGACTGGAACTGGCCTTTTGCCGAAAAAGGGCGGGGGTCGGCCATTTTCATTCACCGGTGGCGACGGCCGGGGCACCCAACCGAAGGCTGTGTCGGGCTTAGGCCCGATCATTTGCGCTGGGTTGCCGCCCGTCTGATGATTGGGACACGGTTGATCGTTCAGGCGTAGGCGCGGTCCCCGAAAATGGCCGACCCGACGCGAATATGGGTCGCGCCCTGTGCGATGGCGTCTTCGAAATCACTGCTCATGCCCATTGAAAGCCCATCCAGCCCGTTCTGCGCGGCGATCTTGGCCAGCAGCGCGAAATGCAGGCTTGGCGTTTCATGGACAGGCGGAATGCACATCAGGCCCTTCAGCGGCAGACCAAGCGCGCGGCATTCGGCGATCAGGGCGTCGGTTTCTTGCAAGGAACAGCCCGCTTTCTGAGTTTCGTCGCCTGTGTTCACTTGCACAAAGATCTCAGGACACGCACCGGTTTCGTCCGCAACCCGGGCCATCGCCTGGGCCAGCCTTGACCGGTCAACGGTATGGATCACGTCAAACAGCTCCATCGCTGCACGGGTCTTGTTGGATTGCAAAGGCCCGATCAGGTGCAATTCGATATCGTCGAACTGATCTTGAAAACTGGGCCATTTTCCTTGCGCTTCCTGCACGCGGTTCTCGCCGAACACCCGTTGGCCTTCGCCCAGCACGGCCTCGACGCGGTCCAGCGGCTGGACTTTGCTGACAGCAATCAGGTGGATGTCATCCGCAACGCGGTTATGTCGACGCGCGGCGGTCTCAAGACGGGTCTGAATGTCGGTAAGGCTCATACAGGGTGTTCTAATCGGTCCCCCCAAAAAGAAAAGAGCGGGCGTAAAGCCCGCTCTTCCCTGTTTCCAATCCCAAAGGGATTAGAAGGACATCGAAATACCGAAGTCGTAGTTGGTGACGTCTTCCTGATCAGCATAACCAGCTTTCAGAGAAGCACCGCCGCCCAGGTCGTAGGCAACGCCAACACCAAATGCGTTGTCGCCGTCAAAGTTCTTGCGACCAAAGACGGTAAGCGTTGTTGCGCCCGACACATAGTCAAGCGAAGCAGCGTACTGATCGTCGTCAGTGAATGCGCCGTTGTCCAGCGTACCGTAAACAACTTTCACTGTTGCGTCGCCGAATGCAGCGGTCACGCCAGCGGCCAGGTGCTCAAGGTCACCCAGTTCTTCGTAACCAGCGCCGAACGAGAAGTCGCCTGCGCTGTACGTGACAGCAACACCGTAAGCGTTGTCGCCAGCTGGGCCAAAGTTGTCAGTCGACACGTGCAGGCCAAGATCGCCTGTTGTGTAGTCCCAACGAGCCGCTTCACGAGCGTCTGCGCCGAGGCCAGTGTTGTTCGACAGGTATGTCAGTTCGCTGAAGTCGCCAACGCCGGTGAGGCCAACGCCAGAAGCGTCGCCAACGGCTGCTTCAGGAGCACCCGAAGTGTCGCCAACGGTCAGTTTGCCGAACGAACCTTCGATGAAGACCGAACCGTCTGTGCCGGAAGCGCCGCCGCCAGCATTGTCAGCGCGGATCGAACCACCAAACGCCAGACCAGCGTCAGTTTCGCCCGAAGCCGAGAAGCTGATGCGGATACGGCTTTCCAGTGTCAGATCACCGTCGTTAACAGCGTCATAGCTTGTGATACCAATGCGGCCGTCACCACCAACAGAAACGTCAGCAGCTGCAACGCCAGCCGACAGGACCAGAGCGGTCGAAGCCAAAAGAACCTTTTTCATCTTGTTTTCCCTCGTGTGTAAAAGGTGCGTCTCAAACCGGACACACCGATCTGATTGGCACCGTGTTTCCCCCCACTGACCCCGGAATGCAAGCGAGGCTCCCCCCTGTTAACCAGACTCAATCAGGATGGTGCATTGCTGCCACAGTGAATTCCGGGTGCGCAACCCTTGTTCTCAAGGAAATATCCTTGTTCCGGCCCTGTCGCTCGGATAGGGATGCTGGAAACCCGACGGGGATGGTGGGAAGGGCCAGACATGACGAGAATCAGACATATCGCCATAGTTTTTGCGGCAAGCACCTTGGCCCTGTCCGGGTGCGGGCGGATTTCCGAGACCTTCAACACAAATGACGGCCCGGGCGAAAGCGCGGCTGAACGGATTGTACGCGAAGATTTGCAATCGACCAGTGCGGAAAACGCGCGCCAGTCAACGCTTGCGGATCTTTTCACCAATGTTGACGATCCCGACGTTACGATAGAAGTGAACAAATATCTTTGGAACGCGTCCTTTGATGTTCTGAATTTCCTGCCCATCCAATCTGCTGATCCCTTTTCGGGTGTCATCGTCACCGGCTTTGGCACACCGCCGGGCGGGGGGCGGGCGTATCGCGCGACCGTTCTTATCCGCGACCCGGCACTTGAGGCGCGCTCGCTGAACATCGCGCTGGCCACGCGTGCTGGCCCAGCTCCTACGGCAACCGTCCGCGCGGTAGAAGACGCTATTCTCACCCGGGCCCGCCAGCTTCGGATTGCCGATCTGAACCTTTAGAGGGTCGGCCAGCCTGCACAAATGTCCGGGCGAATAGACCCCGGCCATCGCCGTTTCGCACCCGCTTCGCCCTAGACGTTCGCCGCTCGCCTATTTATGCCAGCCATAAAGCGCTTTCGGAGTTCGGGTAATGAGCGGCTATACCACCAAAACGATCGAGCCCAAGTGGCAAGCGGCCTGGGACACGGCGGGCACCTTCCGTGCGTCACGCGATGGCGACAAGCCGAAATACTATGTGCTAGAAATGTTTCCCTATCCGTCGGGGCGCATTCATATCGGCCATGTGCGGAACTATACGATGGGCGATGTGATTGCGCGCTATAAGCTGGCGACCGGTCACAACGTTTTGCATCCGATGGGCTTTGACGCGTTCGGCATGCCGGCGGAAAACGCGGCGATGGCCAGCGGCGGGCACCCGAAAGACTGGACCTACGGCAATATCGACACGATGGTCGATCAGATGCAACCTTTAGGTTTCGGTCTGGACTGGTCACGCATGTTCGCGACCTGCGACCCGGACTACTATGGCCAGCAGCAGTCGATGTTCCTCGATTTTCTGGACCGTGGCTTGGTCTATCGCAAGAACGCCATCGTCAACTGGGACCCGGTCGATATGACCGTTTTGGCAAATGAACAGGTGATCGACGGCAAAGGCTGGCGCTCGGGGGCCGAAGTTGAACGCCGCGAACTGACCCAATGGTTTTTCAAAATCAGCGACTTTTCAGAAGAGTTGCTGGACGCGATTGACGGGTTGGATGACTGGCCGGCCAAAGTGAAGCTGATGCAGGAAAACTGGATCGGCAAATCCCGCGGCATCGAAATTCCATTTCATCGCACCGACGGCGGCGAACCAATCACCTGTTATTCCACGCGGCCTGATACCATGCGTGGTGCCAGTTTTATCGCGATTTCGCCCGAACATCCCGTGTCGCGCGCGCTCGCCGAAACCAATGCTGACCTGGCAGAGTTTATCGCAGAAACCCGCAAGATGGATACGACCGAAGCGGCAATGGAAAAAGCCGAGAAGAAGGGCATTGAGACCGGCATCACCGTTCGCCATCCGATATACGATGATGTTGAACTACCGGTCTGGGTCGGGAATTTTGTTCTGATGGATTATGGTACGGGCGCGGTCTTTGGCTGCCCTGCGCACGACCAGCGCGATCTTGATTTCGCCCGCAAATACAACCTGTTCGTTCAGAATGCCTTTTACTTACCCGGCGATCAGAACGAGGTCGAAAACGAAGCACTGGTGCCCGCGAAGACCGAAAAAGTTGTGTTTATCGATCATTTCGCAGGGGTTACCGAGGCCACCAGCCAAGAAGCCATCGACGCCACAATCGACTATTTTGAGGCCAAGGGGCTGGGCAAAGGGCAGACCAAATACCGGCTGCGCGACTGGGGCTTGTCAAGGCAACGCTATTGGGGCTGCCCGATCCCCGTGGTTCATTGCGGCGATTGCGGTTTGGTGCCGGAAAAGAAAGAAAACCTGCCGGTCGAGCTGCCCTATGACGAAGACGGCACGCCGATTGATTTCTCGGTCCCCGGCAATCCGCTGGACCGGCATCCAAGCTGGCGCGATGTGCCATGCCCTGCGTGCGGGAAACCGGCGAAACGCGAAACCGACACGATGGACACGTTTGTCGATTCCTCGTGGTACTTCGCACGGTTCACAGCGCCCCGCGCGACGACGCCGACCAATCAGGACGACGCCAGATACTGGATGAATGTCGACCAGTATATCGGCGGCATCGAACACGCGATTCTCCACTTGCTATATTCGCGCTTCTTTGCCCGGGCGATGCATATCTGCGGACATCTTCCGGAAAGCGCGGTTGAGCCGTTTGATGCGCTGTTTACCCAGGGCATGGTGACCCACGCAATTTTCCAAACCAAAGGGGCCGATGGCCGCCCGGTGTATCACTATCCAGAAGACGTCGATCTGCGCGATGGTGGCGGTTTCCTGAAAGACGGAACACAGGTGCAAATCATCCCGTCGGCCAAAATGTCGAAATCCAAAAACAACGTGGTCGATCCGGCCGCGATCATCGACCAGTATGGCGCCGACACTGCACGCTGGTTTGTGCTCAGCGATTCGCCCCCCGAACGTGACGTCGAATGGACAGCCGCAGGCGCGGAAGCTGCCTTCAAACACCTGTCGCGCGTCCACCGGATAAGCACAGATATCGCCGACGGCCAGGACACCGGCAGCGATGATGCGGGCCTGACCCAGGCGCTGCACCGCACAATCCACGATGTGACGCTGGGCGTAGACAGCTTTGGCTTCAACGTTGCCATCGCCAAGCTGTACGGCTTCACCAACGTGATCGCCAAAGCCAAGGCCAGCCACGCGGCCCGGCGTGAGGCGATGCTGACGCTGGCCCAGCTGATGGCCCCGATGACCCCGCATCTGGCGGAAGAGATCTGGGAAATGCAGGGTGGCGACGGGCTGGTCGCCAATGCGCCCTGGCCCAGGGCCGACGAAAGCCTTTTGGTTGATGACACCGTAACCTTGCCTATTCAGATCAACGGCAAACGCCGCTCGGAAATCACCGTCAGCAAGGACCTGCCGAAGGATCAGGTTGAAAAACTGGCGCTGGCAGACGAAGCTGTGGTGAAAGCGCTGGCCGGGGGTCAGCCGAAAAAGCTGATCGTCGTGCCGGGCCGTATCATCAATGTCGTTATATGATCCAAGTCGCTTTGAGATATTGAAAAGTTTTTTGACCGTGTTCTGTGCAGGATGGCGCGCGCGCTTTCTGGCGTTGGGCAGCGTTCTGATTCTGGCCGGTTGTGGCTTTACGCCAGTCTTTGGCGAAGGCCCGGACGGGCAGGATAGTGATCTGCGCGGTCGCATCGATGTGGCGGCCCCGGCGGATGAAGAAGGCTTCGCGCTGGTCAGACGTCTGGAAGACCGGCTTGGCCTGCCGCAAGGGGCCGACCTGTCTTTGCTGGCCGATATTCGTATCACGGAAGAAGCCGTCGGCTTTCTGCCGGACGGTGAAATCAGCCGGTTCAATGTCACCGGCCAGGTTGATTGGCGTCTGCAAAGCGTCAGCAGCGGCCAGCAAATCGCCACGGGCCGCGAACGCAGCTTCACCAGCTATTCGGCCACCTCGACAACGGTGGCGACCACCTTTGCGCAACGCGATGCACGTCGTCGCTTGATGGTCATTCTGGCCGACCGGATTGTCACCGATCTTTTGGCCCGCGACCTGCCATGAAACTGTCCACCCGCGAAGCGCCGGGATATTTCGCCAAACCGAACGCCAATGCCACCGGTTTGCTGATCTACGGCGGGGATGCGATGCGCGTCGCGCTTCGCCGCCAGGAGGTCATCAAAAACCTGATCGGGGAAAGCGGCGAAGACGAAATGCGGCTGGCCCGTATCCCGGCCGCCGATCTCAGAAAAGACCCGGCGCTTTTGTTGGACGCGATCAAAGCTCAGGGCTTTTTTCCCGGCCCCCGCGTGGCGTTTGTCGAAGATGCGGGCGAAGGGCTGGCCGACACCATCCGCGCGGCGCTGGCCGACTGGGCCGACGACGATGCACAGGTGATCGTCACAGCGGGTTCTCTGAACGCGCGGTCGAAACTGCGCAAACTGTTTGAAGACCACAAAAACGCCTATGCTACCGGCATCTATGATGATCCGCCCAGCCGGGCCGAGATTGAGGCCGCGCTGACCGCGTCGGGCCTCAAGAATGTCTCAACCGACGCCATGGCGGGCCTGACCGATCTGGCGCGCGACCTTGATCCGGGTGATTTTCGGCAAACGCTTGAAAAAATTGCGCTTTTCAAGCTGGGAGATGATACGCCGCTGACCCCTGACGAAGTCGCACTGTCTGCCCCAGTCTCGATCGAGGCTGGCATTGATGATGCGCTGAACATCGCCGCCGAAGGCAAAGCGCATGAACTGGGCCCGGTCTTGCGCCGTCTCGAAGCGCAAGGCGTCGGGCCGGTTGGTCTGTGCATCGGGGCAATGCGGCATTTCAGAATGCTGCACAAGGTTGCGGCTGATCCGGGCGGGCCCGGGTCTGGGATTGGCAAGCTGCGTCCCCCAGTGTTCGGCCCCCGCCGCGACCGCATCCAACGTCAGGCCAGCGCCTGGGGGATGCACAAGCTGGAACGCGCGCTAACGCTTTTGCTGGATACCGATCTGACGCTCAGGTCGGCGGCGACCGTGCCGGAAATGGCTGTGATCGAACGCGCGCTTCTGCGCCTTGCCTGGATGAACCGGCGATGATGCTGACCCTCATAGGGCCCAAATTCGGCCGCACCCTGCGGGTGCTCTGGACGTTGGAAGAACTGGAACTGGATTATGATCATCTGGTCACCAACCCGCATTCCGACGACGTCTATCGGGTGAATCCGCTTGGACAGATACCGGCGCTACGCGATGGCAAACATGTGCTGACGGATTCGCTGGCGATTATGAACTATCTTGCGGATAAAACCGGCTCGCTTGGCGGGCAAGCCGGCACACCGGACCGCGCCCTGATCGACGCGCGCATCAATTTCATCCTGACCGAAATGGAAGCGCCCATCTGGCTGATGGCGCGCCACGGCTTTGTCCTGCCCAAGAAACACCGCGCCAAAGGCATGCGCGCTGTCGCCGAAGCCGATTTCGCCCGCGCCGAAGCCAAGTTTGACACGCTGATCGGCGACAATCCATATTTCGCGGGAGACCGGTTCACGCTTGCCGATATCTTTGCCGCCGATCTGGCGCGCTGGGCCAGTGGCGCAAAAATCACCCTGACCTCGGACCGGTTCAAGGCTCATTTTGCCCGCATGGCGGACCGCCCCGGCTGGCGGCGCGCCATCGTCGCGCTGGCCTGAAACGGGGGACGATACGCCATGGGCGTTATGATCGACGGCACCTATCATGTGGATGATCCCGCGCCCGACACGGCCCCGGGCGATGAATTCAAACGCGCCGCGTCGACCATTCGCAACTGGATCACGCCTGACGGGCCGTTTGCCCCGGAACCCGGCCGCTATCATCTTTACGCTGCGTGGAACTGCCCTTGGGCGCATCGCGCGCTGTTGACGCGCGCCATCTTGGGGCTGCAAGACGCGATCACCGTCGCCTATGCCCGCCCGCGTCGCACCGAACAGGGGTGGGTTTACGACGAAAGCGGCGCGTTCTCGGACCCACGGCTGAACGTGACAGCCATTCATCAGGTCTATGCCCGCCAAAAGCCCGCCTATACCGGACGGCTGACCGTGCCTGTCCTATGGGATGGCAAGACGGGTCAGATCGTTTCAAACGAAAGCGCCGATATCGTGCGCATGCTTGGCACTTTCGGTGGCCCAAACCTGTATCCCGCGCCGCTTCGCGCGCAAATCGATGCCTGGAACGACCGCATCTATACCACCGTCAACAACGGCGTTTACCGCGCCGGTTTCGCGCGCAGCCAGGCTGCCTATGACACCGCGGTTGTACAGGTTTTCGACACCCTCGACACCATCGAAGCAACGCTACAGGGCCAAGACTGGCTGACGGGCGACAGTTTTACCGAAGCCGATCTGCGCCTGTTTCCGACACTCGCGCGGTTCGATGTGGCTTATCACTATGCGTTCAAATGCAACCTGCGTCGCCTCAGCGATTACCCGAACCTCTGGACCTATGCACGCCGCATCTATGCGATGCCGGGCGTCGCCGACACCGTTCGGTTCGATGTGTACAAGCAAGGGTATTTTTCCCCGTCCGAGCTGCGAAACCCCTTGGGTATCGTGCCCAAAGGCCCGGTTATCGACTGGTCCCTTTGAAGAACACGACGGGCGGGATCGCCCGTCAGGCCATCCGCTTGATCGCCTGAACATGCCCGCGTTCGGCTGCCAATGCGTTGCCCGCCAACGCCTGCGCTTGGCCCAGAACATCCGGCGTAACCCGGTCGACCAGTCCCATCGTCAGCGCCTCGTCCGCCGTAACCTTTGCCCCGCCCATCAAGATCAGCTTGGCACGCGCCGGCCCCACCAGTGCCCGCAAGCGCACAGGGTCCGACGGTTGCGGCAAAAACCCCAGTTTCATCACCGGATAAAACAGCTTGGCCTCCGGGACCGCAACGCGCAGATCACAGGCCAGCACCATGCCCATCGAACCGCCCGCCGCCGTCCCGTTCAAAGCCGCGATGGTCAGGCAAGGCAAAGCCGCCACAGCGCCTGACAAAAGCTCCCACACCGGGTCGGTGGCCAGACCTGCGCGCGCGGCGTCCAGATCGGCCCCGGCTGAAAACACCTTGCCCGCCCCGGTCAGTACAACCACCTTGCAGGTGTCGTCGCGCCCGGCGGTCCCGACTGCGTCGGTCAGGCTGACAAGCATCTCGCGCGTCAACGCATTGGCCTTTTCGGGCCGGTTCAATGTCAGCGTCAGGCAGGCCCCCTCGCGCGCCGCTTCAATCACACCAGCCCCACACGGCGGCGAATGTCATCGTCGCGCAATGAAATCTCGGTGCCGACAAATCCGTCTGCGTCGGGGCTGCACATCCACAACAGCGCGCGCGCTGGCCATTCGGGCGGAACGTGATCCGACCAGTCAAGCTGGCTGACCGGATTGATGCCGCTGGCCTTGATCTCTTTTTGCATCTGCGTCGCGACCGTGCCCGGCGACAAGCCCATGGCGCGAATGCCGGCCGCGCCGTTTTCCTTGTCGACACAGCGCGTCAGCATGGCGGCCCCTGCCTTGGACGAACAATACTGCGACCAGGCTTCAACCGGGCCGTGGGCGGCACCTGACGAAATCGTCAGAATAGTGCCGTCGCCGCGCGCCACCATGCCCGGAAGCACCGCGCGCATGCCGTAAAATACGCCTTTCAGATTGATATCTATGATCTTGCCCCAGGCCTCGGGATCGGCATTCATCAAATGCGAGATCGGCTCAAGCGCGCCTGCATTGTTGATCAAAACCTCGACGGGTCCGAACCGCGCTTCGGCGGCGTCAATCGCGGCCTGAACCGACGCAAAGTCACTGACATCACAGGCAATTGCCATAGCGTTGTCTCCAATCCGCTCGGCGATTTTTGTGGTCGCCTCAATCCCGCGCGCCAACAGCACAACATTTGCCCCGGCAGCGCCGAACACCTCAGCGGTGGCCTCGCCCATCCCCCGGCTGGCCCCGGTAACGACCACAGTTTTGCCTTGAACTGACATTTCGGCCTCCTTTTCGCCTTGTTTCGTGCTATCAAAAGCACGCATAGCCCGTCTCTTGGACGCGTGACAGCCTTTCCTTGACCCGCGTTTTGCGGCCATCAATGTTGACGATAATTCGACCCAAGCCAACCAGACCGGATGAAGATTATGCAATCGCCCCGTTTACTGACGCTTACCTCGACACTTGCCATGCTTGCAGCCGTTCCGGCCCTGGCCGACCTGACAGCGGAACAGGTGCTAGAGGATCAGATACGCCAAATGCAGGCCTATGGGCTGACCGCAAAGGTCACCAGCCAGACACGCAACGGCAACGACCTGATCGTCGAAGGATTTTCAGCCGGGGCTGTTTTGCCCGAAGGCACGCTGCGCGTCGACGTCGGCGGCGCGACGTTCCGCGAAATGGGCGATGGCTCGGTCCAGATCATATACCCCCAGACCATTCCGGTGCGCGTTCTGGCCACCTTCGAAGACGAGGACCCGGTCGACGTCGAACTGTCCCTGTCGCAATCCGACATGAAAACCCTTGTGACCGGTATACCCGAAGAGATCCGGTACGACTTTACAGCCGCGTCCATTGCTTTGGGTGAGATGCAAGTCAAACTGCCTGACGACACAGCCGATTTGGGCATGATCCTCAACATGCAGGCGTCCGGCGTGAAAGCTGTGTCAGAATTTACGGGCGGCGGAACGATCCGCGACTATGACGCGACCTTTGACGTTGAAACACTCTCGGGCACCATCGATATCGACATCCCCGACGAGGGCCCCTTCAATCTTGCCTTCGAAGCACAGGATATGAACGGCGTCTATGGGGGCACGGTTGCCCCACAGACGTTTGCAAATTCGTTTGCCGATGCCATCGCGGCGGGCAACACCACCGAAGGCCAGGCCAGCCACGGTCCGCTGACATATACAGTCGCGGTGGACGGTGAAGACGGGTCGTTCGAACTGGCGGCTGCGGTATCTTCGGGCACATTCGACATCAAGACCGACACCGATGGCATCAATTACGCCAACCTGGCCAAAGACGTGACCCTGTCCATTGGCGGGTCGGCTATTCCCCTGCCGCCACTGACATTCAAAATGGCAGAAACCGGCGGGCGCGTTCTGATGCCGGTCGTGCCATCGGATGATGTTCAGGACTTTGCGATGCAACTGAACCTGACAGGGCTCGAGATCGACCAGATCCTTTGGGGCATGTTCGACCCAACCGGCCAAATTCCACGCGATCCGGCCAATCTGGTAGTCGACATCGCAGGCACCGGCAAGATGACGCAAGATATCTTTGCGCCCGAGTTTGCCGAAGAAATGACAGGCACCCCGGGCGAGCTGGAAAGCCTGAATATCAACCAACTTCTCTTGACCCTTGCGGGGACCGAACTGACAGGCGAGGGCGCGTTCACCTTTAACAATGAAGGCGACGTGCCAATGCCGGTCGGCGCGATCGACCTGATGCTGACCGGGGGCAATGGCCTTTTGGACACGCTGGTGAACATGGGGCTTTTGCCCGCCGAACAGGCGATGGGCGCACGCATGATGATGGGTCTTTTCACCCGTCCAACGGATGTGCCCGACACGCTGGTTTCCAGGATCATGGTCCGGGAAGACGGATCGGTCTTGGCCAACGGTCAGCGCATTCGCTAAAGGCCCCGGCTTTTCCTTGAAGCCGACAGGCCAAAGGATTACGTCCCGGGGCATGGATGTGCTCCGGGATTTTTCTTGATGACCAAGCTTGCCAAGCTGACCGAACAGATGTTGCAGGCGGCCAAGGCCGCTGGCGCAGAAAGTGCCGACGCTATTGCAACCGAAGGCCGCTCGCTTTCGATTGATGTCCGCGAAGGGGCGCTGGAACATGCCGAACGTGCCGAAGGCGTCGAAATCGGCCTGCGCGCGCTGATCGGTCAACGTCAGGCCTGCGTAGCCGCGTCAGACGCCAGCGCGTCGACCATCACCGAAATTGCCGACCGCGCGGTGGCGATGGCCAGAATTGCCCCCGAAGACCCGCATATCGGCCTCGCCCAGCCGGATCAGCTGGCGACAAGCTGGGATCTGGATGCGCTTGATCTTGTCGACGACAGCCCGGAACCGATGCCTGCGCATCTTCAGGATGCCGCGACACGCGCCGAAGCCACCGCGCTGGGCGTCAAAGGCATCAGCAAGGTCGAAAGTGCGGCGGCCTCTTTTTCGCGGACCGAAATGCATCTTGCTGCCACCAACGGGTTTTCCGGCGGCTATGCCCGCAGCAGCCACGGTGTCTATTGCGTTGCGATTACGGGCGATGGCACCGAGATGGAACGCGACTATGCAGGCGAAGGCCGCATTTACGCCGCCGATCTGCCGACGCCCGAAGACATCGGCGCTTTGGCCGCCGACCGCACCTTGGCGCGCAAGGGGGCGAAAAAGCCACCCACTGGCGCCTATCCCGTGGTCTATGACGAACGCATTTCGTCGGGCCTGATCGGTCATCTTCTGGCCGCCGCCAATGGCAGCATGATCGCACGCGGCAGCTCGTGGTTGCGCGACAAGAATGGCGAACAGGTCTTACCCAAAGGTCTCGATCTGACCGAAGACCCGCACCGCGCCCGCGTCTCAGGCTCGAAACCCTTTGACGCCGAAGGTCTGCCGACCCGCGCCCGCAAGATTGTCGAAGACGGCGTGCTGCAAGGCTGGACATTGGATCTGGCGACCGCGCGCCAACTGGGCCTGTCCAGCACCGCCAGCGCTGGGCGCGGACCATCGGCCCCACCGTCGCCCGGTCTGACCAATGTGGCGCTGACCCAGGGCACGCTCAGCCGCGACGCATTGCTGGCCGAGATGGGCACAGGCCTTCTGGTGACGTCGCTCATCGGCAGCTCGATCAACCCGACAACGGGCGACTATTCGCGCGGGGCCAGCGGATTCTGGGTGGAAAACGGCCAGATCGCCTATCCCGTCAACGAATGCACGATTGCGGGCAACCTGCACCAGATGCTGTCGGGCATCACACCCGCGAATGACGCGCGGACCTATCTGTCGCGCATCGTGCCGTCGCTTCTGGTCGAGGGTCTGACGATTGCCGGAGAGTGACCTTGCGCTTCTTGAAACAGCAGCGCGCGAAGCGGGCGAAATCGCACGCGGGTTCTGGCGCGATGACCCCAAGGTCTGGGACAAAGGCGGCGACGACCCGGTCAGCGAGGCGGATTTTGCCGTCGACACCCATCTGAACGAACGGCTTCTGGCGGCGCGCCCCGACTACGGATGGGTCAGCGAAGAAGCCGAAGACAACACCGAACGGCTGGCCGCCAAACGCGTGTTCATCATTGACCCCATCGACGGCACCCGGTCGTTTGTGGCCGGTGAACAAACCTGGGCGCATTCGCTGGCCATTGTCGAAGACGGCACACCTATTGCCGCCTGCGTCTATCTGCCGGTACGCGATAAAATGTACCTTGCCGCACCGGGGCAGGGGGCCACGCTGAATGGCGCGCCTCTGCGGGCCAGCGCCAACGCCGTGCTGGACGGCGCGACCATCCTCAGCCCCAAGGTCAGTTTCCAGCACGCGTTCTGGAAAGACGGCCCGCCACAGGTTGATCGGCATTTCCGTCCCTCGCTTGCCTACCGGATGGCGCTTGTGGGCGAAGGGCGGTTTGATGCGATGATCACACTACGCCCGGCCTGGGAATGGGACATTGCGGCAGGCGCGCTGATCGCGGCCGAAGCGGGTGCCAAAGTCACCGACCGCCACGGGGGGGCTTTGCGGTTCAACAGCCCCGCGCGCCAGACCCAGGGCGTCCTGGCCGCCAATGGCGCTTTGCATCAGGCGTTGTGCGACCGGTTGGCGTAAGCCAGCCTGTGCCCGGTCACTTCTTCCGGTTCTGCAACCAGCGAAACCCAAAGAACAGCACCACAAGCACGACGATCCAGAATATCAAATCGCTCATCGGGCGTTCTCCTTTTGCAAGACCCGGGCACAGCCCTAGCGCGGCATCGGGTTGGTGGCCAGCTTGTATGGCCCCCAATCCGCAATCTCAGGATAGAACGCGGCCCGCCAGGCGCGCACGCGCGGGTTCATCCGCCGTCGCCACAGGGGCGGGATCATCGCCAAGGTGCCCATCACAGCATAGCCATAGGGCAATTGCGGGGCCGTGTCGGGGCCCCAGGTTTGCAAAAGAGGAAACCGCCGGTCGGGCTTGTAATGATGATCCGAATGCCGTTGCAGGTTGATCAGCAACCAGTTCGACGCGCGATGCGACGCATTCCAGCTGTGATGCGGTTGCGTATGCTCATATGCGCCGTCGCCCAGATGTTTGCGTGTCAGGCCATAGTGTTCGATGTAATTCACCAGTTCCAACTGCCAGACCGCCACAAAGGCGTGCAGCAGAAACAACGCCAGACCGGCCCAGCCCCCCAGCCAGAACGCCAGCGCCAGAAACCCCACCTGGAACGCCCCATAGCGCCAGAACGGGTTTGACCGGTGCCAGACCGGCAAGCCCTTCCGCGCCAAAAGCGCGGCCTCAGCCGCCCAGGCCGAAGCAAAGGATGCGCGAACGACACGCGGGAAAAACCGGTAAAACCCTTCGTTGTAAAGCGCTGTCGCCGGATCTTTCGGTGTGCAGACATACCGATGATGCACCCGCAAATGTTCGGTTCGGAAATGCCCGTACAGCGCCATCCCCATCAGGATATCGCCCAGCCAACGCTCGCCCCGCCCTTTCTGATGAATCAGCTCATGGGCATACACAATGCCAATCGCGCCCGACAGAATGCCAAGGCTGACACCCAGCCCAATCATCTCGAACAGGCCCAGATGACCGCGTGCGGTGACATAGGCAATAATACCGAAAACCGTGACGCCCTGAACGAACGGCCAGACCCAGGTGATCAACCGATACCAGACCAAGCCCGCGTCCGGGCGCATGGGGTCCTGATCGTTGGTGTTCAGCCCGGTCACGGCGTCCAGCACAGACACCATCACCCAGGACCCAAGCACAACCAGCAAAACCGACCATCCGCCCCAGACAGCACCAGCCCAGGCCAGGGGAATAAGCAAAAGCGAACCCCAGAAGGGCAAAGCGTCTTTCAAAACGGTGCGGGTCATGGGCGCAAGGAAACGCGGAAATCGTTCAGGTTTCAATAAGCGACGCTGCGACAAGATCGTATGCTTTGCGCATCACCGTCGGCAAATCGCTGCGGCGGAACGTGGCGGCATCGATGAACTGTCCCCGCGCGGGCGTGGCCGTCTTGTCCACAACGGCGACCCGCAGCGCCAGTTTCAGGTGAAAATGCGTGAACGTATGGCGGACGTCGACGCCGGGGTCGCGCCAGTCCGCGTCCAGGGGGGGCGCTTCGGTCGCCTCTGCGCCCCAATCGCTGCCGGGCCAGCCCAGCATACCGCCCAAAAGCCCTTTGTCGGGGCGGCGTTCCAGCAACCAGGCCCCATCTTCGCGGCGCGCAACATAGGCAATGCCCAATCGCACCGGCTTGGCCTTTTTCGGCTCTTTCGCGGGCAGACGCGCGTGAATGCCCGCCTTTCTGCCCTGACAGGCGTGCATCCAGGGACAAATACCACAGGCCGGCGCCTTCGGCGTGCAGATGGTGGCCCCCAGGTCCATGACGGCCTGCGCATAATCCCCGGGTCGCGCCAAAGGCGTCAAAGATGCGGCCTTTTCCGTCAACTCCGGCTTGGCGCGCGGCAAGGGCGTCTCAACGGCGAACATCCGCGCCATTACCCGTTCGACATTGCCGTCGACCACGGTTTCCGACCGATCAAACGCGATCGAAGCCACCGCCGCCGCCGTATAAGGCCCAACCCCCGGCAGGGTCAGCAAGTCTTCGCGCGTGTCGGGAAACCGCCCGCCCAGGCTGTCCGTGACATGGCGCGCGCATTTCAGCAGGTTGCGGGCGCGCGCGTAATATCCCAGCCCGGCCCATTCGCCCATGACCCGGTCATCCGGCGCAGCAGCCAGATCGGTCACGCAGGGCCAAAGGTTTGTAAACTTTAGGAAATATGCCTTCACCGCTGCAACGGTCGTCTGTTGCAGCATGATTTCGGACAACCATACATGATAGGGGTCAGGGGCCACACCGGCGCGCCGATCCGCCGGGCTGGTCCGCCACGGCAGATCGCGCGCATGGATGTCATACCAATCCAGCAAAGCCTGGGGCAGCGCGGTCTCACTCAATTTTTATGACCCTCGGTGTTTTTGAACTGGCAGTGATGGCCGTGAGGTTTAGAATGCCATCCCATGGCAGGAAAGCAAACGCCCTACAAACCGGGCAACAAACGCCGCATGAAAGGCTTCGAACGCGCCAGTGCGCTGGCTGCATCCCGCGTTCGCGCGGGCGGCGAAGCGCGCGGTTTTGCCGTGTCGCGCCTTTTGACCCACTGGGCCGAAGTCGTGGGCCCCGATATCGCCCGCGTTGCGCGCCCGGTTGACGTGAAATACGGGCGCGGGCTTGGCGCGACCCTGACCTTGCTGACCACCGGTGCCGAAGCGCCCATGCTGGAAATGCAAAAAGACCGCATCCGCGACCGCGTGAATGCCTGCTACGGCTATGCGGCCGTGCAAAAAGTACGGATCACACAAACCGCCGCCTCTGGTTTTGCCGACGGGCGTGCGCAGTTCGATCCGGCCCCGAAACAACCCCGTGCCCCCGCGCCTATCCCACCCGAGGTGCGGCAATCGGCCAAGACTGTGCAAGACGGTGACTTGCGCGCAGCCCTTGAACGGTTGGGGGCCAATGTCATATCTCAAAGCAAACGTTAAAGAACGGAACCAGATGATGAACCGCAGACAGACGATGCTCGCTGCCCTTGCTCTTGCGTCGACCGGCGCGCTTGCCGGGCTTCCCGCTTGGGCGCAAGAGGCCGCTGAAATCGACACTTCGATGGTCCAGGATATGTCCATCGGCAACCCGGATGCCACGGTGACCGTGATCGAATATGCTTCGTTCACCTGCCCGCATTGTGCCGCGTTTCACGCCGACACATTCAAAAGCCTCAAGGCCGACTACATCGACACCGGCAAGATCAACTTTATCTACCGCGATGTCTATTTCGACCGCCCCGGTCTCTGGGCTGCGATTGTTGCACGCTGTGGCGACGGGGCCGAAAACCGCTTCTTCGGTATCGCCGACATCATCTACAGCAAACAGCGCGAGTGGAGCCAGGCGGGCTCGCCCCAGGACATCGTCGATCAGTTGCGCACCATCGGCAAAACCGCAGGCCTCACCGACGCCCAGCTCGACAGCTGCTTTACGGATGCCGACAATGCGCAGGCGCTTTACGCCTATTACCTGAAAAACGCCGAAGAAGACGCGATCACCTCGACGCCGTCTTTCGTCATCAATGGCCGCAAATACAGCAACATGCCGTATGACGAGATGAAAGAAATTCTCGACGCGGCGCTTTCGGGCTAAGTCACAAACCGGCAAGGCGGGCATCCAGCCCGCCCATGTCCTGAAATCGCAATCGCACCGGCAGGGCCAGAACCCTGGACCGGAAGGCGGGCGGCAGGCGCACAGCGTCTTTTTCCGTGGTCACCAGTTGCGCACCCAAAGCCTGTGCCTCGATCTCCAGACGCTTCATCAAAGCATCGGTCAGCGGCTGATGATCATCCAGGGCTTCGGCGCGCAGAATATCCGCGCCGGTGTCGCGCAAGGTGCGGAAAAACTTCTCGGGCCGTCCGATTCCGGCAAACGCCAGCACCTTTTGGCCCGTCCAGTCCATTCCGGTATCCAGCATTTCCAGCCGCGCCCGCGCCACTGGCACATCAACTGCTGACGCCCAGATACGGTCAAATCTGGCCTGCGCAGCGGCATCGCCGATTGCAACCACCATATCCGCCCGCGCCAGCCCGGTGGCCACCGGCTCGCGCAGCGGGCCTGCAGGCAACACCCGGCCATTGCCAAAGCCGCGTTCGGCATCGACCACAACCAGCGCAAGGGTCTTTGCCGCACCGGGGTTCTGATGCGCATCGTCCAAAAGCACGACACCGGCCCCGGCGTCCCGCGCCAAAGCAGCCCCTGCGGCCCGGTCCTGACTGACCCATGTGGGCGCAAAGGCGGCCAGCAAAAGCGCTTCGTCACCGACGTCCGTGGCGGAATGCTTGGCCAGATCCACCCGCAAAGGGCCGGTTAGTGCGCCGCCATAGCCGCGCAGAACAATATGGGGCTGACGCGCAGCCAACAGATCAACCATCGCAATCACCGTGGGCGTTTTACCGGTGCCCCCGGCGTTCAGATTGCCAACCGAAATCACCGGAACACCCACCTGATAGGGCACACCGCGGCGCAACCGCCGCGCGGTGCCAGCGGCATAAAGAGCGCCCAAAGGCGCCAGCAGATGCGCCTGCCAGCCCGGCGCGTCAGGCGGGTTCTGCCAAAACCGGAACGGGCGCATCACACCAACCCGTCGCGGTCGTCAATGATCGCTTCCATCACCTCGGCCAGACGTTCCACCACATGCGCACTTTCGGTGGTGGTCGCCCAGCCCGATTGCGCCATACCGGCGGCCTTGTCCGGGGCCAAAAGCGATATCACCGCCTCGCCCAATTCTTCGGCATTGCGCACCAACAGCGCGGCGCCCGTGCTGCGCAACCGGACAACGCGCGACGGGCTTGCGCCCAGGTTCTGACCATGCAGCACGGCTGACCCCAGGGCCGCGGGCGCATAGGCATCTGTCGGCACGCCGCTCGGGTCCAGACTGCCACCCAAAAAGCAGACGGGCGACAGGCGATACCACAAGCCCAGCTCGCCCTCGGTGTCCGCGATATAAACCTGAATATCAGGGTCAGGTTCTTCCTGACGCGACCGCATGGCGACCCGCCAGCCGTCCTTCTCAAACTTTCGGGCAATTGCCACCGGGTCTTCCTGGGCATGCGGCACGACAATCAGCAACAACCGGTGCGCGGACCGAAACGCCTTGCGATGCGCATTGCCCATAATGTCGGGCTCTATCCCGCTGACTTCGGCAGCCAGCCAGACCGGACGGCCCCCCAGCAAACGAGCCAGATCATCGCATTCGGCCTCGTTGCAGCCCAGCGCATGCACGGTATCCGTCATCGGCCCCAAAGCTTCGATCTGAATGTTGCGGCTTTTGAACTGCGCCCGCATCATATCGGCTTCAGCGGCAGACCCGGCAATACAGGTGTGAAACGCCGACAAATATCCCGGCAACCGACGCGCCGTGGCGTCATGGGGGCGTGACGATACAGCATGCAACAGCGGAATATCCGCCGCCGCCGCTGCCCGCAAAAGCTGGGGGCGGTTCGGAAACCCGACCGTTACGCAAAAATCCGGGCGCCAGTGATCCAGAAACCGCTGCACCGTGCCGGCGGTGTCGCCAGGGGCAAGCTGATGCACAACCGCCGCGCCAATCGCCGGGGCCAGCGGGGCCTCTTCCAACGGCGTGACCAGCACATGCACCGGCTCATCCAGCCGATCCGCCAGTTCAGCGGCCAGAACGGGCGCAGGCCCGGCTTCGTCGGGTGTTTCGCACAGATACCACAGCAAACGCCCATCGGGGCGTGGGGCGGTGATCTGACCCAATTGCTCGGGCTTGGCCGCACCGACTTTGCCCAGCGCGCGTCCCCGCGCCAGACCCATCAGCCGTTCGGCTGCAAGCCCCAGACGGGACCGCAACCGGGGACGGCCGTCGTCACTCAGCTTCCCAGCTCCTCGGTTGACGACGCAGCGGCCTCTTCGTCGCGCAAGCGATGCAGATGCGCGATGTAATATCGCATATGCGCGTTATCGACCGTTCGCTGCGCTTCGGATTTCCATGCATTATAGGCGCTCTCATAATCGGGAAAGACACCGACCAGATGGATATCCTCCAGATTGCGAAACACGTTTTTCGCGGGGTCGACCAGTTCGCCACCAAAGACAAGATGCAAACGTTGGGCCATGCGGTTCTCCTTTCAGGTTGGGCGCGAAGCTACTCGGGAAAACCCGCCGGTCAAGCACGGCGTGTGAGGTTCAGCGTCGCACAATGGTCGTCGGGCGCTGGCGCGGCACCCATAATTCGCTCCGCCCGCCGGGCGTCAATTTGTAAACGCGGTCATGTTCAAACACGACAGGCACCAAATCACTGCCCCATCCGGCCCCGGTGTCGACATTTACCCGATTGCCGTAATGCGTCGGCTCATCGACCGGGGTATGCCCGTGAACAATCAGCGCTTCATGGGCATCCAGATGCCAAAGAAACTCGTCGCGTATCCACAGCAAATCTTCTTCGTCCTGCGCATCCAGCGGAAAGCCGGGGCGAATGCCTGCATGCACAAAGATCATCCCTTCGGCCCTGTACCAGACGGGCAGGGCGTTCAGAAACTCGACATGCGCCTGCGGCACAGCCGCCCGCGCACGGCGGAGGAATTTTTCGTCCGATCCAAGGATCGACTTCTTCGCCCCGTAAGACGCCAGCGTATCGCGCCCGCCCATCGACCCCGTCAGCCAGGTGACCCCCTTTTTAAGCCGCGGGCTCGCCCCGTCGCCACCGGCCAGAAAATCAAGGAACATCTGATCGTGGTTGCCTTTCAGCACCACCCATTCCTTGCGCGCCTGCACGCCCTCTAACAGATACTGGATGACCTGACGCGTCTGTGGCCCGCGATCACAAAGATCCCCGATATGCACAATCGGGGTGTCGTCGTCGCCATACAACGCGCGATCCTCTTCGATCAACGCATGGGCGTCGCGCAGCTTGTCATAGTGACCGTGTATATCGCCAATGGCATAAATCATGGCGCCACATACTCAGGTTTTGCGCACAGTGCCAACACCGCGATAAAGCCACCCGGCGAAAACCGCCGCAAGTGTCGCACCTGCAAGCTGTGCCAAAACAAACCCGGGCAAATCCAAAGGCTGAATGCCCGAAAAAGTATCGGTAAACGACCGGCCAAGCGCCACCGCCGGATTGGCAAAAGACGTTGACGCGGTGAACCAATAAGCGGCGGTGATATACAAGCCAACCAACCAGGGAATAGCGCCGGGCGACGTTCGAAGCCCCGCAAGGATGATGAACACCAATCCAAAGGTGGCAACGACTTCGCTGAACCACTGCGCAGGACCGGTGCGCACTGTGGTCGAGGCCTGCAAAAGCGCTTCCTCAAACATCAAATGCGCGCCAAACGTGCCCAAAACCGCACCCATACATTGCGCCAGAACAAAAGCACCGGCCAATCCGCCCGTGATGTCGCGCCGGATCAGGAACGCCAATGTGACAGCGGGGTTGAAATGCGCGCCCGACAGCGGCCCAAGAACAGTGATCAGAACCACCAGAATGGCGCCGGTCGGCAATGTGTTGGCCAAAAGCTGCAACGCCACATCCGTGGTCAGCCGTTCGGCCATAATGCCCGAGCCGACAACGGTTGCCACCAAAAGCCCGGTGCCAAACGCTTCGGCTGCCAATTTCCGAGCGGTCTGCGTCTCCATGTCCGGACGCCTAGCGCGACGGCGCAGAAACGAAAAGGCAGAATTTGCCGCACCCCGCGACAGTACGCACCACCGCCGCGCCCTGCCGATCTGGGGCGCGCGCGCCACGTCTTTGACCGCAATATATCAGCAGGCTTGGATGCGCGCCTGATTTCGCTAAGATACCACGCATTAGACCGATTTTACTCTCGTCAGCGTTGGATGAAACATGCCCTCGACGACACGCATAAGATCAGAACTGCCGGGCGGCGATCCTGCCCTTCTCAACCGTCTGGCCTGGACGCGGCGCTGGATTGACCGCGACGCCAGCGTGCAGAACGCCACAACCGCGCGGCGCGCGGCCAAAACCGGCGCAGGCGAACGCAGCCGCATACATCAAGGTCTGGCGCTTCGGACACTGGCCTGGCACGCCCGCTGGCTGGGCAATCTGGATGAAACCATGGGGCTGTGCCTCAGCGCCGAAACCTATCTGACCGAAAGCGAATTTCCCGGCCCCCGCGCGGTGCTCTATGCGCTACTTGGCAGCGTCCATTTTGCCCGCAACCGGGTCGATCTTGCCAATTGCGCAATCGACCGGGGCTTCTGGCTGATGCGCGAACACAAAGACGCTGACATCGCGTCTGCCATGACCGAACTGTTGCTGACCAAAGCCACCATTCAGCGCTACGCCGGCGAACGCGCCCGCGCCGGCATCACCCTTGGCCGGGCTCAGGAACTGGCCCCGGCCGAAGAAAAACCGGTGGTCGAATATTGCACCGCCGGATGGCTTCTGGACGACCGCGATGCCGAAGCCGCGCAGGCGCGCATCGACAACGCCTTTGATCTGGTCGCGTCTCAGGGCAACACCGTGCTGTTGCCGTATCTTCACACGTTGATGGGGCATTGCAGCTTTCAGATGGGTCGCATCGACGAGGCAACCGAAAGCCTGCAAACCGGCATGGCGATGGCACAGGCGCGCGGCGACAAGCGCTTGCGCTGCTTTACGCACCGCCATCTGGCCAAGCTGGAACTGGCTCGCGACGACCTCGAGGCGGCGGAAACCCACCTGGCCAAAGCGGCCAAGCTGGCCCAGGCGCAAGGCCATAACTTTGAACGCAAACGCGTCGCACTGGCGCGGGCCTCGCTGTTCGAAGGTCAGGGCAAATACAAAAAAGCGGTGGCCCAGCACAATCTGGCCTGGCGTCTGCAAAACGAGACGCGCGCGCATTAAGATGGTGGACTACCTCGGCCTCTACGTTCTTCTGGCGCTGTCGCTCAATATGTGGGCGCTGCTTTCGGTCTGGCCTTCGGGCGCATCCATCCTGGCCAAAACAGGGTGGAGCATTGTGCTTTTAACCCTGCCCGGTCTCGCTTTTCTGGCGTGGTATCTGATCGGGCCCCGCGTTGCGTGATGCGAACCTGCGCCCAAACTGCGGCGGCGACGGTGCCGCGCCAGCGCATCAAACCACCCACAAGGGTCAAACCAAACCTTCCCGAACGGCGGAAAATCCCCTAGGAACAAGCCTGCAAACACCGGTGACCCAATGAAAATCGGCATTCTCCAATGCGGCCATTTCCCCACCGCAGACGGCTTTCCCAAGCAAACCTACGGCGATCTCTACGCCCGCATGCTGGCCGGTCACGGTTTTGAGTTCCGCACATGGTCTGTCGTCGATATGGACCATCCCGCGTCCATCCACGATGCGGACGGCTGGCTGATCTCGGGCTCGAAACACGGCGCTTACGAAGACCTGCCGTTCATCCCGCCGCTCGAAGACTTCCTGCGCCGCGCCTACAGCGCCGATGTGCCGCTGGTCGGCATATGTTTCGGGCATCAGGTTCTGGCCAAAGCCCTTGGTGGTCACGTCGAAAAATTCGATGGCGGCTGGTCCGTGGGCCGTCAAACCTACTGCCTGGACGGCGACGAAATGGCGTTGAACGCCTGGCATCAGGATCAGGTGACCAAACCGCCTGCAGACGCCCGCACCATCGGCACCAGCGCGTTTTGCGAACATGCCGCACTCGCCTATAAAGGCCGCGCGTTCAGCGTTCAGCCGCATCCCGAATTTGACGCCGCCGAGGTGCAGCTTTTGCTGCATGTCCGCCGCGCCGGGCTGGACCCCGACATGGCCGACGCGGTGCAGGCCAATTTGCCGAAACCCCTTTCGAACGACAAACTTGCCGCCCGTATCGCGCATTTCTTCAAGGAAACCGTCCATGTCTGACTGGCTCTCGAACATTCCCGACGCCGCCCGGGCCTATCTGAACGGCGCGCGTCTGGACGAAGTCGAATGCGTCATCTCCGATCTGTCGGGCATCGCGCGCGGCAAGGCCATGACCGCCTCGAAATTCGCCCGCCAATCGCAATTCTACCTGCCGAACTCGATTTTTTACCAAACGATCACCGGCGGCTGGTCGGATGATGCCGCGATTGATGGCTTCACCGAACCTGACATGGAAATGCGCCCCGATGTCTCAACCGCCAGCGCCGCCCCTTGGACGGCAGACTGGACGCTGCAGGTGATCCACGACGCGTACGGGCGCGATGGCCAGCCCGTGCCCTATGCACCCCGCAATGTTCTGAAACGCGTTGTCGGTCTTTTCGAAGCCCGGGGTTGGCAGCCTGTTGTCGCCCCGGAAATGGAGTTTTTTCTGGTCGCCCGCAACACCGATCCGGGCCAGGAAATCAAAGCCATGACCGGCCGCTCGGGCCGTCCGGCGGCGGCGCGTCAGGCCTATTCGGTCTCGGCGGTCGATGAATTTGGCCCGGTGATCGATGACATCTACGATTTTGCCGAAGCGCAGGGGTTTGAAATCGACGGCATCACCCAGGAAGGCGGGGCAGGGCAGCTTGAAATCAACCTCCGCCACGGCGACCCGATCAAACTGGCAGACGAGATTTTCTATTTCAAACGCCTGATCCGCGAAGCGGCGCTGCGCCACGACTGTTTTGCCACCTTCATGGCCAAACCGATCGAAGGCGAACCGGGCTCGTCGATGCATATCCATCATTCGGTCCTGTCCGCCGAAACCGGCCAGAACATCTTCACCGGCCCCGACAACGGCGAGACGCCGCAATTCATGCACTTCATCGGGGGCTTGCAGACCTATATGCCGGCCGCGACCATCATGTTCGCGCCCTACGTCAATTCTTTCCGCCGCTTCGTCAAAGATCACGCCGCCCCGATCAATCTTGAATGGGGCCGCGACAACCGCACAACGGCCATTCGTGTGCCCATCTCGGACCCTCAGGCGCGCCGCGTCGAAAACCGCATCGCGGGCATGGATTGCAACCCCTATCTGGGCATCGCGGCCTCGCTGGCCTGCGGCTATCTGGGCATGGTCGAAAAGATCACCCCGCGCGAAGAATTCAAAGGCGATGCCTATGACGCCGAAGAAGACCTGCCGCGCGGCATCTACGCCGCCCTCGATGAATTTGCCGCCGCCGCCCCCTTGCGTCAGGTTCTGGGCCAGGACTTCTGCACCGTCTATGCAGGTGTAAAAGCCGCCGAATATGACGAATTTCTGCAAGTCATCTCGCCCTGGGAACGCGAACACCTCCTGCTGAACGTCTGATGCGCGGGGTCTCACTGTCTTCGCGGCTCAAATATGTCGGGCGCGCCGTCCAAGGTGGCGCGGGGCCAAGCCCCTCGATCCGCGCCACAAAAGCCCGCCCATGAACCCGCTTTACCGCAACGACAAGCCGGGTCAGTTCCCCCCCAGCTACTACGCGGCAACGGCAGATATCCCGCCCGTCCGCCCGCCGCTGGATGGTGACATCACCGCAGATGTCGCGATCATCGGCGCGGGCTATACAGGTCTGTCCACCGCTTTGCATGCCGCGCAAAACGGGCTGAACGTGGTGGTGATCGACGCCCACCGCGCAGGCTTTGGCGCATCGGGACGCAACGGCGGGCAGGTTGGCACCGGCTGGAACAAAGATCAGGACTGGCTTCAGGCCCGGCTGGGCAGCGGCCCGGCCCAACAGCTTTGGGATCTGACGCTGGAAGCCAAGGCGCTGACCCGCGATCTTGCGCAGGCACATGCCCCGGACGCGGGCTATAAGCCGGGGGTGCTCCACGGCGAATGGTCGGCAAAAGGCGCGGGCGATCTGCGCCGCTACCGCGATTTTCTGGCCCAAACCTATGACTATGACACCGAATATCTCGACCGCGACGCGGTCCGCGCGATCTGCCGCAGCGATGTGTATCAGGGCGGCCTTCTTGACTGGGACGCGGGCCATCTGCACCCGCTGCGGTACGCACTGGGGCTGGCCCGCGCCGCCGAAGCCGCAGGCGCGCGCCTTTTTGAAGGCACCGAAGCCACAGCCCTGGACGCCACCGGTGTCACCACCCGGTCAGGGCGCATCCATGCCGGCCATATCATAGTCGCGGGCAACGGATATTTGCCCGACCTCAACACCCAGATTGCGTCCCGCGTCTTGCCGATCAACAGCTTCATCGCAGCGACCCAACCTCTGGGCGACCGCGCAGAACAGGTTCTCAGCAAAGACATCGCGGTGGCTGATGACAAATTCGTCGTCAATTACTTCCGCCTGTCCGACGACAAGCGCCTGCTTTTTGGCGGGCGTGAAAACTATGGTCTCGGCTTTCCGCAAAACATCGAAGACGCGCTGGTCCAGCGCATGCTCAAACTGTTCCCGCAACTTAAAGACGTGGGCATCGACTATACCTGGGGCGGCACGCTGGGCATCACCATGACCCGTCTGCCCATGCTCCGCCGCATCGGGCCCAACACACTGGCAGCCGGCGGGTTTTCCGGCCACGGCGTCGCCCTGACAGGGCTGGCGGGTAAGATCCTGGCCGAAGCCGTCACCGGTCAGGCCGGGCGTTTCGACCTATGGTCAACGCTGCCCATCCCGACCTTTCCGGGTGGCAAACACGCGCGCGCGCCTCTGCTCACGCTTGCCATGACCTGGTACGCGCTGCGCGACCGGTTGGGGCTTTGAAACCCGAACCGCTTCCAATGACCTGAAAATACTTCAGGGGGTCTGGGGGACAGCGTCCCCCAGCCATGCCGCGCATCCTATGTCCCGAACAACCGGTAATACACCCAATCGGGCAGAAACTGGCTCAGCCGGAACATCGCACCGAAATGGCGGGGAAAGTTCCGCCCGAAATCATCGCCTTGCATATGGTCCACATACAGCTTTGCTGCCGCCTCGGGCTCCATGATGAACGGCATGGAAAACGCGTTCTTCTCGGTCAGGCGCGTCTTGATAAAGCCCGGGTTGATCAACTGCACATCCACGCCGGTGGTGCGCAAGTCGGCGTATAGCGTCTCGGCCATCGACATAATCCCGGCTTTCGACGCGCCATAGCCATTGGCCCCAGGCAAACCCCGAAACCCGGACAGCGACCCGGTCAGCACAATATGGCCCCGGTCGCGGGCCACCATCGGTGGCAGAACATGGCCCAAAACGCGCGCCGCACCTGTCAGGTTCACATCCAGCATGGACGCTGCCTTGTCGCCGTCGAAATCGGCGGCGGTCATCGGCCAGTACAAACCGGCCAGAAAGACCATTCCGTCAATCTCGCCCACGGCCTCGGCAGCGGCGGCGACGCTGGCGTCGTCGCCAACATCCACCGTGACCACATGCGATTTGCCGGGCAATTCGCCCGCCAGCTCTTCCAAAGCGTCGCCGCTGCGCGCGCTCAGGATCACCTCGGCACCGGTTTTCGACAATTCATGCGCCACGGCCCGACCCAGACCCTGACTTGCACCGACAAGCCAATAGCGTGTGTTGGGCCAATCCCGCATAAGGTTACGCTGCCTCCCGTTTGGCTGCCGCCGCCGGATCGGGGCGCATGGTGGCCACCAATTCGCCAACCTTGAACCCGAACTTGCGGAACTGGCTGCGGTTCATAATCGTGCCATTATCCAGCAAATACATCCAGTCCACCACATCCAACTTGTGGCCACCGCCGCCTTCGGGCAGCTTGATCCGATAATTCAGGCGCACGCCCGACCCGTGCTGGGTGCCGGTGCCCGCGCCCACCAGATCGTCGGCATCGGCGGTGATCCGGCCGGTTTCGTCAACGCTCAGCCGCCATTCGCGATGCTGCTCGCTGCCGCTGTCATAGACAAAATGCTCGCGCATCACGCCCGAATTGCCGGTCCACTGGGCGTCAAAACGCGCGGTAAACCGTGACGACACACGGCCTGTCGGCCCGTAAATGATCCCGTCGCACAACAGCGGGCCATTCAGCACGCGGCGAATATCAAAGGTGGGGCCAACCGCGTAATCGCCGGGCGTTTGCGCCAGAAAATCCATCCTGCGGCTGACCATCCAAAAGACAGCGACCATGGCGATCACGCCAATCAGAAACGAAAAGATATCCATCACGATGTTCCTCTTGTCAGTGCGGTCCCCCGGACATCGTCCAGGGACGTCATGGAAAGCAGCACCAAAGCACCGACTTTCAGGACGCAGGGCAAAACCGCGTAACTCATTGATAGGGTAAATAGCGCCTGCTCGGATTGGGCAACCTCACCTGCTTTGAACCCCGCGGCGTCAAGCAGGGGCAAAAGCACCACCGCAGCAAAGGCAAGTGAGAATTTTGAAACAAAGGACCAAAGGCCGAAACCTTCGGCGGCTTCGGGCGCGACCTCGGCAGTGCGCGCGGCAAAAAGCGCAGGCAACAGCGTCATATCCGCGCCAAGTGCCGCCCCCGAGACAAGGCAGATCACTGCAAAGGCCAGGGCATCACCCGCGCCCAGCGTGCCAGCCCAGCCAAAGGACGCAATCGCAAGAACCATGCCCAGCATCAGCGTCCATTTTGCACCACGCGCCTGCGCCACCCGGCTCCAGACCGGCGCGCTTGCAGCCGCGGCCAGAAAGAACAACAGCAACAATGGCCCTTCCCATCCGGGCGCATCCAACCGGCTTTCGACGAAAAACAGAAACAGGGTCGAACTGACCGCCACGGGGGTTGCGTTCAACAGGGCAATCACCAGCAAACGGCGTGCGATCGGATCGGCCAGAATGGGGCGCAAGCTGGCCTCGCGGGTATGGCCGCCGGGCGTCCAGGCGCCGCGCATCGCGATCACGGCCAACACGGCAAGGGCCGCAAAGATCATTGCGAACACCGCAAACGGGGCAGGGGTCACACCCAACAGGGCCACCGGCAAAACCGAAGCCAGCGACACGCCCAGCAAAGCGCCGGTTTCGCGCCAGCCCGCCAGCCGGACATGGCCGTCCCCTGGCAGGTGTTTGGCCACCGCGACGCCTTGCGCGTAAAAACTGATCGTCAAAAAGCTGAAGGCCGAAAAAAGTCCGGCCAGCATCAGCGCAAACCAGATCAACGGGGCGACCGGGGGGCGCACCGCAAACAGCCCGATCATCGACAAAGCCATTACGGCAGTCGCACAGGCAACCGCCAGTCCGCGCTTGTCCGACAAACGCCGCGACAGCCAGCCCAGCACCGGGTCCTGCACAACATCCAGCAAGCGCAGACCAAAGAGAACCGCGCCCAACGCGGCCAGCGACGCGCCGTATTCATCGACATAGAACTTGGGCGCATGAATATAAATCGGCAGCCCGGCCATCGCCAAAAGCCCGCCAAACACCGCATAGGGGAAGAACCGCTGGCTCATCGCGACACCTCCGCCTCAGGCGGTTCGGGGCGCGACCGGAACGCGACGCCCTTCCACCAAAGCTTCAGCGCCTGCCAATGGATCAGCCCCAGAACGCGGCGCGACCCGAAGGGACGGCGCAGAAAAGCGCTCAGAAGACCTGCATTGGTCAAAGCCACCCGCTTGCCGGTCAGCGTCGCCAGCAACCCGCCGTTGCCAGCGGTGTAATCAATCCAGATGCCAACCCGGTCGCGCGTGATGTCAAAACGAAACTGATACCCGCCCTCAACCGGTTGAAACGGCGAGACATGCAGGATTTTCTGCGACGTCAGCGTGTCAGCGCTGGTAATCGCCCGAAAGTCATCGCGGTGGCACAGATAAGAATGCCGGTCGCGATACGTGTTCGTCACCTCGGCAATCACAACCCGCAGAGCGTCGGCATTGTCATAGACCAGCCAGAACGCCACGGGGTTGAACACATGGCCCAGGACACGCGGCTGCGCCAATAACTCGATCCGGTTGACCTCAACCGGCAGGCCCGACAGAACCTCGCGCACCCAGGCCGCGCCGCGGCCTGCGCCCGGTGCGCCCCCATGGTCACGGTCCATCAACGACACCACATTGCGCCGGTTTCGCCCGAACAGCCAGGGCGCACGCGGCGCGCGTTCAGCGTCCAACAACACATAATCGACCGAATAGCGAAACGCGTTTTGCGTCTCGCCTTTCCGGCCGTGGAACGTCGTTCCCTTTATGTGCTCGACCTGGCTCATTCAGCAGCAAGCCCCATCTGGCTTTGCGCTTCAATCAGGTTTGCAACCTCAACGGCGCTGGCCAGACCGTCTTCGTGAAACCCATGGCGCATCCAGGCGCCACAGAACCACGTCCGGTTCTGACCATTGATCGCGCGCACCGTGTCCTGGGCGGTCACCGCCGCCTGATCAAAGACGGGGTGCCGGAACACGGTTTCATCATGGATCAGTTCCTCGCGGATCGTGCCTTGCGCGTTCAGCGTCACGAACAGCGGATCATCCTGCGGGATCGGTTGCAGCGAATTCATCCAATAGGTCAGCTCAATCGGGGCATCCGCGCCGGGGCCGCTGGCCACATGACACCAGGACGACCAGACCTTGCGCCGCTTTGGCATTGCGTTTGTGTCGGCGTGCAACACGGCCCGGTTCGGCTGATAGGTGACCGCCGACAAAGCGGTCTGCTCAACCCCGGTCGCATCGGTCAACAGGCGCAGCGTGTCATCGGCATGGGTGGCAAAAACCACATCGTCAAACGGCTCCCAATCGGCACCGGCAACCTTGATCTCAACCCCAAGCGATGTGCGCCGCACGGCCTCGGTCCGGGCGTTCAGCCGGATATCCACACCGCGGGCTTCCATCGCAGCGCCAAGGCGTCTGACATATTCCACCGACCCGCCGTCGACCGTGTACCACTGATGATTGTCGTTCCAGTCCAGAATCCCATGGTTCCGAAAGAACTGAACCATCGTGTCGGCGGGGAAATCCAGAATGCGCACCTTTGGTGTCGACCAGATCGCGCCGGAAAACGGCGTCAGGTAATGGTCCACAAACCAGCGCCCCAACCCAAGGGCCGACACCAGATCACCGATGGTCATGCCGGGCGTCACCGTCGCCTCGGCGCGTTTGTTGAACGCCATGATGTCCCGCACCATCCGCAGAAACCGCGGATCAAAGGCGCGGCGGCGCTGGGCAAAAATACTGTCGATGCTGTTCAGCGCATATTCAAACCGGCCCCCGCGCGCGGACACGCCGAAACTCATGTTGCTTTCGGCCACCGGGACATCCAGCTCGTCAAACAGACGCACCATGTTCGGGTACGTATGTTCGTTGAACACGATAAAGCCTGTATCCACCGGCTGATCCCCGCGCTTTCCGGCGATCACCGTGCGCGCATGCCCGCCCAGACGCGGCTCGGCTTCCAGCAAACAAACGGTATTCTTCGCAGCAAGATGATAAGCAGCCCCCATCCCCGATATGCCGGCACCAACGACCGCGATCCGACGTCGCGCGTCAGTCCCTGATTCAAAAGGCATAAAGTTCTCCGTGTCCCTGCCGTCTGGCTCGTGCTTATACCTACGGCTGCCGCCCGGAAACGGATCAAATGATAAAAAACTTCACCGCGAGTGATCCGAACAACGCGGCAGGGCGTAAGACCTTACAAATGCCGACGAAGAGTTTGATTAAGGATGCGTCTGTACGTCAGCAGCCGCCGGGGTATGGTGGCCGCAAGATGCCTTCTGTTGAAACGCCTCAAACGTCGGAAAACGACAATCTTGTCGCGCTTGTCGCGGCGATCCGTGACCACAAGGATCGTCAGGCATTCGCCGAACTGTTTCGCCATTTCGCCCCACGGGTAAAGGCGTTTTTGATGAAATCAGGCGCAAACGAAGGTTTGGCCGAGGAGTGCACGCAAGAGGTCATGGCGACCCTATGGACCAAGGCGCATATGTTTGACCCTTCGCGGGCCAGCGTCTCGACCTGGGTGTTCACCATCGCCCGAAACCGAAAGATCGACGCGTTTCGCCGCATGCGACGCCCCGAGCCGGAAGACCTGGCATGGGGGCCCGAGGCGGAACCAGACCAGGCCGATGTGATGTCATTTCGGCAAGAAAGCAAGAAACTGGCGGACGCCATCGCGGCCCTGCCCGAGAAACAACGAGACCTAATTCAAGCGGCCTATTTCGGCGATCTCAGTCATGCCCAGATTGCAGACGCCACCGGATTGCCGCTTGGAACGATCAAATCGAGAATTCGTCTGGCGTTGGAACGGCTGCGCCACACGATGGGATGATAGGAATAGTTAAAATGAGTAACATTAAACACCACCTGACCGACGAATTGCTGATGTCCTATGCCGCTGGCTCGCTGGACGAAGGCTTCAGCCTTGTGGTCGCAACCCATGTGTCGATGTGCGACGACTGCCGCGCACGCTCCGAAGCCTACGAGGCGGTCGGCGGCGCAATGGTGGACCAGTGCGAAGTGGTGCAACTCAGCGACCACGCGCTTGATCAGACCTTCGCGCTGATCGACGCGATGCCCGACAAACCGGACGCCCCCTGGGTGGAAAATCGCTCGAAAGACGATGTGTTTCCGACGCCTTTGCAAGACTATGTCGGCGGCGACCTCGACAAGGTCAAATGGCGCTCGCTTGGCGGCGGCGTGATGCAGGCGGTCCTGAAAACGGCGGGCGAAGACAAGGTGCGCCTGCTGCGCATCCCCGGCGGCACGGCCATGCCCGATCACGGCCACCGCGGGCTGGAACTGACTATGGTGCTGAAAGGCGCTTTCGAAGACGATGACGGCCACTTCGGTCGCGGCGACGTCGAAGTCGCCAACGAAGACCTGCACCACACCCCCGTCGCCGTCGCGGGCGAAGACTGCATCTGCCTCGCCGCAACCGACGCACCGCTCCGCTTCAAAGGCCTGATGCCCCGGATCGCACAACCGTTTCTGGGGATTTAGCACCCGCGAGATCGGCACCGCGGCTGGCGTTTTAAAGGCTGGCCGCGCGTGGTGATGGGTATGGCCAGCGTGATGTGTGTTCCTGCACCTGTTCCGTCGTCTGAACCGAATTTGCAACAGGCCGCCAAAGTTGGCGCTGCGGCCTCACCGGCTCGTCTGTGCTGACGGCTGAAACACGGTTGCGGCGGGCAATCGTGATCACATCGGCCCGCTTCTGCCCCTGAAATGAAACACCGTCGCGCAGCTACGGCGGTGGACACTGTTATCGCGTCAGCCCGTTTATCCCCCAGACCGCATGACCGTCCTAACAGCAATGCGGCCGGCATCCGCGAACGCGTGGGCCCATTCTCCCGACAGGCGGCGCCGTCATTGCACAGGTGCCCCGACCGCGTCAGCCATGGATAAAATGACGTCCATCCCCCCACATCGCAGCCTCAAAAACCAGCCCCACGCGCATTCTTCATGCACAAAAACCCCCGACGCAGCCTTTCGGCGCCAGAGGTGATTTGACCAAACGGTCAGGGTCCACTCGCGCGAAATCCGCCAGCAGATATAATGGGGGCGTCTCAACGCGCCGGTTTTTTGACTGCGCAAACGTCGCCCGCGCTGGCGGGCAAAGACACGCCCGTCAGACGGCTTGCAACGCCGCTTCACATCCCGACTGTCGCACAGATAGGTTAACCTTGTCTCACCGCAGCGCGCGCAGTGGGGCGGCAGGCAGATTTGCCTTTTGTCTTTGGACAGTTAGGTCACCCAACATGGGCGATAGTCCCCGCTTTTTCACCGCCACGCCCGACGATCGGTTCCAATGAAACGCTTCGCTCAGTTGTTCGAAACCCTCGATCAAACGACCCGCACCACGGCCAAGGTCGATGCGCTTTCCCTTTATTTTCAAGAGGTTCCAGACGATGACCGGCTCTGGACCATCGCGCTTTTCTCGGGCCGCAGACCCAAACGCAGCGTCACCACAACCCGCTTGCGCGAATGGGCCGCCGAACGCGCCGGACTGCCCCTCTGGCTGTTCGAAGAAGCCTATCCGGTGGTCGGGGATCTGGCCGAAACCATCGCACTTGTTCTGCCCAAACCAACGCAATCCAGCGACATTTCCTTAAGCGCGCAGATTGCCGAAATCATAGCTTTGAAAGGCGAAGACGAAGCCGCCCGAAAGGCCGCTGTGCTGGCCGCATGGGATCGGTTCGGAACGTCAGAACGCTTTGTTTTCAACAAGTTGATCACAGGTGGCTTTCGCCTGGGCGTCAGCCAGAAACTGATGACCCGCGCGCTGTCCCGCGCCACCGGCATTGACGAACCCGAACTTGCGCACCGCCTGATGGGCGACTGGACGCCTCAGAATATCAGCTTCGAGAATCTGATTCTGGCCCCCGATCCGCAGGCCGATCTTTCCAAGCCCTATCCGTTCTATCTGGCCTATCAATTGGACAACGACGCAACCACACTTGGCCCGCCCGAAGACTGGACCGCTGAATACAAATGGGACGGCATCCGGGGACAGGTGATTTTGCGCGGTGGCACGCATTTTGTCTGGTCGCGGGGCGAGGAACTGATGACCGACCGGTTCCCCGAACTGACGGCTTTGACCGACTTTCTGCCCCCCGGCACCGTGCTGGATGGCGAGCTTTTGGCTTGGAACTATTCCGACGAAACACCCATGAATTTCAATGCGTTACAAAAACGTATCGGGCGAAAGACCGTGCCGAAAAAGCTGTTGGCGGACGCCCCCGTTGTCCTGCGCGCCTATGATGTACTGGAAATCGACGGCGCCGATATACGGCCCTTGCCCCACCGCGAACGGCGACGGGTGCTGGACGGATTGTTGGCCGATTGCCCGCCGGATTTGCCGCTTCGCACCTCGGATCTTTTGCCGTTTGATGATTGGAAAACGCTTGGCACCCTGCGAGCAAAAGCACGTGAAAACGGGGCCGAAGGTGTTATGCTCAAACTTCGCGACAGCCCCTATCGCGATGGCCGCAAAAAGGGCGATTGGTGGAAATGGAAGTTGGATCCGTTGGTGATCGACGCGGTCATGATCTATGCGCAAGCGGGCCATG
>CALDUK010000018.1 GCA_937924905.1 uncultured Paracoccaceae bacterium | reverse complement strand
CCTTCGATCATCGACAGGCCCTTGTCCCAGAATTTGGGGTCTGACGCGTCAAGCCCGAAGGGGGCCAGCAATTCTTTGTGGTGTTTCGAGCCGCCAGCCTTGAGCATGTCAAAGTATTTGTCTTTGAAGTCCGGGTCACCTTCTTCGTAGACCGCATACAACGCATTCACGAGCCCGTCGCCAAAGGCGTAGGCATAAACGTAGAACGGCGAATGCACGAAATGCGGGATATAAGCCCAGAAGGTTTCGTACCCTTCCATGAACGTAAACGCAGGCCCCAGGCTTTCGCCCTGCACAGACATCCACAAAGCGCCGATATCGTCGGGCGTCAGTTCGCCCTGACGCCGCGCATCGTGCAGCTTGCATTCAAAGTCATAGAACGCAATCTGGCGCACGACCGTGTTGATCATATCTTCGACCTTATTGGCCAAAAGCACCTTGCGTTCTGCCGCATCGGGCGCGTTTGCCAGCAAACGGCGAAAGGTCAGCATTTCGCCAAACACGCTTGCCGTTTCGGCCAGCGTCAAAGGCGTTGACGACAGCAATTCGCCCTGCCCCGCGGCCAGACGTTGGTGTACGCCGTGGCCCAGTTCATGGGCCAGGGTCATTACATCGCGCGGTTTGCCCAGGTAATTCAGCATGACATAGGGATGCACATCGGCCACCGTCGGATGCGCGAATGCGCCCGGTGCTTTGCCGGGTTTGACCGCCGCATCAATCCAGCCTTTGTCAAAAAACGGTTCGGCCAGACGCGCCATTTCCGGGTCAAACGCGCCGTAAGCTGACAGCACGGTCTCTTTCGCTTCGTCCCAGCCAACCTTGCGGTCGCTTTCCATGGGCAACGGCGCGTTGCGGTCCCAGACCTCCATCTGATCCAGACCCAACCAGCCGCGTTTTAATTCATAATAGCGATGCGAAAGCTTTGGATAGGCATCCACGACAGCATTGCGCAGCGCCTCGACCACTTCGGGTTCGACCTGATTGGACAGGTGCCGCCCGGTCTGCGGTGTCGGCATGCCGCGCCAGCGATCTTCGATCTCTTTTTCCTTGGCCAGCGTGTTGTGCACCCGCGCAAAAAGCTTGACGTTTTCGCCAAAAACCCGCGCCACTTCGCGCGACGCGGCTTCGCGTTTCGACCGGTCCTGATCCGACAGACCATCCAACGTGGCTTCCAGCGATTTCTGTTCGCCATCAATGGCAAAGGTCAGACCCGCGACGGTTTCATCAAACAGCCGGTTCCAGGCCGCCGCCCCCACAGTCGATTGATCATGCAGGAATTTTTCCAGCTCATCCGACAATTGATAAGGTCGCATCAGGCGCAATCGATCAAAGATCGGTTTATATCGTGCCAGTTCCGCATTGCCCGCGAACCAGCCATCCATGACGGCATCTTCTAGCCGGTTCACTTCCAGCGAAAAGAATACCAAAGGCGTTGTGTAGGCGGTCATCCTGTCTTGCGCATCCGCCATGGATTTGGCGCGTTCCGCATCGACGGTGTTCTGATAATACCGAAGCCCGACAAACGACATGATCCGACCGCCAACCATATCGATTTTTTCGTAACGCTTGACGCAATCCAGCATCCCGTCCGCCGAAAGCGCGGCCAGCTTGCCTTCGTAATCTGCGGCAAACAGGGCGCAATGTTCCTCAAGCCAATCCATGTCGCGCTTGAATTCCGGTGCATCAACAGACGCATACAGATCCGAAAGATCCCATTCGGGCAGATCACCAAATTCGGAACCACCTTGGGCGTTCGCGTCGCGGAAAAGGGTTGGTGTCATAAAAAGCTCCTCTGTGTTGGGCAAAGAGGTAAGCGGCCAGGGCCGCTGCGGCAAGCCTTACACGTCGAAGAGTGACTGCGGCGTGTCCACAAGAATAGTCTGACGCATATCGGCATCGGGCACAGCGCGCGAGAAGGCGTCAAAAAGCGCACCCGCATCGGGTTTCCTGGCGTCGGCCAGCATCAGATGCGGCCAGTCCGACCCCCAGAGACACCGTTTGGGGTTCGCCTTGGCCAGCATGGCAATATGCCCGTCCGCATGAACATAGGGCGCATCCGACACCCTATAAGGCGCTGAAAGTTTTACAAAAGCTGCGCCTTCAGCGACCAATTCCACCAGTTGCTTGAACCCGTCGGACACCGCTGTCAGGTCCGGCCAGCCGAAATGGTCGAACACCACCGGCACAGGACAGGCACGCACATCATCCGCCAATCCCGGCACATGCTGATCCGCGAAGGCAAGCATTTGGATATGCATGCCCCGATCCGCCAGCATCGGGGCCATGGTCTGAGCCCCGTCCCAAGTCAGGACCCCGCCATGCACATAATTCAGCCGCACCGCACGAATGCCAGCTGCATACAAACGATCAAGGTCTTGCCCGGTTGCGCCGTCGCGCACCAAGCCGACGCCGCGGATATGCGGGCCAAGCCTGCGGATGGCTTCCAGGGTTACGCTGTTGTCATCGCCGTAAAGGATAGAATGCACGATGACGGCGCGTTCAAATCCCAGCGTGTCGAGATGGCGCTGAAACACCCCCAGCCAGCCATCAAGATCCAAACCCGGCGCGGGGTCTTCGACGCGCCCGTCCCATAGCGGAAAATCATCGCCCGCGACCAGGTGCACATGCGCGTCCCACGCGCCTTTTGGCACGGCTGCCTCCGGGCGTTTCGGAGGGTCATTCGGGGGCGCGGCCTGGGGTTTTGTCATGGGCCATTTTGGACCGCGTTTCGCGCAATCTGGCAAGCGCAAACTTGCGTCGCGTCAGGCATCTTTATCCGTAGGTCGCCAGCATCTCTTTCAAATCATTCAAGGAATTGGCTTCACCCGTCGGCTTGTCCCTGCGCCAACGGCTGATCCTTGGAAACCGCAGAGCCACGCCTGATTTATGGCGCGGGCTTTCCTGTATGCCTTCGAACGCGATCTCGAACACATGTTCAGCCTTGACTGCACGCACCGGCCCATAGCGGTCCAGCGTGTTCTTGCGGACCCAAGCCGTAATCTCGCGAAATTCAGCATCGGTCAGGCCCGAATAGGCTTTGGCAAACGGCACCAGATCGTTGCCTGACCAAACCGCAAAAGTGAAGTCTGTGAACAGGTTAGCCCGCCGCCCATGGCCCGCTTGCGCATAGATCATGACCGCGTCGATCACCAACGGATCCAACTTCCATTTCCACCAATCGC
>CALDUK010000017.1 GCA_937924905.1 uncultured Paracoccaceae bacterium | reverse complement strand
ACCTGCGGCGCGTCCAACATCTCGTTCGGATTGCCGAACCGGCATGGCATCAACAACGCTTTTCTGGCGATGGCCGCATCCCACGGCATGACATCCGCCATTATGAACCCGGTCGCCATGCCAAAGACGCTGAAAGCCACGGGCGAACGGCTGGACGCGTTGAAAGCGCTGGGCATCGAAGCCCCCGACGATATCGACATGAAAGCGCTGCGGCCTTTGCTGGGAATGGCACCCGATACCGATCTGATCGCCGAACGCGTCGCGCGGCTTGTTGATTTAGGGCTGACCATTCCCGACGGGCTGGAACCTTCGAAACTGGCGCCCTTGCTGGGACTTGCGCCCAAAACGGGTGTGGCATCCGAAGAAACGCTGTCGATCCGGGCGGCTGATTTTCTGAACGCGAATGATCCGTCTGGCGGCAACTGGATCAAGCTGAACGCGTCCAACCCCGGTGGTGGCGGTGGGCGTGGCCGTCGCGGCGGTGGCCGCCGCAGGCGTGGCTGACCGGGGGCGCATATGACACAGGCCCGCGACACAGCCCTGGTCATTTTTACCCCGTCCGGCAAGCGGGGGCAGGTGGCAATCGGCACGCCCGTCTTGACCGCCGCGCGTCAACTGGGCGTCGATCTGGACAGTGTTTGCGGTGGGCGGGGCATATGCTCGAAATGTCAGGTGTCGCCCGGCTTTGGCGATTTTCCAAAACACGGGCTGACGGTCACCGAAACAGCGCTGTCGGCGTTCAACGCAGTCGAACAACGCTATGATGATAAACGCGGGCTGAAACCCGGTCGGCGGCTGGGCTGTCAGGCGACCATCGAAGGCGATGTGGTCATCGACGTGCCGCCCGAAAGCCAGGTGCATAAACAGGTGGTCCGCAAGGCCGCCGCGCTTCGCGATATCCGAATGGACCCGGCCACCCGGCTGTACTACACGCAGGTGCGCGAACCCGATATGCACGAGCCGACAGGCGATTTGCAGCGTCTGCAAGAAGCGCTGACCCGTGATTGGCAGATTGATGCCATCAACGCATCGCCCCGCATTCTGGCGCGCCTGCAAACCGCGTTGCGCAAAGGCGACTGGTCGGTGACCGTGGCGCTTTGGCAGGATCACAATGGCGGGCCGCCCGAGGTTATCGATATCTGGCCCGGGCTGTACGAAGGCCGTCTTTATGGGCTGGCGATTGATCTTGGATCAACAACCATCGCTGCGCATTTGTGCGACCTGCGCAATGGCGAGGTGAAAGCGTCAGGCGGTGTGATGAACCCGCAAATCCGGTTCGGCGAAGATCTGATGAGCCGGGTGTCTTATGCGATGATGAACCGGGGCGGTGACGCGAAAATGACCGAAGTGGTCCATGACGCGCTGACCGCCCTTGCCACGGATTTGGCGGACGAGGCCCAGATCGCACCGGCGCAAATTGTCGAGGCCGTCATTGTCTGTAACCCGGTCATGCATCATCTCCTTTTGGGCATCGACCCCGTTGAACTGGGTCAGGCACCTTTTGCCCTGGCAACCTCGGACGCGGTTCATGCGCGGGCAGATGAATTTGGCCTGACATCCATCAACCCGCTGGCCCAAGCCTATCTGTTGCCCTGCATCGCGGGCCATGTGGGGGCCGATTGCGCCGCTGTCGCCTTGTCGGAAGAACCATATAAATCAGACGATCTTGTCCTGATCTGTGATGTCGGCACCAATGCCGAAATTCTGTTGGGCACAAAAGACCGTGTGCTGGCCTGTTCGTCGCCCACGGGCCCCGCCTTTGAAGGGGCGCAAATTTCCAGCGGTCAACGCGCCGCTCCGGGGGCCATCGAACGGGTCGAGATCAATCCCGAAACCAAAGAGCCGCGCTTCCGTGTCATCGGCAGTGACCTCTGGTCTGATGAAGACGGGTTCGACGCGGCCACAGCTGTTTCGGGCATCACCGGCATCTGTGGTTCAGGCATTATCGAAGCCGTGGCCGAATTGCGGATTGCCGGTCTTATGGACCCCTCAGGCCTGATCGGTTCGCCCGAAGCCACAGGCACAGCCCGTTCGGTGCCCGACGGGCGGACCTATGCCTTTGTTTTGCATGATGGCACGGGCGACGGTGGCCCGCTGATCACTGTGACCCAAGGCGATATTCGCGCCATTCAACTGGCCAAGTCTGCCCTGTTCGCGGGCGCGCGCCTGTTGATGGACGAATTGGGCACCGACACGGTGGACCGCGTTGTTCTGGCCGGTGCCTTTGGGGCGCATATCTCGCCCAAGCATGCGATGGTTCTTGGCATGATCCCGGATTGTGCGCTGTCAAATGTGACCTCGGCCGGGAATGCGGCTGGCACGGGCGCGCGCATCGCGCTTTGCGATATATCAGCGCGCGCGCGGATCGAGGCCGAGGTGAGGAATATCCAAAAGGTCGAAACGGCAATCGAGCCCCGCTTTCAGGAACATTTCATTGCCGCAAATGCCATCCCGCATGCGACCGCGCCATTTCCTGAATTGTCAAAAGTCGTGACGCTGCCTGATGTCAGCTTCAACCCCGGCGGAGCAGGCGGCGGCGGGCGCAGACGGCGGCGGCGCGGCTGATGGCTTGACCCCACCCGGCACAATCCTTACCCCTGCGTTTGGTGTTGCGGGTATGATGTAATGGTAGCCTGTCAGCTTCCCAAGCTGAACGCGCGGGTTCGATTCCCGCTACCCGCTCCAGAACAGCAGGGCGCCCATGACCCAGTATCTGACCAAATTTGACCGCGCCGCGTTGCAGGCTTTGGGCGTCGATGGATGGGCCTATGGCTTTGCGGACCGCGTTCGGTTCCACGAACTGGACGCTTTGAACCATGTAAACAACGTCATTTTTCTGAGGTGGTTTGAGACGATCCGCGTTGATTATCTGCAAGACTATGGGCTGACCAGCTATAGCCATGGTGACGAGGACCCGCAGATTGTCGTGCGCGCGCAATCGGTCGATTACTTTGCGCCGATGTATCAGAACGAAACCTATTTGCTGACGGCGCGCACCAAGTTGGTGAAACCGTCCAGTTTCATTATGGACTATGCAGTGCATGTGGACGGGGACGTGCGGTGTTCAGGCTCGGCGGTGATTGTCAGCCTGGAACATGACGGCAAAACCCGTCGCCCCCATCGTGCCCGGGCTGTGGATCGGATGGTTCAGCGCGATGGGGCGGAACGCGCCGGCGTCTAGGTTTATTTGACGGCTGCCACCGGTGCCATTGCCCCGCGGGATTGCGCCCAGGCTGCGCTGGTTTTTATTCCGCCCAAGGGGAAAAGATGCAGATGCGTGATGGCGAAATCCGGGTTGGCGGCTTTGTGATGGGCAAGCGCTGTGACGATATCGTCGGGTTCGTACGGCAGCACCAGTTTGGTGACATCCATAGCGCGTTTTTGCAGCACTTTCAGCGACGGTCCGACACCACAGGCTATGGCGAATTTGATCAGCGTCTGCAGCTTGGCTGGCCCTGCGATGCCGATATGGATCGGCAAGCCGACGCCTGAGGTCTGTACCTGATTGGCCCAGTCGATGATCGGACCTGCATCAAAGGCAAATTGCGTGACGATGGCCATATCCGCATCTGTCCGCTGATCAAACGCGGCTTTCCAGAGCAGCGCGTCTTCGACGTTCTTCCGGCCCCCATCTGGGTCGATGTCCTTGTTGCCTTCGGGATGGCCTGCGACATGCAGGCGGGTAAAGCCCGCCTTGTCGAAAAGCCCGGTTTCCAACAATTGCATCGAGCTGTGAAACGCCCCCTTCGGCGTGGACAGGCCACCGGCCAAGAGAAGGGCCTGTTTGACATCTGCCTCGCCCTGATAGCGCGCAATCCAATCGGCCAGCATGGCGTCATCCTGAATGATGCGGGCCGGAAAATGCGGCATGACCTGAAAGCCATCCATCGCAAGACGTTTGGCCGTCTTGGTCATATCTTCGATCGGCGTGCCTTCGAGATGGGCGATATAGACCCGCGTGCCTGGGGGCAGGATGGCCTTGAAGTCATCTACTTTTTCGGCCGTCCGCGGCATGACTTCGATCGAGAAATCGGTCAGGAACCCTTGCACTTTGGGGTCAATAACAGCGGTGTCTTCGGTCTTTTTGCGAAAGTTCAGCAAAGCCATCAGCGCGGTTCCTATGTCTTTGGGGGTCAGGCCCATCCATCATTGGCGATCAGGGCTTTCAACCGGTCCTGATCATACTCGTCATCGAGACGCTTGGCCTCTTGGTTGGCCACGTTCGACGGATCGCCATCGACCGGATAGGGCGTGGCCTTGCGCCATTCAGACAGATAGGCATCTGCATCTTTGGCACCGATTTTCATCGCGGCCCTGTCGATGGCCTGCTCAAACCGTTCCGGCAAAGGCTGTTTCGCCCCCCGTCGCCCTTTCCCGACGATGATCTGTGCGGGAATATCCCGCCAATAGACGATGGTAACGTCGGGCATGGTTCAACCCCTTTGTGATTGGTCTAACGCGGCCACCGCGCTGGGCGAAGGCAGTTTTCGACTTTTTAAACCATCTTCGCGACGAATGGGATGCGGGCGTGCGGAAATTCTTGCGTCAGCGGCAAACCTTCCCCTAGGGTGAAAGCAACTAAACATCGGAGGGCGATATGGCGCCCAAGCGGCCCAAAGGGGCCGGCCGTCTCCCACGTCAGGTTGTAGACGGCGCCCCGGCGACGACAGATCCGGCCGAGCTTTATGCCGCGCTGGATCTTGGCACAAACGCGTGCCGAATGCTGATTGCCCAACCAAAGGGCAATCAGTTTCATGTGATCGACAGTTTTTCAAAATCTGTGCAACTGGGGCAGGGGTTGGAGCGCTCGGGCCGGTTGTCGCGCGCGGCGATGCGGCGCACGACGGCGGCGTTGAAAATCTGCCGGTCCAAGCTGGACCGGCACGGGGTGAAACGGTTCCGGCTTGTTGCAACCGAAGCCTGCCGCCGCGCGACCAACGGGATGGAGTTTCTGACCTCGGTCACCCGGGATACCGGCTTGAAACTGGATATCATCGCCCCCGAAGAAGAAGCACGACTGGCGGTTGTATCCTGTGCACCGCTTGTGTCGGCCAAGACCGAGCAATTGCTGGTGGTGGATATCGGCGGCGGATCGACCGAGCTGGTCTGGATCGACATCAGCCGTGTGCCCAAGGTCGAACGCCCGCGCGCATTGATGCGGCTTCACACCGGCTTCACGCCGGACCCGGCCTCGCCTTTTCCGGCGGCGCGTGTGGTTGACTGGATTTCAGTCCCGTTGGGGGTTGCGACCCTGCGCGATCAGTTTGGCGATGTGCAGGATGATGCGGCGCGGTTTGCGCTGATGAGCTGGTATTTCGAGGAAAACCTGTCGGAATTTGCCCCATACGAGATTGAGCAATCGCGCGACGGGTTTCAGGTGATCGGCACGTCTGGCACGGTGACCACTGTGGCGGCCAGCCATTTGGGGCTGCGGCGGTATGATCGATCTAAGGTGGACGGGCTTCGGATGACGTCGGACCAGATCGACAAGGTGATCCGGGGCTATCTGGAATTGGGCCCGGACGGGCGCCGCGAGGACCCGCGGATCGGGCGCGACCGGCAAGCTTTGATTATGTCTGGCGCGGCCATTTTGCAGGCATTGTTGCGGGTTTGGCCGACGGATCGGTTGTCGGTGGCAGATCGCGGCCTGCGCGAAGGGTTGCTTTACGCACAGATGTCATCGGATGGCGTTCTGGAAGACGCCGCTTATTGATGTAAAAAGTTCCGCATGCGAAACTTTTGTTTGTTAACAATAAGTTAAGGTTAACTCTTCGTGTGATATCCGTTCGGGTTGCCGGGCCTAGGCTGCGCGGCGGTTTTCCATGGCCGTAACCTGATCATTCCAATCCGCAGCGGTTTTGCCAGCGTGCAAGGCCGTTTCCATCAGTTCGGCATGGGACAATGGTATAAGGCCGCCCACGGGTGGGTCGCGGTCAAGGTTTGTCGGAAACGCATAGCCTTCGGCGGCCGCGGCAATTGCGTTCTGCACCTCGCGCCAGGGACGTATTGCCATATCGGCCTGAAGGGCGGGGTAAAGCACGCGGCTCATCGCCGGGCGGTCGACGCTTTCAATTGACCGGCCAAAGGCCGACCCGATCTGCAAAAGGTTTGCAAACCGCTGAATGTCTGTCGATGTGTTCGTGCCCGCGCCATGCATCACAGCGGGGTTGAAGAACAGAAGATCGCCTTTTTCTAACGCGGTTTGCACGTGGTTTTCTTTGAAATAGGCTTGATATTCATCCCGAGCATAGGCGGCATAGCCGGCCAGAAATTTCTGGCTGTAGGGCAAAAGCATCGTTGGCCCGGATGTGATGGGCATGTCGCAATGGGCCACAGCGCCTTGCAGCGTCAGGCCGGGCGAGAATTGATGCGCCTGCACCGGATATGTCGCCAGTTGGTCGGCGTTCATAAAGCCCAGGTGATAGTCGCGATGCGGCGTCTGCGCGGCCCCGCCCGGATTGACGCGGTTGACCTGCGCCGTCAGTTGATAGCCCCGCCCCAGCCAGGCGCGTGCCGCCATCGCGATGGCGTCCGAGGCGTAATAGGCCGCGAAATTTGCGGGATCGGCCAAACAGTGTTTTTGCGCCGCGTTCCAGACGCGGTTGTTTGCACCCGGTTTGGCGAAATGGTCGCCCCCGCCGCTGCCTGTGGCGGCTTCTTGTGTGATGATATCATTGAACACGCCGGTCGCGGTGTCGACGATGCGCGTGTCGGGCATGCCGCCTTTGATGACGATAACGCCCGGCCCGGTGTCGAAAACCGCATTCCATTCGGCCATCAGCTCTAGCGCGTCTTCGTCGCGCGTGGCGGCATCGCGGACATTGTCGCCGGTATAGACGGGAATGTTGTTTGTGATTGCGGTGGCCAGGGGCCAGTCGGCAGGGCCGGTCCGGGTTTCGACCAAGGTTTGAAAATCTTGAAAATTCGCGGTTTCGGGTCCAATCCAGACCTGTTGCCGTCGTTTTGCCGTCAGGTTGCTTGCGTCCATCGTCGATCCTCTTTTTCGAAACCTTACGACCCAAGCAGGTGGACGCAATAGGAATGGTGCGGACTGGCGACGGGTTTCGCGTGGATCCGATTCGGCGAAATATCGCCGATTGCGCTGCCAATGCCCGTGTTTTCGGATGATTGGCCAAGACTTGCAGTCCCGTGGGGCGCGACGCGCGGCGGGCCAGAAGCTGCCACATTTCGCGTGGGTTAGTATGGTGGGTGTTTCCAAAGCGGAAACGGCGCCTGTGGTAGTGGCCAGTGAGACCGCAAGACTTGCGTTGGGCGGGGTGCGATTATTGATTATTGTTTCCGTTTGGGCAATCGGATGGGCAGTTGGCCTGAGGTTTCAAATCTTGGGATTGTTGAAGTTTCCTGAGAAAATTGCCCCGTTTTTGCCTTTTTTCTTTGGCTTCCGGGCGCGAAAGGTTAACTTTCCTTCACCTCGCTGGGAGGTATGTGCGCGACAAATCTGGGGGGTCGCACACGCTTTGCAGGTAACTGTGAAGATGGGTATCGAGTACTGCCGTTTACGGCGGGAACCGGCAAAACCCGCGAAACGACGGCTCGGGTTTAGAGTTTGTTTTTTGCGGCGTCGGTTCCCGCCGATTTCATGACAGACCCGCGCTGCCCCCGAACGAAGGGGGCCTTTTGCCTGAAGTAAGCCCATGTTTTACGCCGGGGACGCTGATTGCCACCGATCAGGGGTGGCGTCCGGTCGAGACTTTGCGTCGCGGACAGAAGATCGTGACCCGCGACAATGGTTTGCGGCGGATCAGCTGGATTGGGCGGCGGGATGTACCTTACGAGGAATTGACCGACGAGCAGAGCTTGCAACCGGTGATGTTAAGGCGGGGCAGTCTGGGGCCGGGAAGCCCGTCGCGCGACATGCTGGTCAGTCCCAATCATCGATTTCTGGTTAAAACGGCGTTGCGCGGTGGCGAAGAGGTTTTGATGGCCGCGCGCGATCTGATTGACCGGCGCGGGATATTCCCGGCGCGTGTTCTGGGCGTCAGCTATTTGCATATTCTTGCCGAAGCCCATGAGGTGATTTTGGCGAACGGAGCCTGGACCGAAAGCTTTCACCCCGATGATGTCGTGTTGCGCCTGATGGCGCGGCGGCAACGCCAAGAGCTGTTGCGTCTGTTTCCCGAAGTTGCGACCCACGGCGCGGCCAGCCGGTTTCCCGCGGCGCGCGATATCCGGTCGTCGAAGTTCGACAAATAGGCGCGCGGGCAGCAATCAGCTGTCTTCGTTGACGGTGAAGTAGATTTCGCCCTGCGCTTCCAGTTCGCGGATAATGGCGATGATGCGGATCATCGCTGCTTCAACTTCGTCCGTTTTCGGCTCGCCCTTTTCTTTTGCCTCGTCACGGATGTTTTCCGCCATGCGTTTCGAGATGTTCGACAGGATAAATTCAACACTTGCGATATCGGCCTGGGCCTGGGCACCGGCGACGACGATGTTCAGATCGTCAGGGTCCAGGTCGCGCTGAATGCGGGGAATGTCGCGCGGTGCAATCCGTTCCGAGATATTGGCGAAGGTAAAGATTGCGGCACGGACTTCGTCGGCAAAGGACTGATCCTGACCTTCGATGCCGGCCAGCACATCGTCGCGCACGGTTGCGGTTGTATAGTTCAGGATGGCGCCCACACGCGAAACAGGGGCATCGTCAAAGGCGGTGACAGGGCGGGCGTCCAATTGTTCGGCAATCGACGCCCCGATGCGGTGGACGACCATGGGCGAGACGCTGCCCGTTTGTGAAATGGCAATCGCAATGCGCCGGGCCATATCGCCCGGCAGTTTGCCGAGAAGTTCCGCGGCTTTGCCCGTGGGCAGCTTGGACAAAACGATGGCCGAGACTTCGAGCGATTCCCGTTCAATGATGGGCAACAGACGGTCCGCTTCGACCTGATCGATTTCTTCCCAAGGGCTGCGCCGCGTTTCAGCGGGTGCCATTTTGCGAAGACGGTTGGTGGCCCCTTCGCTGAGCACCCCGTCAAGAAGCCCAAGCGCCCCATCAAGGCCTTGCGGAAACGAAAGCGCGATGCGTTCGATTTCGGCTGCAAATTCATCAGCCACAGCCTGGACCGTGTCCTGATCGACCGGGGCCATGCGCGCGATTTGCACGGCAAGTTCGGTTTGTTTGCTTTCCGGCAATTGCGACAGGGCAGGCACCGCGCCCTGCGACAGAAGCAGCCGCACGACAATCGCCGCTTTTTCTTTCGACGTCAGGTTGTCGGCGGCCCCGTTCAGCGGGGGAAAATTCGGAAGATCCGGAAGCGGGTCGTCAAGCGCCATTGTCAGTGCCTTTCAAGTTCACGGAACGTTCTAGGACCGAACGGTTAAAACTTGACTGACGTTAGAACGAAAAAAGGCGGCCCGCAGGAGCCGCCCATATCATATAAGCCTTGGACGCTTAGCTGTTGACCGTTGGCATGCAGAGACCGCTTGTCACATCGAACGTCTGTCCTTGTGGGCAAGACATCACGATGTCTTCGTGCCCATAGCCCGAACAGGCCGCCATCGCGAGGCCGGGGGCCATGCCGAGAACCACGGTTGTAATGAATAGTTTGAATTTCATCGGAACCTCCATCTAACGCTTGCCTATAGATATCACGAACCCGTTACCCGACACCTCACGAATGCGTGATGTCGGGGGTGTGGTTGGTCTGGGCCGCCGTTGCGATGCGTGGCGTGAAGTGAATATTATCCATTTAATTCAAAAGCTTACCGCCCGTCCCTGATTGGGCGTGGGCGGTTGCGTGTATTTCGGATTTGACCGATCGCTTGCTAGCCGGTTTCGCAAAAAACGCGGGTGAAAATCGTATCGACGTGCTTTGTATGATAGCCAAGGTCGAACTTTTCGTCGATCTCGGCCTCGGTCATGGCGGCGGTGACTTCGGGGTCGGCTTTTAGCTCGGCCTTGAAGTCTGCCCCGTCTTCCCAGACCTTCATCGCGTTGCGTTGGACAAGGCGATAGCTGTCTTCGCGGCTGACACCTTTTTGCGTCAGCGCCAGCAGAACCCGCTGGGAATGCACGAGACCCCGGAATTTGTTTAGATTGCTCATCATATTTTCGGGGTAGATCACCAGTTTGTCGATCACACCGGTCAGACTGGCCAGCGCGAAATCAAGGTGAATGGTCGCGTCCGGGCCAATGCCGCGTTCAACGCTGGAATGGCTGATATCGCGTTCGTGCCAAAGGGCAACGTTTTCCATCGCAGGCGTGACCGCCGAGCGGACCAGCCGGGCCAGACCCGTGAGGTTTTCGGTCAATACCGGGTTGCGTTTGTGCGGCATGGCGGAGGAGCCTTTTTGGCCCTTTGAGAAAAACTCTTCCGCTTCCAGAACTTCGGTGCGCTGCATGTGGCGAATCTCGGTCGCGATGTTTTCGATGCTGGACGCAACAACGCCAAGGGTTGCGAAAAACATTGCGTGGCGGTCGCGCGGGATAACCTGGGTTGAGATAGGTTCGGGGGTAAGGCCCAGCTTGGTGCAGACATGGGCTTCGACGGCGGGGTCGATATTGGCGAATGTGCCGACCGCGCCGGAAATGGCCCCGGTTGCAATCTCTTGTCGGGCGTTTTTCAAGCGATCAAGGCCACGATCCATTTCCGCATAGAACCGTGCGAACGTCAGGCCCATCGTTACGGGTTCTGCGTGGATGCCATGGCTGCGCCCGATGCGCACGTCCATTTTATGTTCGATGGCGCGGCGTTTCAGGGCGGCGAGCAGGGCTTCCATGTCCGCGATCAGAATGTCGGCCGCGCGGGTCAGTTGGACGTTGAATGTTGTGTCCAGAACGTCCGAAGATGTCATGCCTTGATGGACAAAGCGCGCTTCGTCATTGCCGATGATTTCCGCCAGATGGGTCAGAAAGGCGATGACGTCATGCTTGGTGACGGCTTCGATTTCATCAATCCGGGCCACGTCAAATTCAACGTCCTTGGCTTTCCAGACCGCTGCGGCGTTTTCTTTTGGGATGACGCCAAGGTCGGCCATAGCGTCGCAAGCATGGGCTTCGATTTCGTACCAGATGCGGAACTTGGTTTCGGGGGACCAGATGGCGGTCATTTCGGGGCGGGCATAGCGCGGGATCATGTCGGGCCTTTTCTTGGGTTTCGCGCTGCGTTTAGACTGAGTGGATTATGGGAACAAGGCGAAGACACCGGCCGGTCGAGGCCAGCCTGCGGGTCAGTTGGGTCAGTGTTGTGGTGCGTGCGCCGTGACCGGGCCCGCGTCGCTATGGGCGTTTCAGGGGGAATGGACGCTGGACCGGACGATCACCCATGCCGATGGGCACAGGGACCGCATGACGGGGTCAGCGCGGTTTTACGCATCCGGCGCGCGGCTTGTTCAGGATGAAACCGGCTGGCTGGAAGCCAACGGCGCGCGTTTGCAGGCCACGCGTCGTTACATCTGGGCCGAGACGGACGGTCGGCTGGATGTCTATTTCAGCGATATGCGCCCGTTTCACACAATCCCGTTGGGGGCCGAGGCGCCGGAAACCGTGCATCTTTGCCCGCCGGATCGCTATCAGGTGGCGTATGATTTTGCCGATTGGCCGGTTTGGCGGACAGTTTGGCAGGTGGACGGGCCGCGCAAAGCCTACCGGATGCAAAGCACTTTTCATCCGGCGGGCGATGCCGCCTTGCTTGCACGTCGGGGGGCTGCGGTGCATAAGGTCGGCAAAGATTAATCAGAGGGACAAATTCCATGGCGACACTTACGGCACGACCGGTACTTTCCGAGGTTTTGTGGACAGCGACCGGAAACCAGGTGTGGTTGAAGCGCCTTGTTTTGCTGGTTGCGGGTGTGGCTGCCCTTTGGGTGTCGGCCAAGGTTCAGATTGCGACGGTTCCGGTGCCGGTCACCTTGCAGATGCTTGTGATCATGACCATCGGCGCGGCTTACGGCCCTTACCTGGCCGCATCCACTGTTGGTGCCTATTTGCTTATGGGCGCGCAGGGTTTGCCGGTTTTTGCCGGCACGCCCGAGAAAGGTATTGGTCTAGCCTATATGATGGGGCCAACAGGGGGCTATTTGATCGGCTTTCTGATTGCCGCCTACGCCGTTGGTTCGCTGGCGCGTGCGGGCTGGGATCGCAACTGGTTGACGATGGCAGCCGCTATGGCGGTTGGCATTCTCTGCGTTTATATCCCCGGCGTTGTCTGGCTGTCAGCGTCCTGGGGCGCGGCACTGGGCTGGGAAAACTGGTACGCCTGGGGTGTGAAGACCTTTATCTGGGTTGACGCGCTGAAACTTGTTGCGGCGGTCATTGCCTTTCCTGTGATCTGGAAACTGGTTGGCAACGCCCGGGTCTGAGGCTTGGTCAGAATGGTTGAAAAGCGCGTCTGTTCTGGCGCGCTTTTTTATTTGTCGGTGCGTCTTGTCCGCCTAAATATTCCCCGAGTTATTTGAAGAGGTTTTCTATGCCGGTCCGCAATCGCTTTGCCGAGCTTCACGCAGAGATCACCGCCTGGCGGCATGATTTCCATGAAAACCCCGAGTTGCAGTTCGATGTGCATCGGACCGCCGGGATCGTTGCCGAAAAACTAAAGGCGTTTGGGTGCGATGAGATCGTGACAGGTATCGGCAAAACCGGTGTGGTCGGGATCATCAACGGCACAACAGAGGGCACGCGTTGTGTTGGATTGCGTGCTGATATGGACGCTTTGCCAATCGAAGAAGCCACCGGCGTGGCCTATGCGTCGAAGACACCCGGCAAAATGCACGCCTGTGGGCATGATGGACACACGGCCATGCTTTTGGGCGCGGCCAAGTATCTGGCCGAGACGCGAAATTTTGCGGGCAAGGTCGCGGTGATTTTCCAACCTGCGGAAGAAGGCGGTGGCGGGGGCCGTGAGATGGTCAACGATGGCATGATGGACCGGTTTGGGATCGACGAGGTTTATGGCATGCACAATTGGCCCAACCTGCCGGTTGGCACATTTACCATTCGGCCCGGTCCGTTCTTTGCCGGAACCGCCGAATTCAAGATTGTGGTTGAAGGGCGCGGCGGGCATGCCGCTAAGCCGCATCTGGCCATCGACCCCACTGTCGCGGCGGCGCATATGGTGTCTGCCTTGCAGACGGTCGCCAGCCGGACGGTCAACCCGGTTGAGCAGATCGTTGTGTCGGTGACGTCCTTTGTGACTGCGTCGACCGCGTACAACGTGATCCCCCCGTCTGTTGAACTGCGCGGCACGGTGCGGACATTGACCGATGAGGTGCGCGATGGGGCAGCCGCACGGATTGCCGAGATTGTCGAACACTCTGCGAAAACCTTTGGTTGTACCGCAGCGCTGGAATATCGGCCGAATTATCCGGTGATGGCGAATAGCGAAACCGAGACCACCTATGCCGCCGATGCCGCCTGTGCTGTGGCGGGCGAATGTGGGGACGCGCCCCTGATTATGGGGGGGGAAGACTTTTCCTATATGCTGAATGCGCGTCCGGGCGCGTACATCCTGCTTGGGAACGGTGCGGGGTCGGATGTGCATACGCCGCATTACAACTTTAATGACGACGCTATCCCTTATGGATGCTCGTGGTTTGTTGAAATGGCGGAAAGCCGTTTGCCTTTGGCCCGCTAGGCGGGAAGGTCTTAGGCGGTTTGCAAGGCCGGGTCTGTTTTTGCTGCTTCGCTGTCGAGAATGGCGTCGCGCAGCGCGATGATATCGGGGCGGTCCAGCGCGCGGTTCAGGGCCATGCGCCATTGCCGGATTGACCGGTTGCGGAATTGCAAAAGTTTGCCGCTTGCATCCCGGTCGAGTTGCTGCATTTCTTCCCAAACGGCGGGCGCGCGGTTGGCAAGGCCCATATCTTCCTCTTCGTTCCGATTGTGCATATGCCAGTATTTCAGCCCCACATCGCGGTGTGGGGCATTGGCGCTGCCGCGGGCGTGTTTCAAAAGAAAACTTGGCAGGTCGCGCAGCATATAGTGGTTCACTTGCGCGAATTTGCGGCAGTCCGGATCGGCGCTGCGCCAGTTGCGGCGTTTGAAGTCGCCGTCTTTCAGACCCGAGCCATTGACCATCAGCGTATCTGGTTTCAACGGATCGCGGGGCAGGTGGATGGCAGGGCGTTTGTAGGCATCCGTCCGATAGAGCGGTTTAAAGGCGCTGAGGCGGATGCCTTTGACGATTTCTTCGTCCGGTTCTGCGCGGGTAAAGCGCTGGCAGATCAGATCTTCGCTGAATTCAGTCTGCCCGTTCGACCCAAAAACGCGCCAGTTCACAAGGATGGCGTCGGCGTTTTTCGGGCAGGCGCCGATCAGCGACTGCACAGTGTTGTCGCCGGTTTTGACATTCAAAAATTCGTCGCCATCCAGCACCATGCACCAATCTGCGTCGTGATGTGCCTGTGTCCGTGAGGCACGTTTATACGCACGGACCTGATGCGCCCCTTTGTTGTGGCGGTTGGGAAAAAACTGAATGACCCCCATCCGGTCGAGGGTTCGCAGTGTTTGAACCGTCATGTCCGAGGAATCGTTTTGATAAATCTGGATCTGGTCGAAGCCTGCCAGACGATGATGTGCCACCCATTCCAGAATGTTGGGGCCTTCGTTCTTCACCGTCGCAACGAGAAGCGTCTTTGGCTTGTTTTGTGACATGACCTGCTCGGCTCGTTTGGTTGAATATTAACCAAGATGGCGTTTCTGTCCATGGTTGCGCGGCGCGAAACCGGATTGGACTTGGTCCAGTGGTAAGGTAGAGTTTGGGTAAAATCGGGCAGGTTCGCTGGCATGGACTATCAGATTGCAATGCTTTGGATGCGGGGAAGCCTGAGCTTTCTTGAGCAGCTTTGCATTCAATCCTTCCTGGATGCTGGCCATCACGTGGTTTTGTACAGTTACGAGCCGATTGACCGCGTGCCAGAGGGTGTCGAACGTCGTGAGGCAGCCGAGATTTTGCCCGAGACCGGGTTTTTGGTTCACGAACGAACAGGCTCGCCCGCGCTGCATTCCGATTTGTTCCGCTATCGGTTGCTTGCGCAGGCCGACCGGATGATATGGGCCGATACGGATGCCTATTGCAGAACGCAGTTTCAGCCGGTGGATGGTCATCTTTATGGCTGGGAAAGCGACCACCATGTGAATGGTGGCGTTTTGGGTTTGCCGAAAGACAGCGCGACGCTGGGCGCATTGTTGGATTTCACGAAAGATGAGTTTGCCATTCCGCCCTGGGAAAAGCGGTGGAAGCGGAAAGAATGGCAGGCCGCGGCGGACTCGGGCCAGCCGGTTCATGTTGGCGAACAGACATGGGGCGTTTGGGGGCCACATGCGATTACGCATTTTCTGGGTGAAACCGGCGAAATAGCACGCGCCTTGCCGCAGGTGGCGCTTTATCCGTATTCTTTTGCGCTGCGCCGCAAGCTGGTGACTGGCGGTGTGAACCACAGCCGGGCCATCACAGACGACACGCAATCGGTGCATTTATACGGGCGTCGTATTCGCAAGCGGTTGGCCGAGAAAGATCAGGGCTTGCCCGAACCAGACAGTCTGGTCGGCCAATATCTGATCCAACATCGGATTGACCCATGCGACGCGCCTTTGCGGGACTATCCAAACCCGGACCGTAACCATCCGTTTGCAAAGATATATCGCGCGGCGGTGTCGGCGCCTGTGTATGCGTCTGCGGAAGTCAAATCAGGTGATGTGCGACCCTTGGACGATGTCGTGGCGGTGACCACGATGCGCAATGAAGGTGCCTTCATTCTGGATTGGGTGGCGTACCATCTGGGCGTCGGGGTGACCCATTTTCTGGTCTATACCAACGATTGCGATGACGAGACCGAGGCTTTGCTGGATGCACTTGCCATGCGCGGTCTGGTCACACGGGTCGACAACCCTGTTGACGACGGTCAGAAGCCTCAACGCACGGCGCTGGCCGATGCCGCTATGCACGCTTTGGTGCGGCGCGCCGATGCGGTCGTGGTGATGGATGTGGACGAATATATCAACATCCATGTGGGCGATGGCACATTGCGCGATCTGTTCGCGGCGGCGTGTGATCCGAATCTGATTTCCATGACCTGGCGGCTGTTCGGGACGTCGGGTCACACCGGATATGCCGACGTTCCGGTCGCCCAAAATTTCACGCGCGCGGCCCCGCGTCTGACGCGCAAACCGCATCAGGCCTGGGGGTTCAAGACCATCTTCCGCCGCGAAGCGCCGTTCAACGCGTTCGGCGTGCATCGCCCGCAAGACCCAAGCGCCGATATGCCCGCCTGGACCAACGGGTCCGGCCAGCAAATGCCCGAGCGCTATTTGCGCGAAGGCTGGCGGTCGGGCATCGATTGCTGGGGCTATGATCTGGTGACGCTGCATCACTACGCCGTGCGATCCTGCGATAGCTTTCTGGTCAAGCGCGACCGAGGCCGGGCGAACCATATCGCGCGCCCGCAGGACATTGCATATTGGAACACGTACAACCGCAATGACGCCGAAGACACCAGCATTCTGCCACGACTGGGGCTGGCACGCAGCGCCCGGCAGGTGTTTGCCCGCGATCCGGTTATCGGGCCGTTGCACGCGAAAGCCGTGGCCTGGCACAAAGCGCGGATTGCGGCGTTGAAAGCCAGCCCACGGGAAGCCGCGTTTTTGAAGGCCGTGACAGCCGATCCGCTGTCGCACACGGTGGATGAGGTGGAGTTGCCCGAATGCGAAGTTGTTCCACCGACCAGCCGTCAGGTGACAGGGGATGTGTTCCAGATTCGGAAAGACCCGCCAGCCACCGGGCGCGCGGCAGTTTCGCAATTTCAGGGACTGATGCAGCGCACGCAACCGAAGCAGGGCATGTTTGAACCGCTTCGGCGCGCGCCCAATTCCGACCGGGTGGTTGTCGTAACGTCCATGAAGAACGAAGGGTGCTTTGTTTTGGAATGGGTTGCGTATCACCTGTCGATCGGGGTGACGCATTTCGTGGTCTATACAAACGATTGTGATGATCCGACGAATGCAATTCTGGATCAGTTGCAGGCGCTGGGTGTGGTCACGCGCCGCGACAATCCGTTCAACCGCAAAGCCGGGCAGAAGCCGCAGCGAGGCGCGCTGAACGATGCCGCGACATTGCCCGAGGTGATGGGCGCGGATTGGGTTGGCGTTATTGATGTGGACGAGTTTGTAAATATCCATGTGGGCGACGGCACCTTTGCCGATCTGCTGGAGGCGGCCCACGATCCGAATGTAATTTCGATGACCTGGCGGTTTTTCGGGAACCGGGGCGTGCATGCCTACGAAGACAGTTGGCAGGTTGAGCAATTCACGGCCTGTGCGCCGCTTTATATTCCGAAGCCGCGTCTTGGCTGGGGGTTCAAGTCGTTCTTCAGACCGGACGGTGCGTTTTCACGGCTTGGGGTGCATCGTCCGCTGGGGCTGGATGAAACCCGTGCCGATGAGGTGCGTTGGGTCAATGGGGCCGGACGCCGGATGCCCGACCGGGTCTTGCGCAAAAACGAGTGGTTCAGCCGGAAGGACACGATTGGCTATGATATGGTGACGCTCAATCACTATGTCCTGCGGTCTGCCGAAAGCTTTTTGGTCAAGCGCCAACGCGGGCGGATCAACCATGTCGATCAGGATCAGGGCATGACCTATTGGAGCCATCGGAACTATGCAACCGAAACAGACGTTTCGATCCTAGCGCATGTGCCACGGGCGCGGGTGGAATTTGACCGCTTGGTGGCGGATGTAACGCTTCGCGATTTGCATGCTGCTTCGGTCGACTGGCATCGCGGCCGGATTGCCCAGCTGATGGGGCAGGACGATTATCGCGCACTGTACGATGCGATAACCAATCCGCATTTGCCGGATGCGATCTGGCGTGACCGTGTCAGCGCCCCCGCGCAAGATGATCCGGTCGAGGCGGCTGAGTAAGGTTTAGCGGCCACCGACCGTCTGGCGCACTATGCGAATGCGATCGGCATTGGGGGGGTGGGTGCCCAAAAAGCGGTCGCCGGGATCGGCGGCGGTCTGAAAATACAGAACGCCGCGCAGCGCGTCATATCCCGCCGCTTCGGCGATTTCGGCGCCAAGCGCGTCGGCTTCAAGTTCGAACCCTTTTGAAAAGCGGCGCGCGCCGATTGTGCCGCCGATATTTGTTGTCGCTTCGACGCCCGACGGGTCCAGGCCGATCACGCTGCCAAGAACATTGCCCAAAATAGCGCCTGCCGTCGCCGTTTGCTGCGTTTGTGAGATATGTCCGCGAATGTGGTGCGCGGCTTCGTGCGAGAGGGCGAAGGCAACTTCATCACGGTTGCGCATCTGGCGCAAAAGCGCAGGCGTGAACGCCAGGACAGGACGCCCCGAGGGATCATAGGTTTGATAGGCATTGGCGCCCAGTTCGGTTCTGGTGTCGATGCGGATATCGAAGTCGCAGTTCTGCCCGCGCGTTCGGCTGCGACAGGCGCGTTCTGCGACGGGTTCGACCCGGCGGACCACGGCCCGGAAATCATTTATCGTCTGTGGGCCGCCGGTGCGCGTAACCGATGCGCGTTGTTCCGTGGAGGTTGGTTGGGATGTATTCGGACTTTCCGGTGTGACACAGGCCACCAGCAGTGGCAGAGAGACAATCGATAGGAAGCGGCGCATGGTGAACCTTTGTATAGCGATGCCCAATTTTGGGTGGCTTCTTGGTGAATTTCAACCTGTTCCTCGGGTTCGGCAAAGGCTTGCCCTTGTCAGACAGGCAGGGCTGGGTCAGTCTGGGTGTATGTTCACCATAGAGCACGAATTCGACGCAACCGTCGTCACTCTTGTGGATGAGGCGGCGCCGCATCTTCAGGAAGATATTGTCATCACCGCTTTTGAGGATTGCGTCACGCTGGAGCAATCCGACCGTGTGGGCAATGGCGTTCAGAAAATTACGCTGTCTTTGGCGCAACTTGCCGATTTGACGGCGGCGCTGAACCTGCCAGAAGGTGTCTATAGCCGGTCGGATTAATCACGCGGCGCGGCGGCGCGTTTCAGCCGGTCGTTGATCGCGCGGCCAAGACCTGTGTGCGGGATTGGCGCGACGGCGATATGCGTCGCGCCTTTTGCATCCGCTTCGTGCAGGCTGCGAAACAGATTTGCGGCGGCTTCTGTCAAGTCACCACTGGTCGAAAGCGACACATCGCCTTTGATGTCGCCGAAACCCAAATGCCATTCGCCCGGCGCTGCGGTTTCGGCGTCAAGGCGCACCTGACCCGACGGCGCATAGTGCGAGACAAGCTGTCCAGGCGCTCTTAAACGCCCCTTTTCGTCGGTCTGGCGGGGCATGTCATCGGGCACGGGGTAACTGCCTTCGCGCAGGACGACAGGGCCCGGAAAGCTGAGAATGGTGGATTCAAGACCTTGCGCCGTGGCCCCGCCATCCAGAATAGCAGCGATTTTGCCACCAAGGCCGGATTTCACGTGATCGGCGCTGGTTGGGCTGATACGCCCCGACGGATTGGCCGAAGGTGCCGCAACCGGCCCGCCAAACCGGCGCAACAGGTTGAGCGCCACGGGGGAAGCCGGGATGCGCAGGGCGATGGTTTTTTGCCCGGCAGTGACCAAAGGCGACAGGCCTGCTTCGGGTTTCAACGGCAGAACCAGCGTTAAGCCGGGCGGCCAACCTCGCAAAAGCAGATTTCGCGCAGCTGGCGGAACAGTCGCATAGCGTTCGATTTCACTGAATGGGCCTGCAAGATGCACGATCAGCGGGTTGAAACTGGGGCGGCCTTTGACGGCAAAAATCTGCGCCACCGCCCTGTCATTGCGGGCGTCTGCGCCTAATCCGTACACGGTTTCTGTGGGGAACGCGACAAGCTGACCGGCCTGCAAAAGAGCGCTGGCGCGATCAAAGCCATCGGCGTTTGGGTGCAGAAGCTCTGTGTTCATGTCCGCTCGTGACGCTGCGTTTGGGTTGCAGCCTGTGAGTTTGGTTTGCATCTTTTTGGTGGACTAGCGAGACCTGACCTCGTTGCCAAGTTGTTTTGGAGGTTTCGAGATGCCGTATTCGTCGCCCGTTTCTGATCATCGTTTCATTCTTGAGAACGTTGTGGGCTTTGCCGAGGTTACCAAGACCGAACGCTTCGCCGAAGCCACGCCGGATTTGGTCGAAGCCATCCTGACCGAAGCGGGCCGGATGTGTGACGAAGTGCTGGCACCGTTGCAACGGGACGGGGATTTGCACCCGGCCGTTCTGGAAAACGGGGTCGTGCGCACCTCGCCGGGGTATGACACGGGCTATAAGGCGATATCAGAAGGCGGCTGGGTTGGCGTGATGGCCGATCCCGATCATGGCGGTATGGGGCTGCCGGTGGCGATTGGCACGGCGATCAACGACATGATGGCGGGCGCTTGTTTGTCGTTGCATCTGTGCCCTGTGCTGACGCAAGGCCAGATCGAGGCATTGGAAGCGCATGGCTCGGACGAAATTAGCGCGCTTTATTTGCCAAAACTGATTTCGGGCGAATGGATTGGCACGATGAACCTGACTGAACCGCAGGCGGGTTCCGATGTAGGAGCGTTGCGCGCAAAAGCCGAACCGAATGGCGATGGCACGTATAAGATCAGTGGTCAAAAGATCTATATCAGTTGGGGCGACGCGGATTTTGCTGAAAACGTTTGCCATTTGGTATTGGCCCGCTTGCCGGATGCGGCGCCCGGGACGAAAGGGATCAGCCTGTTTCTGGTGCCGAAGTTCCTGCCCGACGCGGCGGGCAACCCCGGAGAGCGGAACGACCTGCGGGTCGTCAGCCTAGAGCACAAGATGGGCCTGCATGGTTCGCCGACAGCTGTGATGGAATATGACGGCGCGACAGGTTGGATGGTTGGCGCAGAGAACGGCGGCATGGGGGCGATGTTCACGATGATGAACAATGCCCGTCTGGCGGTTGGAACCCAAGGGATTGGCGGAGCGGAAGGGGCATTTCAGAAAGCGCTTGAATACGCGGTGGACCGCAAACAAGGCGCTGCCGGTGGCACAGGTGCAATTGTGGAACACGCCGATGTACGCCGGATGTTGACGCAGATGAAAGCGGATATCTTTGCCGCACGGTCGATTGCTTTGGCCTGCGCCGTTGCGATCGACATGGGAAAGGCGACCGGTGACGACGACTGGACCGCACGCGCGGCTTTGCTGACACCGGTTGCCAAAGCTTTTGGCACGGATGTGGGTGTGCAGGTCGCGGACACCGGTGTGCAGGTGCATGGCGGCATGGGCTTCATCGAAGAAACCGGGGCCGCGCAGTTCTTTCGCGATGTACGGGTGACGGCGATCTATGAAGGCACGAACGGCATTCAGGCGATGGATCTGGTGGCGCGCAAGATGATGGACGGCGGCGAGGCTATGTACCGGTTGCTGGATGAGGTCGAAGCCGGGGCGGAAGCGGCCAGGGGCAGCATGCCGGAACTGGCGGAAAAGGTCTGGGCGTCGGCGGAATCATTGCGCGAGGCGACCGAATGGCTGGTTGCCCAGGGGCTGGAGCAACGGTTCCCCGGCGCCGTGCCCTATTTGCGCGCGGTTGCGCGTGTTCTGGGCGGGCATTTCCATTTGACGGCAGCCATGGCTGCAGGCGACGGTGCGCGGGTCGCGTTGGCGCGGTTTTATATCGAACGGTTGTTGCCCGAACACGGCTCGCTTTTGGCCGAGGTGCGTGTGGGCGACGCCGGGCTGTACGATCTTTCGCCCGATGATCTTGCCGCGTGACGGATGTCTTGAGCCGTCGCATTCGCTATCCGTTTGAAACACCGCCTGCTTTTGGCGAAGCCATCGAGGTGGCCGACGGCGTTTTGTGGATTCGCTTGCCGCTGCCGATGGCGCTGGACCATGTGAATGTCTTCGCGCTGGATGATGGCGACGGCTGGACGTTGATTGACACAGGGATCGGGACCACGCGCGGGAAAGCCGCGATGGAGTATGCCCTGTCGCATGCCTTGGCGGGCAAGCCGGTGCGACGGGTTCTGGTGACGCATCATCATCCTGATCATATCGGTCTGGCCGGTTGGTTCATGGGGCAGGGCGCCGAGCTTTGGACCACCCGGACGGCTTATCTGATGGCGCGGATGCTTGGGCTGGATGTGCAGGAAATACCCTCGGATGAAGCCATGGCGTTCTATGCGGCTGCAGGTGCATCGCAGGACGTTTTGGCAAAGCGCCGGTCCGAGCGGCCATTCAACTTTGCCGATGTGATCGCGCCTTTGCCATTGGGGTTTCACCGCATCGAGGATGGGGACGTTGTGACCGCTGGCGGCCGCAACTGGATGGTGCGTGTGGGTGACGGTCATGCGCCCGAACACGCAACCCTTTGGTCCGAAGACGACGATTTGATTTTGGGCGGTGATCAGTTGTTGCCATCGATTTCACCCAATCTTGGCGTCTATCCCACCGAACCCGAAGCCGATCCGGTCGGCGATTGGCTGCGGTCGTGCCGCGCGTTTCAGCCTTTGGCGCGCGAGGCGCATTTTGTGCTGCCGGGGCATAAGCTGCCGTTCACCGGTTTACCGACGCGATTGGATCAAAAGATCGAAAACCATGTTTCGGCTTTGGATCGGCTTGAAGCGTTTCTGGCCAAACCGGCAGCCGCTGGTGACTGCTTTTTGCCGATCTTCAAACGCGATCTTGGCGAAGCGGAATACGGGCTGGGGCTGGTCGAGGCTTTTGCGCATTGCCAGCATCTTTGGAAGACAGGCCGTGTGACACGGGAACGACGTTTTGACGGCGCCTGGGTCTACGCGCAAAAGTGAGTGGTCTTCGCGACGCGCAATCGCTAGCAAGTTGGACAAAGACGGGAGCCGGATATGAGAAAAGACAAAAAACCCAAGGCCGATGCGCAAGCTATGCCAAAGCGTGCTGCGATCCATACGAAACCCGGCGAAGCGTCCGTTGAACAGGAAGACTTGCCTGCGGGCGTCGCGAAAAAACCAGTCGAGCATAAAAGCCCGGCGGAATGGGCGTATCAGCGGCTGATCCTCTATATTCAGAACTTTGAAAAAGTGCTGGATGGCGAACACGAAGTCGCCATGGGCTTTACCGATACAGGCGGAGGGTTCCTGCGGATCGAAGGTTTGGGGCATTTCGACCCGGATATCGTGACATTTTACGGCACCGATCAATCCGGCGCACGGGTGCAGCTTGTTCAGCATGTGAGCCAGTTGAACGTGCTGTTGCGGGCCATGCCAAAAGAACATGAAGCCGAAGAACCGCGACGGATTGGGTTTCGTCTGGCGGAAGCGTTGGACGACGGAGAAAGCGCGGCAGACAGTTGAAACGCATTGACCCGGCAAATTGCCGGGTCAAGCGTTGCTGCTCGAATGGTCTTGTTCGCTTTTCTTTCGCCTTTGGGTGGTTGCACACCCAAGACCAGAACGGCGAAACGCCTAGTTTGAAACCGAGACGCACCTAAAGGAGCGACGAGGGAACTTTCTTCTATTTATCCCCTGCGGTGAGACTTTGATTTGACCGAATTGCGGCGTAATGGCGGCAAATGCCCCGAAATCGTGGAAAATAGCGTGAATACGCCGGGAAACGGGGCTTTTCCGTTTCGCGTCGTTGCACAATGCTTTGCAATTATCGGTGATTGAGCGGCAGCGGGTGAACAAACCCGGGCACTTATTCGGACACAATTGTTTTTTGTAGCGAGGGCTTTGAATTGAAGAGAATCGCGATTTTTTGTGACGGAACCTGGAACCGGTCGGATGCCACCCATCCGACAAATGTCGTACGACTGGCGCGCGCGGTGCGCCGGACTGCGGCAAACTCGGTCACGCAGCAGGTGATTTATGTGGCAGGCGTCGGTTCCGGCCGGGGGACGACAGTTCTTACCCGGTCGCTGGATCGGATCACAGGTGGGGCCTTTGGGCTGGGGTTGAGCCAGAACATTGAAGAAGTCTATTGGCATCTTGCTTTCAATTACGAACCCGGCGACGAGATCTATATATTCGGCTTTTCGCGGGGCGCATTCACCGCGAGGTCGCTGGCGGGTCTTTTACGTTCGGCCGGGATTCCATCGCAGGACAATCTTTGGCGCATCCCCGAAGCTATGAAGGAATACCAGAAGCGCGGGGAGGCGGGGCACCCGGATACGGAAAGAGGGATTGCGTTTCGCAAGAGTTTTTCGCCGGGCATCGCGACCAGCGACGAAGATCTGGCGGCGCGGGGCGGACAGTGCCATCTTTTGAAGATTGCCTATCTGGGGGTGTGGGACACGGTTGGGTCATTGGGCGTGCCGAACCAGTTGTTCCTGAGCAAGTTTGTGAATTGGCGATACCAGTTTCACGACCACCAGCTTTCCAGTTCGGTGCTTGCGGCGCGACATGCCGTATCAGTGGATGAGCGTCGGCGGAATTTCATGCCGACCCTTTGGGAAAATCTTGATCAATTGAACACCGACAAAGTCACCCGACCTTACCGTCAGTCGTGGTTTCCGGGCGATCACGGTGCCGTCGGTGGTGGTGGCAATCTGCGGGATATGCCGGATGCGACTTTGCGCTGGGTGGCAGAAGGGGCTTTGCGGGCAGGGCTGGAAATGCGGGCTGATGAGTTTGGCGAGATGACCTCGCAGGCCAACGCGTTAGGTGCATTGCGGTCCAGCGATGCTGATCCGTCGTTTTTGACGCGGATCATGGGGTGGTGGAGTTCGGATCGCGACCCGCCCGAGCGCGCCGGGGATGTGTCCCCCGAAGCGTTGGAACGTTTGGCCAAACGCCCCGAATATCGCCCTAAGTCGTTGGAGCCATACTGGCCGGATTGACCGCTTAGCGGGTGTTTTCGGTCAGACGGCGCTGCACATATTCCGACACGTTGCCAATCATCGTGTCCATATGCGGGTCTTCGAAGAAATGCCCGGCGCCTTCGATTTCCTCATGCGTGATGGTGATGCCCTTTTGTTCGTGCAGCTTGTTCACAAGCGTATGCGTGTCACGAGGCGGGGCCACACGGTCACCGGTGCCGTTGATGATCAGGCCCGATGCCGGGCAGGGTGCGAGGAATGAGAAGTCATACATATTCGCAGGCGGTGAGACGCTGATGAACCCTGTGATCTCGGGCCGGCGCATCAGAAGCTGCATGCCGATCCAGGCGCCAAAGGAAAAGCCCGCGACCCAGCAATGCTTGGCGTTCTGGTTCATCGATTGCAGGTAATCAAGCGCACTGGCCGCATCGGACAATTCGCCGATGCCCTGATCATATTCGCCCTGGCTGCGGCCAACGCCCCGAAAGTTGAAGCGCAGAACATTGAAACCCATATTATGAAACGCATAGTGCAGATTATACACCACGCGGTTGTTCATTGTGCCGCCGAATTGCGGGTGTGGATGAAGGATGATGGCGATTGGCGCATCTTTGGTTTTTTGCGGATGATACCGGCCTTCCAGCCGACCATCTGGCCCGGGAAAAATCACTTCAGGCATAGGTCTTGCCACCCCTTCTACTCAGAGCCTTCGCAAAGTTGACGCCTTTGGTCCGGTACTTTAGAAACGTTCTAAATCAAGTCTCGCGCTTTGAACGTCACGGTGAGGTAATTGTTGGTTGCCAAAAGGTCAATCGAATAAGGTGGGGAAGCGGGTCCCATGAAATTAAGCACCAAAGGGCGTTACGCCATGGTTGCGCTTGCCGATTTGGCGCTGTCGCCTGCGGATCAATTGCTGTCGCTGGCCGAGATTTCAAAGCGCCAGGACATTTCGTTGCCCTATCTGGAACAGTTGTTTGTAAAGCTGCGCCGTGCCGGTTTGGTCGACAGTGTCCGGGGCCCCGGCGGGGGATATCGACTGGCCAAACCTGCCGAGAGCATTCGGGTCGTCGATATTCTGGGCGCTGTAGATGAAACGGTAAGTGCCATGCATACCGGTGCTGGCGCATCAGGCGGGGCCTCGGGGTCGCGCGCACAAAGCCTTACAAACCGGTTGTGGGAAGGCTTGTCGGCCCATGTCTATGTTTTCTTGCACCAGACACGTCTGTCGGATGTCGTGACAAATGATCTGGCGCCTTGCCCAGCCGTGCCGGCTTTGTTCGAGGTGGTCGATGATAACTGATTCTGCCGCCATGCCCGCGCAGACATTGCAACCAAGCATGCCGGGGTTGTCCCGCGTTTCGGCAGGGGGCGCATGACCCGCCGGGTCTATCTGGATTGGAATGCAACCGCCCCACTAAGGCCAGAGGCGCGGGACGCGATGCTGGCCGCGATGGATGTGGCGGGGAACCCGTCTTCGGTGCATTCCGAAGGGCGGGCCGCAAGGGCCATCGTAGAGCGCGCCCGTGCGCAGGTGGCCACGCTTTGTGGATGCAAACCGGGCGAGGTTGTGTTCACCAGCGGAGCAACAGAAGCCGCATCGGTTTTGGCCGATGTCGCGTTGTGCGGGGCCGTTCAAGTGGAGGATACCGCCCATGATGCCGTCTGGGCGCGCCATGATCCGACCCGCACAGGTGGCCGGAGTACGACGCTGGCCATGGGGCTGGCCAATTCTGAAACCGGGGTTGTGCGTTTTCCGCCTGAAAAGGGTGACGACGGTTGGTCGTGCGGCGACGCTTTTGCGCAGTCTTTGTTTCTGGACGTCACGCAGGCCGTGGGCCGCATCGCTTGGTCTTTCCACTGGTCTGGGGCGGAAATGGCCTGTCTCAGTGCGCATAAACTTGGGGGGCCAAAGGGCGTTGGCGCACTGTTGATCCGCGACGGGCTGGATTTTGGGGGCCTGCAAAAGGGCGGTGGTCAGGAATTGGGCCGACGGTCGGGCACAGAAAATGTTGTGGGAATTGCTGGGTTTGGGGCGGCTTGTGCCGCAGCCCAGCGTGATCTGGACCACGGCGCCTGGGACCGGATCGAAAAACTTAGAAACATTCTAGAAAATGCGCTGGCATCCCAGTCAAAAGAGACTATTTTTGTAGGGATTGATGCGCCGCGCCTGCCGAACACGTCTTGTTTTGCGACGCCCGGGTGGAAGGGCGAGACGCAGGTGATGCAAATGGACCTTGCCGGGTTCGCGGTTTCCAGCGGCTCGGCCTGTTCCAGTGGTAAGGTGAAAGTGCCGCGCGTTTTGCGGGCTATGGGTCTTGATGATCGCACGGCTGAAGGCGCGCTGAGGGTTTCGATGGGACCTTCGACGACAGAAGATGAAGTGCTGCGTTTCGCGGAAACGTGGCTGAAGCACGAAAAGAAATTCCGCCAGCGGGCGGCATGAGGACACAGGGAAATGGCAGCTTTGGATACAATAGAAGTCAAAGACGGTGTCGATCAGGAAACCGTGGATGCGGTTCGTCAGCTGGATACGTATAAGTACGGCTGGGAAACCGACATCGAGATGGAATATGCGCCGAAGGGTCTGACCGAAGACATCGTGCGTTTGATTTCAGCCAAGAACAATGAACCCGACTGGATGACTGAATGGCGGCTGGACGCCTATCGACGCTGGTTGCAAATGGAAGAACCCGATTGGGCGATGGTCGATTATCCCAAGATCGATTTTCAAGATCAGTACTATTACGCCAAACCGAAAAGCATGCAGGAAAAGCCCAAGTCGTTGGACGAGGTCGATCCGAAGCTGCTGGAGACATATGAAAAGCTGGGCATCCCGCTGAAAGAGCAAATGATCCTGGCGGGTGTCGAAGGGGCGGGTAACATGCCCGAGGAAGGCCGGAAAGTGGCCGTCGATGCCGTCTTTGACAGTGTGTCGGTTGGCACGACCTTCAAAGATGAGTTGGCAAAAGCGGGCGTAATCTTTTGTTCGATCTCGGAAGCGATCCAAGAGCACCCCGAATTGGTCAAAAAATACCTCGCATCTGTGGTGCCGGTGACGGACAATTATTATGCGACGCTGAACAGCGCGGTCTTTTCTGATGGGTCGTTTGTCTATGTCCCAGAAGGCGTGCGGTGCCCGATGGAGCTGTCCACGTATTTTCGGATCAATGCAGAGAACACCGGGCAGTTTGAACGGACCCTGATCATTGCCGATAAAGGCGCGTATGTGTCCTATCTTGAAGGCTGCACAGCGCCGCAGCGTGACACGTCGCAACTGCATGCGGCCGTTGTCGAGTTGGTCGTGATGGATGACGCTGAAATCAAGTATTCGACCGTCCAGAACTGGTTTCCTGGCGACGAAAACGGCAGAGGCGGCATTTACAACTTTGTCACCAAGCGTGCCGATTGCCGGGGAGACCGTTCGAAAGTGATGTGGACGCAGGTCGAAACCGGGTCTTCTGTCACCTGGAAATACCCATCCTGCATTTTGCGGGGCGACGACAGCCAGGGCGAATTTTACTCGATTGCGATCACCAACAACATGCAACAGGCCGACACGGGCACAAAGATGGTGCATTTGGGGAAGAACACCAAATCGCGCATCGTCTCAAAGGGGATAAGCGCGGGCAAAGCCCAGAACACGTACCGTGGTCTTGTGTCGATGCATCCGAAAGCGAAAGACAGCCGCAATTATACGCAATGCGATTCACTGCTGATTGGTGACAAATGCGGGGCGCATACCGTGCCTTATATCGAGGTAAAGAATAATTCGTCCCGCGTGGAACACGAGGCGACGACGTCGAAAGTAGACGACGATCAGCTATTCTATTGCCGTCAACGTGGAATGGACGAGGAAGAAGCCGTGGCGCTTGTCGTCAACGGGTTTTGCAAGGAAGTGTTGCAAGCGTTGCCCATGGAATTTGCCATGGAAGCACAGCAGTTGGTGGCGATCTCGCTGGAAGGATCGGTGGGGTAGCGGAACCGCAGCGCGGCGTTCGTGCTGCGTTTTCAGCCATCCCTGCCTTGCGAATGAGCAGTAAACGATGCCGCCTTGGGGAGAAACGTCTATGATCGTGACCACGACACCGTCGGTCGAAGGCAAATCGATTGCGGCCTATCATGGGGTCGTGGTCGGCGAAGCCATTTTGGGAGCGAATGTGTTTCGCGACATCTTTGCGTCGATCACAGATATCGTGGGCGGCCGCTCGGGTGCTTACGAAGAAGAGCTTGCCAAAGCCCGTCAGATTGCCTTGCAGGAATTGGAAGAGCGCGCCCGGGCCGCAGGCGGCAACGCTGTGGTTGGTGTCGATCTGGATTACGAAGTGATTAACAATATGCTGATGGTGTCGGCCAGTGGCACGGCGGTGACGGTCGCCTAAAATGGAGAACGTCCTGAAATATCACGGAAATCGCACCGAAATCATCGCGTATGCGCCCTTAAAACGCCATGTTTCCTTGAGAAATTATGTGGGTTCCAAATTTTGGAGAACGCAGAATGGCTCTTGTAGACAAGCAACGCGATGGGTTCGACCGTCGCATCTCGCGCATCAAAAAGGGCGGCAAGAACACCATGGGCTCGCTGGAAATCGGGCCGCGGGACGAAGATCGTGCCAAGAAAGGCAAGATCGACAACACCGTGCGCGTCAAACGCAAGCGGAAGAAAAAGGTCGATCTGAATTCCGGCGCGACGTCTTCGCTGGTGCTGTTGGCCGTTTTCTTCGGCGGCCTGTCCATGTTTGTGGGCCAAGCGGCAAGTTTTCACTTCTTTCAGGAAGGCGGCCTCGTGCCTTTGCAACTTCCCGAAGCGATGGCGACGTTCCTGCCGTACGCACCATTTGTCATCGGCGGGCTGTTGGCGTTGGCCTTCGGTTGGACGTTCCGGTTGATGACAGGGTTAAAATTCGTCGCACTGGCCGGCGGTTTTTTTGCGACCTCGTATTACAAACTGAATATGATGCAGGCGATGCCCGGCCTCTATTCAGGGTTCTTTTCGGAACCCTACGTGAAAGCTGTCTTAGCAGCCGTCTAGACACCCCGAAATCATCAATGAATCGCTTCGGAAGATGTGCCCTTGAGGCGCATCTTTTTGCGCATGCGTGAGGAAGAAAAATGCTTAAAATCAATAATCTACACGTGAAACTTGAGGAAGAAGACAAGGTCATTCTGAAAGGCGTCGATCTAGACGTTCCTGCGGGTGCGGTCCATGCGATTATGGGGCCGAACGGGTCCGGTAAATCGACGTTGTCCTATGTCTTGTCCGGGCGCGATGGCTATGACGTCACCGATGGCACCGCGACGCTGGAGGGTGAAGATCTTTTGGAGATGGAGACCGAGGAAAGAGCGGCGGCTGGCCTCTTTCTGGCCTTTCAATATCCGGTTGAAATCCCGGGCGTGGGCAACATGACCTTCCTGCGGACTGCATTGAACGCGCAGCGCAAAGCGCGTGGACAAGATGAAATGAGCGCGGCGGATTTTCTGAAGTTGGTCCGCGAACGTGCGAAAGCGCTTAAGATTGACGCCGATATGTTGAAGCGCCCCGTCAATGTAGGTTTCTCGGGCGGCGAGAAAAAGAGGAACGAGATTTTGCAAATGGCGATGTTGGAACCGCGCATGTGCATTCTGGATGAAACCGACAGCGGCCTGGACGTTGACGCAATGCGGCTTGTGTCGGAAGGCGTCAACGCGTTGCGGGATGAGGGTCGGGCATTCCTGGTGATCACGCATTACCAGCGTTTGCTTGATCACATCCGGCCGGACGTCGTGCACATCATGGCAGACGGCAGGATTGTGAAATCCGGTGGGCCGGAATTGGCGCTGGAAGTCGAAAACAACGGATATGCCGATATTCTGGCCGAGGTGGCGTAATGGCACTGCCCCAAACCAAAATGGACGCAACACAAACCCGGATTGCAGCGCTGGCCATGCCGCAAAGCGGGGCCTGGGCCCGCGAAGCCCGTGCCGCAGGCCTTGCGCGGTTGGAAAAGATGGGGTTGCCCGGTCCGCGTGACGAATATTGGCGGTTTACGCGCCCCGACAGCCTGAATGCCGTTGAAGCGCCAGAAGCGGCTCTTTTCAAAGGGAGTGATACACCGGACTTTGGGGACCTCGATCGTCTGACGCTGGTCTTTCGGGACGGTGTGTTCGATGCCGACATGTCTGATGACTTGTCGCTTGAAGGTGTTGAAATTCAAAGGTTGGCTGACGCGGCGGCGCAAGACATCCATTGGGCCAAGGACTTGTACGGTGTTCTTGAAGCACGCGCGCATGATCCGGTAAACCGACCTTTTGCTGCGTTGAACTCGGCCTTTGCGACAGACGGGTTTGTTCTGCGTGCAACGGGCAAGGTGTCAAAGCCTCTGCATTTCCGGTACTTGCACGAAAAAACCGACAGCGACGCCATTCTGCACTTCGTTGTTCGTGTTGAAGAAGGCGCCGACCTGACGCTTTTGGAAAGCGGGCCGGCCGCTGCGAGGTTTAATTCCTGCTTGGAAGTCGACATCGCAGACCGAAGTGCCTTTCACCATGTGCGCACGCAGGGGCGTGACCACGAACGGCGGTCAGTGACGCATCTTTTTGCGCGATTGGGCGAGGACTCTTCGTTCAAAAGTTTCACGCTGACCGCAAATGGTCGCCTGACGCGCAACGAAGCGTTTCTGGAACTGACCGGTGACAACGCCAGCGCGCACATCGCGGGCGCTGCAATGGGCGACGGCGAATTTCACCATGATGACACGGTATTCATCACCCATGATGCGGTGAATTGCGAAAGCCGTCAGGTTTATAAAAAGGTCTTGAAGAACGGCGCCATCGGCACGTTTCAGGGCAAAATTCTTGTAAAGCCTGGTGCGCAGAAAACCGACGGGTATCAGATTAGCCAATCCTTGTTGCTGGATGAAGATGCGCAATTCCTCGCGAAGCCCGAGTTGGAGATCTACGCCGACGATGTTGCCTGTTCGCACGGAAGCACATCGGGCGCGATCGACGAGGAAGCGCTGTTCTACCTGCGCTCGCGCGGAGTGCCTGTGGCCGAAGCGCAAGATTTGCTGGTTCTGGCATTTCTGGCAGAAGCGATTGACGAGATCGAAGACGATCTGATTGCCGATGACATCCGGTTGCGCCTAGAAGGCTGGCTGACGCGGCATCGAGGATGAGCATCGCGGCAGACATTGCGCGGACCTATCGGTCGCCCCGCGAGGTTCAGATGCGGCAGATGCGGGCGGGCGAGACAAGCGAAGGGCGCGCCTTGGCGGTGCTGATGGGCGCGTGTTTTCTGATATTCGTCGCAGCCCTTCCGGTTCTGTCGCGTCAGGCGTTCCTTGAGCCGTCGATTTCGTTTCAGGAACGCATGGCGGGGGCGTTCTTTGCATGGGTCCTGATGATGCCATTGGTTTTTTACGTGTTCTCGATTGTTGTATTTTTGATCCTTCGGGTGCTGAAAATCGAAGCCCCGGGACACCATGTCCGTATGGGGATATTCTGGGCGCTGTTGGCGTCTTCGCCGCTTTGGTTGTTTTCGGGGTTGGCGGCTGGGTTTACCGGGGAATCGCCTGGTGCAGCCGCGGCCGCGCTTGCGGCAATCGGCGCATTTTTGTTGTTCATGCTGATCGGTCTTGTGGCGGCTGTGCGCACGGGGCAGGAAACGTAGAATGACACTTTTGGACTCTCTTATGGCGCAAGGCCTCCGCGCTTATCGTCAACCCCGCGCCGCCGCTGCCGATGTACTGGCGCTTGGATTTCCCAGACACGCCCTTGCGCCCGCTTTGCTGTTGGTTGTGGTGATCAGCGTCGTCCTGAATACGATCAGCGAATATCTGGCGCCAAGCCCGTTCGTCATTATTTCACCGTTTCAGATGGTGATGCTGTTGACTGTCATGCTGTTACTTTTCAGCTTTTCGATCACCAAAGCGGGGAATTGGTTTGGTGGTCTGGGAAAATTCCCGGACTCACTTTTGCTGATGATCTTTCTGCAAGCTATATTTTTGCCGGCGGTTGCGTTCCAACTTTTGCTTTTCGTCATAGCGCCCCCTTTGGCCGGATTGTTCATTTTGGCAGTCGCGCTGTTTTTGACCTGGATTCACATCAACTTTATTGCGGCCCTTCACGGCTTTTCGTCGCTTGGTCCCGCGGTTGGAGTATTTTTGCTTGCGCTGGTCATGACGTTTTTTGGGTTGATGTTGGTCGCGCCGCTTTTTGTCACGCCGGTCGGAGACTTCGCCAATGTATGACGTGGACGCCATCCGCGCCGACTTTCCCATTTTGTCGCGCGAGGTGAACGGCAAACCCCTGGTTTATCTGGACAATGGGGCATCGGCACAAAAACCGAAGGTTGTGATTGATGCGGTGACGCAGGCCTATTCGATGGAATATGCCAATGTGCATCGAGGTCTGCATTATCTGTCGAACCTTGCGACGGATAACTATGAGGCCGTGCGTGGCACCATCGCACGTTTCTTGAATGCGGGAAGCGAAGACGAAATCGTGATGAATTCCGGAACAACTGAAGGGATCAATACGGTCGCCTATGGTTGGGCAATGCCGCGACTGGAAGCGGGTGACGAGATCATCCTGTCGGTGATGGAGCATCACGCAAATATTGTGCCGTGGCATTTCCTGCGCGAACGTCAGGGGATCAAACTGGTCTGGGTCGATGTGGATGAGACGGGGGCTTTGCCGCCTGAAAAAGTGCTGGATGCGATCACGCCCCGAACCAAGCTGATTGCGGTGACGCATGTGTCAAACGTGCTTGGGACACGGGTGAACATCAAGGCAATCTGCGAAGCCGCGCGGGCGCAGGGCGTGCCAGTGCTGGTCGACGGCAGTCAGGCCGCAGTGCACATGCCCGTCGATGTGCAGGCGCTTGGGTGCGATTTTTATGCGATCACGGGCCACAAGCTTTACGGGCCATCAGGATCGGGCGCGATTTACATGCGCAAAGAGCGGATGTCGGAAATGCGTCCGTTCATCGGTGGTGGCGATATGATCCGCGAGGTTCATAAAGACGTGATCACCTGGAATGATCCGCCGATGAAATTCGAAGCGGGGACACCCGGCATCGTTCAACAGATCGGTCTTGGTGTGGCGCTGGAATATATGATGGGCCTTGGCATGGAAAATGTCGCGGCCCATGAAGACGCGCTGCGTGACTATGCCCGGACCAAGCTGGACGGGCTGAACTGGCTGCAGGTGCAGGGCACCACTGCCGACAAGGCGGCGATCTTTTCTTTCACGCTCGACGGTTCGGCCCACCCGCATGATGTTTCAACCGTACTCGACAAAAAGGGCGTCGCGGTCCGTGCGGGTCACCATTGTGCTGGCCCGCTGATGGATCACCTTGGCGTTACGGCGACGACCCGCGCCAGCTTTGGTTTGTACAACACAAAGCAAGAGGTCGACACGTTGATCGACGCGCTGGAGCTTTGCCACGACCTGTTCGGCTAAAGCACGCGGCCAAGACCCAAGATCAGGTGTCGGGTTTGTCGCGATCTTCCGTCAATGCATCCAGAACTTTTGTCAAAGTTTGCTGAAATTCTTCGTTGTGACTGAAATGCGAAAGCGCAAACACAACACGATCCCAATCAGGGTTGCCAAGGGTAATTGTAATCATCTCAACCTCACGACCCACCCAAGGCCGCTTGTACGCTGAGCGTATAAAGACAAGGTTACCAATGGCGCGATTTCCGAACCAAACCGCGCGTCCCGGTCATTGCGCTTGAATGGTCAGGCCGCTATACGACGCGAAGGCACCCGTAGCTCAGCTGGATAGAGCGCTGCCCTCCGAAGGCAGAGGCCAGAGGTTCGAATCCTCTCGGGTGCGCCACCTCTACCCATGGCAAAAAAACGCAGCCGACAGTGGCTTTATGCCGTGCGTTCGGCAAAGAACATGGCTTGACTGACCGCCGAGCGCACTTGGTCTTTTGAAAACGGCTTGGTGATCAAAAAGACCGGTTCTGGTCCTTGTCCTGTCAGCAGTCTTTCGGGAAAGCCCGTGACGAATATGACGGGCACGCCCGGGTGCTTTTGCAATATGTCGCTGACCGTTTCCACGCCATCGTCGCCGTCGGCCAGTTGGATATCGCTTAGGATCAGATCAGGGATGGATTGAGCCACCAGGCTGACCGCATCGTCATGGCGTGCTGCTTGGCCGATAATCTTGTGACCCATCTCGATAAGAATGTCTTCGATCCGGGTCGCCACCCGAGCTTCATCTTCGATGATCAATATGCGCCCCGAAATTGCCTGCGAAATCTCGTGCCGCGCCGTCGTGATAAGTTCCGCAACGCGCGCGGCATCAATGCCCATAATGGTTGCGATTTCGTCGTCGTCAAATCGTTCAAAGGCGCGCAGCAAAAGCGCCTGACGGCTGTCCGAGGTGAGTTTGGATAAATGCAAATGCGCGCGGGATTCGTCGGGGCTTAGCGCGCCGTCCGTTGGTCGCGCCCTGCGGTCTTGGCCATCGTGAAATGCCTGAAACAATGCAACCTTGGACAGGCTGGTTTGTGGCGATGTCCCCCAAGACGCAATCAAACGGCGCAAGGCCGCTTCGGCCAGATCATCACCGTGAGCCTGATCCCCGGTCGTGGCACGCGCGTAGCGGCGCAGATTTGGAAGGATGGTTTCAATATCGTTTGCAAGCGATTTCATGTTTGAACGGCCCACGCAAAAAGTTATCTTAGGTTGCAAAGTTTTCTATAAATGCTAACCAAGCGTGTGGCCAGTGGGTGCAAACTATGAACAGCGATACATCCAAAACGCCAAGAGATCTGGAGGAGATCGATGAAAATCTCCGCAAAGCATATGCAGCCTTATTGAACGAAGACTTGCCCGACCGCTTTGCCGTTCTTCTGGACCAGCTGCGCAGCGGCGAGGTTGCCGAGAAGGATGCCGGCGAAGAAGGTCAGGGGGTATGAAGGTTGACCCAAAAGAGGAAATAGTCTCGCACCTGCCGTCAATGCGCGCTTTTGCGGTTTCGCTGACCCAAAACAATGCAGCGGCCGACGATCTGGTACAGGACGCTATCGTCAAAGCATGGACCAATTTCGACAAGTTCCAGCCCGGGACCAATTTGCGCGCCTGGCTTTTTACCATTCTGCGCAACACGTTTTTTTCATATCTCAGAAAACGAAGATACGAGGTCGAAGATATCGATGCCGCGGCTGCGTCGGCGCTGGCAATCGAGCCGGCGCATGACGGGCGGCTGGATTTGGAAGACCTTGTGAAAGCGTTGCGTTATCTGACGCTGGAGCAGCGCGAAACGATTGTATTGGTTGGTGCGTTGGGCTTTGGGTACGAAGAGGCGGCGGACCTTTGCGGCGTTCCTGTCGGCACCATCAAAAGCCGCGCCAACCGCGCGCGTGAACAGCTTAGTAAGATGATGTCCGAGGGCTTGCCAGGCCAGGGTGTGGCCGTCAAACCAGACGTCAAGTTGGGGGACAGGCGGCGCGCGGGCAGCGATTGATCGCCGGTGACAGACCCAGTCAGTCCAGCAAGATTTTCCCGGGGTTCATGATATTGTCTGGGTCGATGGCACGCTTGATCGCCTGCATCGTAGACAGCGCGCTTGGTTGTTCTTTTGTCAACGACTGTCGCTTGCCCTGACCGATCCCATGTTCTCCGGAAATCGTGCCGTCCAAACTGATTGCCAGATCACTTAGGAAGGTCAGATATTGGTCGCATCTGGCGCATTCGTCGCTGTCGTTTTTGTCGATCAGAACAGAAGCGTGGAAGTTTCCATCGCCCACATGGCCCAGAATAGGCGCCAAAAGACCAAGTTCGGTCGCCTTGTCCTGCGCCCGCGTCACCGCTTCGGCCAAGTTCGAGATCGGCACGCAGACATCGCTTGCGACACCGTCTGCGCCCGGGCGCAGACGCAAAAGTGCGAAATAAGCGTCGTGCCGTGCTTGCCACAGCTTGGTGCGGGCTTCGGCATCTGTGGTCCATTCAAATTCTGTGCCGCCGTTGTCTGCGGCCAGTTCGCCAAACGTGGCCGCTTGTTCTGTGACGCTGGCCTCGGACCCGTGAAACTCCAGCAGCAACAGCGGGTTCTCGGGCATGTTCAGGTTTGCATAGGCGTTGATGGCGCGCACGCTGTCGGTGTCCAACAGCTCGATCCTGGCAACCGGCACGCCCATTTGTATGGTCATGATCACCGCGTTGCAGGCCGAGGCGACATCTGGAAATGTGCATCGGGCCGACGACATAGCTTCGGGGATGCCGTATAGCTTTAAGGTTAGTTCAGTGATGATCCCCAAGGTGCCTTCTGACCCAACAAGAAGCCGCGTCAGGTCATAGCCGGCGGAAGATTTCTTGGCCCGTCCACCTGTGCGAATAATCTCGCCATTTGGCAGCACAGCTTCCAGCGCCAGAATGTTATCTTTCATCGTTCCGTATCGCACTGCATTCGTGCCAGACGCACGGGTCGCTGCCATGCCACCAAGCGAGGCATTGGCGCCCGGGTCAATAGGAAAGAACAGACCTGTATCGCGCAGATATTCGTTCAAGGCTTTTCTGGTTACGCCGGGCTGAACAATCGCATCCAAATCTTCGGGATGTACTTTAAGAACTTTGTCCATCTGACTGACATCTATAGAAATACCGCCAGCGGGGGCGTTCACATGACCTTCCAGAGAAGTGCCTGTGCCGAAGGCGATGACCGGTGCTTTGTGTTCGGACGCCACGCGCACGATATCCGCCACGTCTTGTGTCGAACGTGCAAAAACCACCGCGTCGGGCGGTTGGTTCGGCAACCATGTCGTCGTGTGCGCATGCTGCTCGCGGATGGCTTGGCCTGTTTGAAGCTGCTCGCCAAAGCGTTGTTTCAATATGCCAATGGCGGTTTCGATGCCGGTTTCGTTGCGGGGAAGTGTCACTATCTGAGCCATGGCGCGACCCTGCCGCGCCCGGAACACGGGTGCAAGCGAAAGCTGACGCAACAGTTTTAGGCGGATTTCTGACGTAGTCCAAAAATTGAAGCGAATTCGTGCTTATCTGACGGGGTGTTCATGCCGGACTGTCATTCTTTCGCCATTTTTCAAAGGAATCGTGTCGCTTGCGGCGCTGCCTTGCCGTCACCATGTGGGGACATGAGAGAGATGACTATACTGACTGCCTTATCCGTTGTGCTTTTGGGTGCGATTACCGTCTGGTTTGTTTGGCCTTTGATTGTGGATCCGATCGCAAGACGCCGACCGGGGCAATCCTTGTCCGAAGTCCGACGCGATGATCTGTTCCGTTCGCTTGCGAAAACCACCGGCCCAAAAGGTGAATTGGCGGGAATGGATCGCGGCTGACCTGCGCTTTCTGAGCTGTCTTGCAAAAAGCTTCGTCCGGGTGCCTTGCAGGCTCCGAGTGCCGCTACTAAGACTCTGGCAACACCTCCGGCGTAAGAACGTTCGCAAAGCAAGGCAGGCATTCCATGAAAGACCCGATCGAAACCCATATGAACCTTGTTCCAATGGTGGTTGAACAGACCAGCCGCGGGGAACGGGCCTACGATATTTTCTCGCGCTTGCTGAAAGAGCGTATCGTCTTCGTCAACGGTCCCGTGCACGACGGGATGAGCCAGCTGATCGTCGCCCAGTTGCTGCACCTTGAGGCGGAAAACCCGTCGAAGGAAATTTCGATGTATATCAACAGCCCCGGCGGCGTTGTGACAGCGGGTTTGTCGATCTACGACACGATGCAGTATATCCGACCCAAGATTGCCACTTTGGTTGTTGGTCAGGCTGCTTCGATGGGGTCGCTTTTGCTGGCGGCGGGCGAAAAAGGCATGCGTCTTTCGCTGCCAAACAGTTCGATCATGGTGCACCAGCCGTCGGGCGGGTTCCAAGGGCAGGCGACCGATATCATGATCCACGCGCAGCACGTGGAACGCCTGAAAACACAGTTGAACGAAATCTACGTCAAACACACCGGTCAAACCATGAAGAAGGTCGAAGCCGCTCTGGAGCGTGACAACTTCATGACGCCCGAAGAAGCGAAAGAATGGGGCCTGATTGACGAGATTGTTGCCACCCGCGCGAAGACGGAAAGCGACGCAACCTGAGTGCTTTAATCAATTTGCGAGTTTTGCGTTGTACAGGGTGGGTGTTCCGCCTAGGGTTTGGGAAATAGCGAAGGTCAGGGCAGGGACCTTGGGCAAGATAAGGTAAGCGCGATGGCGAACAATTCTGGTGACAGCAAGAACACGCTATACTGCTCTTTTTGCGGGAAAAGTCAGCATGAAGTGCGTAAGCTCATCGCTGGCCCGACGGTGTTCATTTGCGACGAATGCGTCGAACTTTGTATGGACATCATCCGTGAAGAAACGAAGACCGCTGGTCTTAAATCTTCCGACGGTGTTCCGTCGCCGCGCGAGATTTGCGATGTGCTTGACGAATATGTGATTGGGCAGGCGCATGCCAAGCGCGTGCTGTCGGTTGCGGTACATAATCACTACAAACGGTTAAACCACGCTGGCAAAACCGACATTGAATTGGCCAAGTCAAACATTCTGCTGATCGGCCCAACGGGCTGTGGCAAGACGCTTTTGGCGCAAACGCTGGCCCGCATTCTGGACGTTCCGTTCACGATGGCCGACGCGACCACGCTGACCGAAGCAGGCTATGTCGGCGAAGATGTTGAAAACATCATTCTGAAACTGTTGCAGGCGTCGGAATACAACGTCGAACGGGCGCAACGCGGCATTGTCTATATTGACGAGGTCGACAAAATTACGCGCAAGTCTGACAACCCGTCGATCACGCGCGATGTTTCGGGCGAAGGCGTGCAGCAAGCCCTTCTGAAGATCATGGAAGGCACTGTTGCAAGCGTTCCACCGCAAGGCGGGCGGAAGCATCCCCAGCAGGAATTCCTGCAGGTCGATACGACCAATATCCTCTTCATCTGCGGGGGCGCGTTTGCGGGTCTGGACAAGATCATTGCGCAACGGGGCAAAGGATCGGCCATGGGGTTCGGGGCAGATGTTCGCGACCCTGATGAAAAATCAACGGGTGAGCATTTCAAAGACCTTGAGCCGGAAGACCTGCTCAAATTTGGCTTGATCCCTGAATTCGTCGGTCGATTGCCGGTGATTGCGACCCTTGAAGATCTGGACGAGGACGCGCTTGTCACCATTCTGACTGAGCCTAAGAACGCTTTGGTCAAACAGTACCAACGCTTGTTCGAGTTGGAGAACGCGCAGCTTACATTCACCGAGGACGCGCTTTCGGCAATTGCAAAAAAGGCAATCCAGCGCAAAACGGGGGCGCGTGGTCTGCGTTCGATCATGGAAGGTATTCTTCTGGATACGATGTTCGACTTGCCGGGCCTCGACAGCGTTGAAGAAGTTGTCGTGAACGAAGAAGCTGTCAGTGCCGAAGCAAATCCGCTGATGATTCATGGCGATCCGAAAGCCGAGCCTGCAAGCGCAAGCTAGCCGTTTGATCTGCTTCGGTGTGCTGGTACCGCGATGGGGCTGATGCGCCTAGAGAACCGCATGCGACATTCAGCAGGCTTCCACCGACTGGGATCATCGCTAAAACCTGCTCTAGATCTCCAATGTCCAGTCGGGCATACCGGCATTAGGGCAAGCAAAGGGCCAACCGCATGGGCATCCTGAACACGATTCTCCGTTCTGTCACTTGGTGGAACAGCCAAACCTGGGGCACCCAGTTCTATACGTGGCGCAAAGGGGAAAAGGTTGGCGAAGACGACCAAGGCAATGTTTTCTACAAATCCAAGGAAGGCCGCCGTTGGGTTGTTTTCAATGGTGAAACCGAAGCAAGCCGCGTCAGCCCCGAGTGGCACGGTTGGCTGCATTTCACCTGGGACGAGCCGCCGACTGAAAAGCCCTTGCCCCGGAAAGCCTGGGAAAAACCACATCAGGAAAACCTGACAGGTACCTCGGCCGCCTATGCGCCGGCGGGATCATTGCGCAAAGCCAAACCAGCCGATCGTTCGGATTACGAGGCTTGGGCGCCGGAGTAAGTATTATGGCTGAGAATATCACCGAAGTTATCACTGGGGGCGCAGTTCTGGCTGTTGCTGCCGGGTTTTTGTTTTATGCGGGGCAGGTTGGCGGCGTGGGCGTTGGTCAATCTGGCTTGGAAAACTACAGTGCTTCGTTTCGTTCGGCCGAAGGCATTGGGATAGGAACAGATGTCCGGTTGGCCGGTGTCAAAGTGGGCAGCGTCACCGACATGGTTCTGGATCCGGCGACGTTCCGTGCTGAAACAGCGTTCTCGTTGCAAAGTGATGTGATCTTGCCGGACGATTCCGCCATCGTGATTGCATCGGAAGGATTGTTGGGTGGAAGCTTTCTGGAAATTCTCCCGGGTGGCTCGGCATTCAATCTGGAGCCGGGCAGCGAGATTGCGGATACGCAGAGTTCGGTTTCGATTGTGCAACTGCTTTTGAAATTTGTGTCAGGTGACAGCGAATGATCCGGCTTTTTGCGCTGGCGTTTATGCTTGCGACCACGGCCAATGCGCAGGAAAGCCAAGATACCGTCACCTCGCCCATAGACGGTGCAACGGCTGCGATACCCGACGTGCCTGCGAACGATGTGCGGGCCTTATCCGGTGCAGGCGTCGACCTTAAGGGGCTCGACAAAGTCTCGGGCGACGTGATCGATATCACGCTTGCCAAAGGCGATGTGGCAAGGGTTGGGCGTTTAGAAGTTGAACTTTCCGATTGCCGTTATCCCGAAGACAACCGCGCGGGCGAGGCCTATGCATGGCTTACTATTCGCGATCCGCAACGCGAGACATTGCTGTTCGAAGGCTGGATGGTCGCGTCCAGTCCGGCGCTGAATGCGCTTGACCACCCGCGCTACGACATTTGGGTGATCCGCTGCACCACCGCCTGAGGGTCGTTTTCCAACGGAATTTTCTGAATATTTGCGGGCGCTTCCAGCGCGTTATGCAAGCGTTGGTGATAGACTGCGCGCGGAATTTCCACACCGCCGAGCGACGCAAGATGTGGCGTCAGAAACTGCGTGTCGAACAGGGTGAATCCCGTGCGCACCAGATGATCCACCGCCCAGGCTAACGCCATTTTTGATCCGTCTGTGTAGTTGGAAAACATGCTTTCACCAAAGAAGGCGGCGCCCAGTGTGATGCCATACATGCCGCCAACCAACCGGTCGTGGTCCCAGACCGCAAAAGCATGGGCATGCCCGTTTGGCGCAAGTTCCAAAACCAGATCACGAATGGTTTCGTTTATCCAGGTTTCCTCGCGCGCCGCGCAACCATCAAGAACCTGGCTGAACGCCCTGTTCAGTGTCGCATGGTATCGCCCGGTCTTCATACGCCGCGCCAGTGATCGCGACATGTGGAACCCGTCCAATGGCAGAACTCCGCGAAACCTTGGATCAACCCAGTAGACCCCCGGATCATTCCGGTCTTCGGCCATTGGAAAAACACCAGCCGCATAAGCGCCCAGCAAAAGGTCAGGAGTTAGCGCACGATCACTCATCCCGCAGATCGTATCCGATCTTTGGTCAAAAATCGTTCGAGAAAATACTCACTTTCCAAACTAGTCCAGATGGGCTTCTAGCCACTTTTCAAGCCAATGGATATTGTAGTCACCTGACAGAACATCCGCTTCACCCAACAATGCGTTGAACAAAGGAACGGTCGTGTCTATTCCATCAATGATCAATTCGGACAGCGCGCGCTCCAGCCGGGCAAGGGCCTCGGGACGGTCGCGACCATGGACAATCAATTTTCCAATCAGCGAGTCATAGTAAGGCGGAATGGAATAGCCATCGTAAATGGCCGAATCTATCCGAACACCCAAACCACCCGGTGCGTGATACTGGCTGATCCGGCCCGGTGACGGCGAAAAGTTCGGCAGCTTTTCGGCGTTTATCCGGATCTCAATGGCATGGCCGTTTATCTTCAGATCGTCTTGATTGAACGACATGGGCAGACCAGCGGCAACGCGAATTTGTTCGCGCACCAAGTCGACACCAAAGATGGCTTCGGTTACCGGATGTTCGACCTGAAGGCGGGTATTCATTTCGATGAAGTAGAACTCGCCTTCTTCGTATAGAAACTCGACCGTGCCGGCGCCAATATAGTCAATCTCGGCCACGGCATCGGCGCATATCTTTCCGATGCGCGCGCGTTCTTCGGGGCTGATTGATGGGCCGGGCGCCTCCTCGAACACTTTTTGGTGCCGCCGTTGCAGCGAACAATCGCGTTCGGCCAGATGGACGGCGTTGCCCTTGCCATCTCCAAAGACCTGAATTTCGATATGCCGAGGTTTTTCGAGATACTTTTCGATGTAAACTTCATCATTCCCGAATGCGGCTTTGGCTTCGGTCCGCGCAGTGGTGAACGCGGTTTCCATTTCAGCCGCCGTACGCGCCAGTTTCATTCCGCGCCCGCCGCCGCCTGCGGTTGCTTTGACGATCACCGGATAGCCAAACTCTTTGCCTATTGCCTTGGCCGACGCCAGGTCAGGCACACCGCCGTCTGAGCCGGGTACCACCGGGATGCCCAGTGCTTTGGCCGTATCTTTGGCGGTGATCTTGTCGCCCATGGTCCGGATGTGTTGGGCTGACGGGCCGATGAAGGTGATCTGATGATCTTCCAGGATTTGCGCGAAATTCGCATTCTCGGATAGAAAACCATAGCCGGGATGGATGGCCTGCGCGCCTGTGATTTCACAGGCGGACACAATCGCCGGAATCGACAAATAGCTGTCTGTTCCCGAAGGCGGGCCGATACAGACGCTTTCGTCTGCCATCCGAACATGCATGGCATCTGCATCCGCTGTCGAATGCACGGCCACAGTTTGAATGCCCATTTCACGGCAGGCGCGAATGACACGAAGGGCGATCTCGCCCCGGTTCGCGATCAGGATTTTGTCGAACATCCGCCCGACCTTTACTCGATCACCATCAGGGGCGCACCGAATTCGACTGGTGCGCCATCTTCGATGAGGATGCGTTTCACTGTGCCGGACGCGGGGGCCGGGATTTGGTTCATCGTCTTCATGGCTTCGACGATCAACAGTGTCTGACCTTCGCTGACACTGTCACCCACGGTGACAAAAGCGGCTGTTCCCGGCTCGGGCGAAAGATATGCGGTGCCCACCATGGGCGAAACAACGGCGCCCGGCAAAGCTGCGGGGTCGTCGTTGTCAGCCGCCGGGGCCGGTGCAGAAGCCGCGACCGGTGCGGGCGCTGCTGCTGCAGCCGGGGCGGCGGCATAGGCGATTGCGGGTTGTGTGTTCGGCAATACCCGGCTGACACGGATGTTGAGACTGCCATCTTCCGGATAGTCTCGTTTGACCTGCAACTCGGAAAGGTCGTTTTCACTCAACAACTCGGCCAAAGCCTTGATGAAATCGACATCATCGTCGTGTGATCTCTTGGTCATGTCCGCCCCTCGGTCTGCCCGCTGTTTTTGCGTTTCACGACTTATAGTGCGGCATTTCATCAAGGGAAAGCGTTGAAAATGCGCGTGCGTTTTGCAGATGTAGTCTATTTCCTTCTGCAGGATCAGGGCATCACGGAACGGGTGTTGCGTTTTGCGCGATAGGCACTGCAAAGGGCCGGGGCATGGCTGCCTATTCCGTCACCGCGCGACGTCGAACTGTGCGGGTTCTTTCGGTTCGGCCATTTCGCGCGTTTCGGCAAAGCTCGCCTCGGCCCGTTCCGTCTTGTTGGGAGGCGGCTCGGCCGTTTCTAGGTCGACTGGTGGTTGAGGCGCGTCGTCAATGACTTCATCTGCTTGTTCATCACCAGGAAATCCCACGGCAGAATCTTCGGGTTCGACTGGCATTTCTGGCGGATCAAAGGCCACGCGCACCTGACGTTCCAGCGGACTTTCTTCAAATGTGGGTGGTGGCCCGGCGGGTGCATCCTTGGCCAGAACGGGGCGCGCTGTGCGTTCAGACGTTTCTTCATCCCGCAGGCGCGGGGCAGCTGCGGATTGTTTCGGCGCGCTGACCGCCTGAGCGGTTTCAGCCCTTACGTTCGAAGCAGCCGTTTCGCCTGCGCTGGCACGTGCCGCTTCGCTAGCATGCGCACGATCCGACTGTGGCGAAGCGGCGGTCTGCGCAATCTTGCCAGGCAAACTGGTGACCGAAGTGCTTGGTATCATGGCCCAGGGTCCCTCACAAAAGCCCCCCACAATGTTGTTATCTCTGAAAACATGTTGCTATTTGTTTAACAACTGACGGCTCAAAACGTCGGCCGGCGCATATTCTTGCGAAAAATCTCTGTATCTGTCGCGCGATGGGACAGCGGGTATTGTATATGGGCGTGACAAACGCACAGTGTTCACGATGACGCACAATGCTTAGCGGCTAAAGGGAAAACAGATGACCCAGCATGACACCACGCTAGACGAAACCCAAATCCGCATCGACCTTGCAGCCGCGATCCGGTTGTCTTGTCGCGAAGGTTGGCACGAAGGGGTCGCCAACCATTTTTCCGCAGCCATTTCGGCCGATGGCAAGAAGTTCATTGTCAATCCCCGCTGGGCGCATTGGAGCCGCGTCAAGGCATCCGATTTGCTTTTGTGCGATGCCGATGACCCCAGTACCATGGATCGCCCGGACGCACCTGATCCGTCGGCATGGTCGATCCATTCGGCGCTTCACCGGAACTTGCCACAGGCGCGTGTGGCACTTCATATTCATCCCCCGCATTGCACCGCGCTTGCGGGCTTGAAAGATCCGACAATTCACCCGATCGATCAGGTCACTGCACGTTGGTACAAACGTCTTGCCTATGATCTTGCTTTTGGCGGGATTGCGACCGAGGGCGAAGAGGGCGAACGCATCAGCCAAAGCGTCGGTAATCATGGTGCGGTGATGATGCAGAACCACGGTGTCACAACTTTTGGCGGCACAGTCGCCGAGGCTTGGGACGCAATGTATCATCTTGAACGCGCCGCACGGACACTGGTGCTGGCTTATTCAACAGGTCAAACGCTTGCGATCATGCCCGATCATCTGGCCGAAGCGACTGCGACGGAATGGGAAACTTACAAAGAAGCCGAATTTGCCCATTTCGCCGAAATGAAGCGAGTGCTGGATCGCGAAGAACCGGACTATAAGGATTGAACTTGCGCGCCTGTTCAGACATTCGCCGCGCCCAGGTGTCAGATGCCGAAGCCTGCGCGCAGGTTGTGTTGGGCTGGGTTGCAGCAACACCGTGGATCGCGGACCGGTTCACCGAAGCCGAAATGACAACAATGTTCGCCGAGGCCATCCCGGAACGCGATGTGTTCGTCATCGGCGAGCCCGTCGTTGGCTATCTATCTTTCCATTCCGATATTTCATTGATCGCCGGTCTCTATGTCACCAGACAGGGTGAAGGGTTGGGCAAGCGCTTGGTGGATTACATCAAATCAGATCGAAACTATTTGCAACTTTGGACACATGCGCCAAACACTCGGGCCCACGTCTTTTACAAGCGCGAGGGCTTTGCTTGGACCGAAGATACCCGCGACGGCGAAGATGGCCCGTCCGAGTTTCGAATGGAATGGCACCGCTGAACCCAACTGTTCAGTGCCCCTATGGGCATAACATTGCGCCCACATCCATCATTTCAGCGGTTCGTTGCCGAAAAATGTGGCCTGCTAGTCGCAGTTGTATGTCTGACCCTCAACTCTGGTCTTTGGTAACGCGGACTTTACGGTGTTAATGGCACCAGAAGTCCGGGAACACACCGGGCCGAGGCAGGACAGAAAAATGACTAACTTTGTGAAGCTCGCTTGGCGTGGGGGCAAGCACAGACAACGGGCATGGACGCTTTGGCGTCAATGGTGGCGGCGCGGGCTTTGACGGGCTCCCTTGCTCTGGACGCGTCCAGTTGATACGCCTCTTGCCAAAAGAGGTGAGCACATGAACGAGACGCTGAAAAGCGCCGACATCGGTTTGATCCAGCAGATTATTCCGCACAGATATCCCTTTCTTATGGTTGACCGCGTTGTCGATATAACCTCGGACGACGCCGGAACCGGCATCAAGAATGTTACAATGAACGAACCTCAGTTCACTGGGCATTTCCCAAACCAGCCAGTTTTTCCGGGCGTGTTGATGGTCGAAGCCATGGCGCAAACAGCGGCCGTGATTGTCGGCGTGAACAACGATCTCGCAGGCAAAGAATTCGGCGTCTATTTCATGGCGCTGGATGGCGTAAAGTTTCGCCGAATGGTCACACCGGGCGACAGCCTTCATATGCACATCGAAAAATTGCGCGGCGGCGGCAAAGTATGGAAGTTTAAAGGCCGGGCCGTCGTCGGGGATGAGCTTGCTTGCGAGGCCGAGTTCACTGCAATGATGGACCTTCCGAAGTGATTGACCAAAGCGCCAGCATTCATCCGTCGGCAATTGTCGAAGAGGGTGCCAAGATCGGGGCGCGGTCCAAGGTTGGGCCGTTCTGTCTGGTCGGCGCCCAAGTCACCCTTGGCGAAGGCGTTGTTCTGAAAAGCCATGTTGTGGTCGCAGGCATTACCGAGATTGGTGAAGAGACTGTCATTTATCCCGGCGCGGTCGTCGGTGAGATTCCCCAGGACTTGAAATTCCGCGGCGAAGAAACCCGTTTGACGATTGGCGCGCGCAACCGCATCCGAGAGGGCGTGACCATGAACACCGGCACCGAAGGCGGCGGGGGCGTGACCGCAGTTGGCGACGACTGTTTGTTTATGACCGGCGCGCATGTGGCCCATGATGCCCGCGTCGGCAACCGTGTGATTGTTGCCAATCAAGGGGCCATCGCCGGACATTGCGTGATAGAAGACGACGTAATCATTGGCGGCCTGTCGGGCATCCATCAATGGGTGCGTATTGGACGCGGGGCGATCATTGGCGCGGTCACGATGGTGACAAACGACGTGATCCCATACGGCCTTGTGCAGGCCCCGCGCGGCGAATTGGATGGATTGAACCTTGTTGGTTTGAAACGCAAAGGCGTGGCGCGGTCGGACATCACAGCACTTCGTGCTGCCTTTCAGATGTTGGCGCAAGGCGATGGTGCATTTCAGGACCGTGCGCGCAAGCTGGGCGAAGATGCCGACAGCCCATATGTGCGCGAGATTGTCGATTTTATCCTGGGCGCGTCCGACCGTCACTTTCTGACGCCCGAGCGCTGAGATGCTGGCCATGATCGCAGGGCAGGGCGCGCTGCCGGGGATCATTGCAAATGCTGCACCTGACTTGGCGCTCGTCGCGTCGTTGGATGGTTTTGATCCCGACACCGTGTCCACAGCCCACCGCTTTCGCATCGAACATTTGGGCAGCTTTCTGAACGACCTGACCGACAAAGGCATAACCGATGTGGTCTTCGCAGGCAGTCTGCGCCGCCCACCGCTCGATCCCGCCAAAGTTGATGCGTCGACGATGCCATTGGTCCCGCGCATGATGACGGCCTTGCAACAAGGGGACGACGCCGCGCTGTGCCTGGTGCTGACGTTCTTTGAAGAAGCAGGTTTTAAGGTCAAAGCTGCGCATGAGATTGAGCCCCGACTTTTGCCCAAATCGGGCATTCTGACGACCGCCAAACCAACGGATCAACACCAGCACGACGCCGCGCGTGCCGCTAAATCCCTGACCGCAATCGGGGCCAGCGATATTGGGCAGGCGTGTGTCGTGAAAAATGGGCAAGTGCTGTGTGTCGAAGGCAGCTTTGGCACAGATTGGATGCTGGACAGTCTGCGAAACCGTCCTGACGAGCAAGGCGGTGTTTTCTATAAAGCCCCGAAACCCGAACAGGACCGCCGGATTGATCTTCCGGCCATCGGGCCAGAGACCCTTGAAAATGTCGCCAAGGCAGGCCTAGATGGCGTGGTCATCGAAGCTGGTGGTGTGATGGTCCTTGATCTGGACGCTGCGCTTGCCAAGGCCGAGGCACGTGGTCTTTTCCTTTGGGTGCGCGCCCGATGAAGCTGTTTCTGCTGGCGGGTGAGGCCTCGGGCGACCGCTTGGGGGCCGCATTAATGGAGGGGTTAACACAACTGAGGCCCGACGTGACATTCGATGGCGTCGCCGGGCCCGAGATGCATGCCCAAGGCATGACCAGCCTTTTCCCGATGGACGAGCTTTCTGTAATGGGGATCGCGGAAGTTCTTCCCAAATACCCCGAACTTCGCCGTCGTTTGCGCCAAACAGCCGACGCGTGCATAGCGGCGAAACCCGACGCTTTGGTCACGATCGACAGCCCTGACTTTTCGCTCCGCCTTGCGAAGCTGGTGAAAGAGCAAAGCAACATCCGAACCATTCATTATGTCGCACCGTCTGTCTGGGCCTGGCGACCGGGGCGGGCCGAAAAGATGGCGCGGCAGATCGACCATGTCTTGGCGCTTTTGCCGTTCGAACCGCCCTACATGGAAAATGCAGGCATGACATGCGACTTCGTCGGCCATCCCGTTGTTGCCGACCCGCTTGCCACGGCAGCAGAACAACACAGGTTCCGCAAAGAAAACGGCATTGGCGACGCACCACTTGTTTTGGTTTTGCCGGGGTCGCGCCGAAACGAAGTCGGGCGTCTTGGGTCTGTTTTTGGCGAAGCGATGCGCAAAATTGTCGCCGCCAGACCTGAGGCGCGTATTGTTGTTCCAGCGGCCAGGCCGGTTGTCAGCGCAGTCCAAGACGCCTGCCGAAACTGGCCCGGGGACCCGATCATTCTGGACCCGCGTGATGAGGTAGAGACAGGTGCGAAGAAACGCGCAGCCTTTGCGGCGGCAGACGTCGCACTCGCCGCCTCGGGCACGGTTTCGTTGGAACTTGCGGCGAATGCAACGCCGATGGTCGTCGCCTATGATATGAACTGGCTGTCTTGGCAGATCATGAGCCGTATGGCGCAGATCGACACGGTTACTCTGGTTAATCTTGTTTCGGGTACCAAGGTTGTTCCCGAATTTCTGGGCCCCGCCTGCACACCCGATGCAATTGGCGCCGCGCTTTTGCATCTTTTGAACGACCGCGATGCGCGCGAGGCGCAGGTCGCGGCGATGGCCACAACCATGGGCAAGCTTGGCAAAGGCGGCGAGCCGCCCGGTCTGCGGGCCGCCCGATCAGTTTTTTCGGCCATTTCGTCCGCGGTTTGAAGCCGGTACTTAGGCCAATTCAAACACGATAGCGCGTCGTCGAGAAGCCCCTCAGACCCCGATGTTCGGCCCCAGACACTGAAGTGGTTCCGACTGGCGTTCGGTTTCGTACAGAAAACTGGAAATGGGGTTGCCTGAAAACTCAGCGGCAAGACGCCCATCGCTTAGATAAAAACGCCAGCATTGCGGCCCGGGGATACTGTCATCGTCATAGACAAAACAGATGTCGTCGCCCGAAGCATACCATTCGCCTTCGGTGCATTCCCCGTCAAGAAAGCTCCACTGGACACGGCGGTTCTTTAAATACGCCTCGGCACCATAGGCGACGCCGCCAGTAGCATAGGTATAGGTTTTCCCGGTAACGATCCGCTCGAATTCCTCGGGCGAGATCGGGTCACCATTGCCCCATGCCATCGTCGGCAGGAACGCACAAAACAAAATCAACAGCCTCATCACCCAACTTTGTCACACGAATTTGGGGGTTGCCAGAAAATTAACTGTTTCCTGTTTAGGGGCAAAATAATGCGACCCTGCTGTCGGGTCTTCCATATTGCGCCGGGGCGAATTACTTGGGCGCTATGGCTTTTTTTAAGAAACTCAAAGAACGGCTTTTCAAGTCCTCGTCCAAGATTGACGAAGGCCTGGATGCAATTGTCGAAGATGGCGGCGTCGAAGAAACCTGGGTTGAAGACGCAACCCAGGCAGAAGCGGCCGAGAGAACGGTTGATCCTGAACCCAAGGCAAGCCCCGACACAGGACCTCCGCCGGAAACTATGGACTTGCCAACGACCGACGCGGAAGCCCCTTCAGAGCCAGAGCCAGAGCCAGAGCCAGAGCCAGAGCCAGAGCCAGAGCCAGAGCCAGAGCCAGAGCCAGAGGT